>CALICM010000034.1 GCA_938049225.1 uncultured Paracoccaceae bacterium
GGACGGGTTCGTACATGGCTTTGCGTTTCTTGTTCTCGTCCTCAGCACCGAGAGAGGCAGAAGGCAACATTCCGAGCGACCCGGTGAGCATGGCGGCACAGTCGGAAAGGATATCGCCAAACAGGTTGTCGGTGACGATCACGTCGAACTGTTTTGGCGCCCGCACGAGCTGCATCGCGCAGTTGTCGGCGTACATATGGCTGAGTTCCACGTCCGGATATTCGGGGGCGAGCTTGGTGACTTCTTCGCGCCACAGAACGCCCGACTCCATGACGTTGGCTTTTTCCATCGAGCACAATTTGTTCGACCGCTTCCGCGCCAGCTGAAAGGCGGAACGCGCGACCCGCTCGATCTCGCTTTCCGTATAGCGCTGGGTGTTGATCCCCACCCGCTCGTTGCCCTCGTGGATGATCCCGCGCGGTTCGCCGAAGTAAACACCCGAGGTCAACTCGCGTACGATCATGATGTCCAAACCAGCCACCACATCCTTCTTCAGGCTGCTGAAATCGGCCAGTGCATCAAAGCACTGTGCGGGGCGCAGGTTGGCAAACAGGTCCATCTCTTTGCGCAGACGCAGCAGGCCGCGCTCGGGCTTTATGCTGAAATCCAGATCATCGTATTGCGGGCCCCCCACAGCGCCCAGCAACACCGCATCGACCTCCTGCGCGTGGGCCATCGTGGCGTCGGCCAGGGGTGTGCCATGGGCGTCATAGGCAGCGCCACCCACCAGATCCTCGCTAACCTCAAAATTCAGCCCATGGGCCGTGCCGCACCAAGCGATGACCTTGCGCACCTCGGTCATCACTTCAGGGCCAATGCCATCGCCGGGCAGAATAAGGAGGGAGGGGTTGGTCATGTGGGCGCTCGCTTAGCTGGGGTCTATTGATGTGTTGCGTATCCGGGTTGGACAGCCAGGTCAAACCATCCGCCGTGCCGATTAAAGCCGAAACGCTATAGGACGGATTTAGTGCCTATCCCACCAAAGGGTCACACTTTCCAGAAACAGAACGCGCCCCAGGCAATTGCCAAGCCTAGTGGCACCCAAAGCGGCGTTCCGACCAACCCCAGCCAGGCCAGAAAGATATAGGCCGAGCCCAGAAGCCAGATAAACAGGCGGTCGCCACGGGTTGTGGCCAGCCCCAGAATGCCGTCGCGTGGGGCGCCACCGGGGCGGCGCCATTCCAGCAGGCCCATGACCGCGATGGCGGCGAAGATGAAGACAAAGAACGCCAGCGTCGCGGGCGTCCACGCCATCCAAAACCCCGAGAACATAGGGTCGGTCCAGGAGAAGCCTTTCTCCTCCTGTGCTTTGCCGACATTCCCCCAGCCCGCCTGTTGGGCCCAGGCGGGGCCTGCCATCAGTGAAAGTGCGATCGTCCAGCGCATCTCAAACCCTCCCCAGGGCAAAGCCCTTGGCGATGTAGTTGCGCACGAAATAGATCACGATCGCACCTGGAATGATCGTCAGCACCCCAGCGGCGGCCAGCAGACCCAGCTCGTAACCGGCGCTTGAGGCGGTGCGGGTCATGGTCGCGGCGATGGGCTTCGCCTCGACCGCCGTCAGGGTCTTGGCCAGCAGCAACTCGACCCAGGAAAACATGAAGCAGAAGAAGGCAGCGACGCCGATGCCCGCCTTGATGGTCGGGACGAATATTTGGGTGAAGAAGCGCGGGAAGGAGTAGCCGTCGACATAGGCCGTTTCGTCCAACTCCTTGGGGACGCCGGACATGAAGCCCTCAAGGATCCAGACGGCCAGCGGGATGTTGAACAGGCAGTGCGCCAGGGCCACGGCCAGATGGGTGTCGAACAAACCTACTGCTGAGTATAGTTGGAAAAACGGCAGGGCAAAAACCGCCGCCGGGGCCATACGGTTGGTAAGCAGCCAGAAGAACAGGTGTTTATCGCCCAGGAAAGTGTAGCGCGAAAACGCATAGGCGGCGGGCAGGGCCACCGCCAGTGAGATCACCGTGTTGATCGACACGTAGAGGATCGAGTTGATATAGCCCCAATACCAGGTCGGATCGGTGAAGATCACCTTGTAGTTTTCCAGTGTCCAAACCTGGGGGAACAGGCTGAACCCGCCCAGGATCTCGTTCGTGGTCTTGAAGCTCATCGCGACCAGCCAATAGATCGGCAGCAGCAGAAACAGGATGTAAAGGATCGGCACCAGCGCGCGGAGTTTCATGTGAGCATGCCTTTCTCAAGCCAGACCATCCCGGCCGAGGCCAGGCCCGCTAGCGCATAGATCACCAGGCGCGTGCGCCGATAGCCGCAGCTGGTCAGGGCGATCAGGGCATCTGCGGGATGGCGGCTCATGGTTCGTCCTTTGTCATAACTGTGTAGAAGACCCAGCTGACCAGCAAGGTGACCAGGAAATAGATCAAGCTCATCGCGGCGGCGGGGCCCAGGTCAAACTGGCCCAGCGCGGTTTTGACCAGGTCGATGGAGAGCAGAGTTGTTGAGTTTCCAGGACCGCCGCCGGTGAGAACGAAAACCTCGGTATAAATGTTGAAACTGTCCATGAAGCGCAGCAGAATCGCGATGGTCAGCACCCGTTTCATCTTGGGCAGTTGGATATAGCGAAAGACCGACCAGTTGGACGCACCGTCGATTTTGGCCGCCTGGTAATAGGCGTCAGGGATCGAGATCAGCCCGGCATAGGCCAAAAGCACCACCAGCGAGGTCCAGTGCCAGACATCCATCACGATGATGGTGATCCAGGCCGCCAGGGGGCTTTGGGTCATGTTATAGTTGATGCCCAGCACCTCGTTCAGCGTGTATCCGGCCAGGCCGATGTCGGGCAGGGTAAAGATGTTCCACATCGCGCCGACGACATTCCAGGGGATCAACAGCGGCAGGGCCATCAGCACCAGACAGACAGGCACCCAGAAGCCCTTGCGTGGCATGGCAAGCGCGATGGCGACGCCTAGGGGAACCTCGATGATCAGGATGAGGAAAGTAAACAGCAACTGCCGCCCCAAGGCGGCGTGGAAGCGTTCCGACCGTAGAACATCCTCGAACCAGCCAACGCCGTGCCAGAAGAAAAGGTTGTCGCCAAAGGTCTCTTGCACCGAATAATTGACCACAGTCATGAGTGGGACAAGCGCGTTAAAGGCGACCAGCAGCAAGACCGGCAGGACGAAGAACCAGGCGCGTTGGTTGACGGTTTTCATATGTCGTCCTGGGCGTTGAGGGCGGAGCGAGGGGCCAGCCCCTCGCGCTCCCCGGGATATTTGTGGAACAAAGTGAGGGTCATGACGCGTCCTCGGTCGTCAGCCAGCCATCGGTGTAGACGCGGGTTTGGTTCTGGGCAAAAGCCAGGTGGACGGTGTCGCCCTGGGCGGGGGCGGTGTCCTCGACCACGGCGTTAATTGTGTGATCGCCAGCGCGGGCCTCGACCACCATATGGCGGCCCAGGTCAGCCGCTTTGTGGACGGTGGCGGGGATGCCAGCGTCGGCCAGCGTGACATATTCAGGGCGGATCCCCAGTTCGGTCCGGCCGGTGGTCGCTTTGGTCGGGCCCGCCAGGGAGACAGGAGCGCCCTGAAAGAAGGCAGCGCCGTCGCGCATCTCGCACGGCAGCACATTCATGCCGGGTGAGCCGATGAAATGGCCCACGAAGGTATGGGCGGGGCGCTCGAACAGCTCGACAGGCGTACCGATCTGAACAACTTCGCCATCCTGCATGACCACGACCTGATCGGCAAAGGTCAGCGCCTCGGTCTGGTCGTGGGTCACATAGATCATCGTGACCGCGACCTTTTGGTGGAGCTCCTTTAGCTTGGAACGCAGTTTCCACTTCAGTGCTGGGTCGATCACCGTCAGCGGCTCGTCGAACATCACCACGTTGACGTCGTCGCGCACCAGGCCCCGGCCCATCGAGATCTTTTGTTTGGCGTCAGGGGTCAGACCCGCCGCGCGCCTTTTCAGCACATCGTCCAGTTCAAGCATTACCGCGATCTCGCGAACCCGTGCGTCCACGCGCTGAGCCGCGACGCCGCGATTGCGCAGCGGGAAGGCCAGATTGTCGTAGACGGTCATCGTGTCGTAGATGACTGGGAACTGAAAAACCTGCGCGATGTTGCGTTGATCGGGCGGCAGATGGGTGACGTCCTTGCCATCGAACAAGACCTTACCCTGACTGGGCACTAGTAGCCCAGAGATGATGTTCAGCAAGGTGGATTTGCCGCAGCCCGAAGGCCCCAGCAGCGCATAGGCGCCACCATCGGTCCAGTCGAGGTCGATCTGCTTGAGCGCGTAGTCCTGCGGGCCCGCCGGGTTGGGCATATAGCTGTGACGCAGGTCCTGAAGCGTGATCTTAGCCATGGGCGGTCCCCTTTGCGGCCAGGGCGCCGTCTGGGGCGAAGTACAGGCAAGCCTGCGGGATCATATGGAACTCATGCGCCTGGCCCAGCGTATAGGGGTGCACGCCAGCCGAAAGCGAAACCCAGTTCTGATCGCCAAGCGCGAAATGGGCCACGCTTTCCGAACCACTCAACTCGGTGATCAACACCATGCCAGTAACAGGCACAGCAGGGTCGCGGGGTGGGGTCGGGGTTACGTGATGCGGGCGGATGCCAACGGTGTAGGGGCCGTCGGCCAACCCTGCGGCATCGCCAGTGGCGGCCCAACTGACAGCGCCGTTCAGGCGGAAGCGATCCCCTTCCTTGGTCACCGGTGCTACGTTGATCGGTGGATCCGAGAAGACCTGCGCCGAGGCGAGGTTTCCGGGGGTTCGGTAGGCCTGGGCGGTGGGACCGAACTGGGTGATCCGCCCCTCGTGCACCAGGGCCGTATGGCCCCCCAAAAGCAGCGCCTCCGAGGGTTCCGAGGTGGCATAGACGACGATCGCGCCCCGCCCCGCGAACAGGTCGGGCAGTTGGTCGCGCAACTCTTCGCGCAGCTTGTAGTCCAGGTTGGCCAAGGGTTCGTCCAGGAACACCGCCTTACTTTCTTTGACAATCGCACGGGCCAGTGCCGTGCGCTGCTGCTGCCCGCCTGACAGTTCTTGCGGGCGGCGGTTCAGCATTGGGCGCAGTTGCAGGATATCGGCGGCTTCCTCGACGCGGCCGGCGATCTCCGACTTCGGCACGCCTGCGACCCTGAGCGGCGAGGCGATGTTCTCGAATACGCTCAAATGCGGGTAGTTGACGAAGAACTGGTGCACCAGGCTGATGTTGCGTTTCTGTGGGCTCATGCCGGTGACATTCTGGCCGTCCATCCAGACCGTGCCGCTGGTGGGCTTTTCAAGGCCGGACATCAGGCGGATCAGGCTGCTTTTCCCGGCGTTGGTCGCGCCTAGCAGCACGTTGAAACCACCGGGCTCAAGGGCCAGCGACGTCTCATGGACATGCATCTCCACGCCAACACGTTTGGTCACGGAGCGGAGTTCTAGGCTCATGTGAGGGTTTTCCCTTACAGGGGTGCCGGGGCCCGGCATAAGGGGCCCCGGCAAGTATTAAACGCTTACTGCGCGGCCCAGCGGGCCACCAGATCATCGTAGTTGACGGTCTGACCCTGCGGCTTCTCGTTTTCGAGCTTGGCCTTGGGGGCACCGGGCTGGGACAGCCAGTATTCGGCATCCTGCTCGTCGTTCAGACGCGGACCGCAGCCGCCATAGACATTCGCCGCCTCGTCAGCCTGCTGCATGCGGGCCATGGTGATATCCATCTCCTCGGCCAGACGATCCATCGCCTCTTGCGGGCTGAACGCACCTGAGTTCACGTCACCGATCTGCTGCCACCAGATCTGGGCCAGCTTGGGGTAGTCCGGCACGTTGATGCCAGTTGGTGACCAAGCCACCCGGTCGGGCGAGCGGTAGAACTCAACCAGACCACCAAGCTTGGGCGCACGCTCGGTGAAGCTTTCGTGGTTGACCGAGCTGTCGCGGATGAAGGTCAGACCCACATGGGACTTGCGCACATCCACCGTCTTGGAGGTGACAAACTGCGCGTAGAGCCACGCTGCCTTGGCGCGATCCACAGGCGTGGAGTTCAGGATCGTCCACGAGCCCACGTCCTGATAGCCGACCTTCTGGCCTTCGGTCCAATAGGGGCCGTGCGGGCTGGGCGCCATCCGCCACAGCGGCGTGCCCTCGTCGTCCACGGTGTTGTTGCCCTCGGACTTGGGCTTGACCATGTCGGCGGTAAAGGCTGTGTACCAGAAGATCTGCTGTGCCACGTTGCGTTGGGAAAGTGCGGGCAGCGACTGATAGAAGTCATAGCTGGCCGCGGCAGGCGGCGCATAGTTCCGCAGCCACTCGTCCCATTTGCGGATCGCATAAACCGCCGCCGGGCCGTTGGCGGCCCCACCGCGCGACACGCTGGCCCCAACGGGGTTACAGGTCCCGGCTTCCATGCGGATGCCCCATTCATCGACGGGAATGCCGTTGGGCTCGCCCACATCGCCGGCACCAGCCATCGACAGCCAGGCGTCGGTCATGCGCCAGCCCAGATCGGGTGCGCGCTTGCCGTAGTCCATATGGCCATAGACAGTCACGCCGTCGATGGTCTGCACGTCCTTCGAGAAGAACTCGGCGATATCCTCGTAGGCCGACCAGTTGACGGGCACGCCCAGGTCATAGCCGTACTTCTCTTTGAACGCCGTCTTGTTGGCCTCATCGTCGAACCAGTCCTTGCGGAACCAATAGAGGTTCGCGAACTGCTGATCCGGCAACTGATAGAGGTTACCATCGGGTCCAGTCGTGAACTGCAGACCCATGAAGTCGTCCAGATCCAGCGTCGGGCTGGTCACATCGGCGAAATCGCCCGCCATCATCTCGGTCAGGTTATAGGCCAGCTGCAGGCGCGAGTGGGTGCCGATCAGGTCGCTGTCATTGACATAGGCGTCATAGAGGTTGCGCTTGGTCTGCATCTGGGTTTGCACGGCCTGCACGACCTCGCCCTCGCCCAGGATCTGGTGGTTCACCTTGATGCCGGTGATCTCCTCAAACGCCTTGGTCAGCGTCTCGGACTCGTAGCTGTGCGTGGGGATCCCCTCGGACAGCACGTTGATCTCCATCCCGCTGAACGGGGCGGCCGCGTCGATGAACCACTTCATCTCGGCCATTTGTTCATCTTTGCTCAGGGTCGAGGGCTGAAACTCCTCGTCGATCCATTTTTGCGCGGCGGCCTCGTCGGCCATCGCCATGGGCGACGCGCTTATGATTGCCAGCGCCGCAGCGGCTGACAGCAGATGTTTGTGCATCCTATCCTCCCTAGTATTCCAACAGCCGCATCTGGGTGCGGTTGGCGGAGTGTCGGGGGATTACCCAGTGCTGTCAATGGGGGCGAGGGCCTCGTCAGCAAGTATCGTCACCGGTTCGGGCAGCCAATACTCCTCAAGATTGTCGCCCGCGCCAATACGGTCGACAACCGCGAACAGACCGGGCGCCGCCAAAGGCGTCAGCACCCCGTGCCAGGTGCCGGGATGGTAGTTCACGCCCTGGCCGGGTGCCGTCAGAAATGCCAGCGGCGTGCCAGGTATCCCGTGTTGCTCGGGCGCGACAATCACCAAAAAAGGGGCCTGCGTCATGGGCAGGAACGCTTGCGCGCCCAGCGGATGGCGCTCCAGCAGATCCAGCGTATAGGGAAAGCGCCTAGGGCGGGCATCGAACAGGCTGATCCCGGCCTGCCCCCCCTCAAAAAAAGCCAGCTGCGCCAGATCGTGATAGCGTTGGCAGTTGCCTTGGTTGATCGTGATCCCGGACGCATCCGGCACCTCGATCACATCGCCAAAGGGGGCGAAGACCCCGGTCGTAAGGGGTTGGGTGCGAACCGTGGCGGTCATGCCAATCGGCCAAACAACCGCAATCGGCTGATCCCACCGTCGGGAAAGATGTTCAGACGGACGTGGGTGACCGGGCCGATGTCGGTCAGATCGGCAAAAGGGTGTTCGGCGTCGGCGTTCAGTTTGCGCTGGCTCATCAATTCCGGCCAAAACATCGCCGCGTTGACGATGGCATCGGTGAGGCGGTCGTCCATATCGCTCAGATCCGCCGCCTGGATCGAGCAGCTGTCAGGAAAATTCCCCTTGAAATAGGTGGTATCCACCAATGCGCGGTCGATGGTCCCGCGCGCGCCCAGCGCGATGATAGCCCAATCGTGGCCTGGTTCGCGCAAGCGGCGGGTCTCCCAACCATCGCCCATATTCTCGCCCCGGCCTGGTGCCAGCAAGCGTTGGTAGTCGCCGTAATGCGCATCCGACATCGCCAGGATCCGCCCGCCGTTCAGCGCCGCAGCCAGGTCCAGCGCCCCCTCGGCCTGCGCCTGCCCGATCGCGGGCATGCCATAGGCCCGCAGCCGAGCGACACCACCATCGGGATAAATGTGCACCCGCAGATGGGTCCAGCTGGCCTGGTTGTCGCATTCGAAGAAATGCGTTGCATCCGCGCCCAAACCCTGGGTGGGCAGGATTTGGGTCCATTCGGTCTGATCGTTGCCGTCTGGATCCGTGTCGCTCACGGTCGCCTCGATCCGAACAGCGGGCGCATAATTGCCGGTGAAATGCGTGGTCTCGATCCCGAACCCATCAATCCGCCCTCGGGTGGCGAGGGCCACAACCGCGTGATCGTGTCCTGCATCGCGACGGCGGCGCGTCTCCCAACCGTCCATCCACTTGCCATGTGCGTCGAACTTGCCCTCAACAAACACCGGGTCGCTGTCCTGCAGCATGCGCTCGAGCGGCGCGAAAAACTCGTCCGTTGCGCTGACGGCCCGGGCGCCCAGGCCCAGCGAGGCCAGGTTCACGCGGTCTCGGGCGAAGTCGGGCAGATGTTTCTGGCGGTCTGTATGGGCGGACATGAAGGTTCCTATTCAGGCAAAAGGGCCGCAAGGCGATGAAACGCAATGCGCTGGACCTGTGCGCATGCGGTGGCGAACTCGGTTTCGGCGTCATTGGTCAGACGGGCTTGGAACTGCGCGAGGATGCTGGTTTTGCTATGGTCCTTGACCGCTATGATGAAGGGAAAGCCGAATTTCGCGGTATAGCGCGCGTTCAAATCCGTGAACCGCGCCCGTTCCGCATCGGTCAGCGCATCCAGCCCGGCCGAGGCTTGCTCGACCGTGCTCTCGGCCGTCAGGCGTCGGGCGGCGGCAAGCTTGCCTGCCAGATCTGGATGTGCCTTCAGCACTTCCATCCGCCGCGCGGCGCTGGCCGCTGAGAAAGCGCGCGACAGGACCGCATGCAGGCCGATGGCGGTGTCATGCGCAGGACCAAGTTCCATCTCAAAGGCCTGCTGGGCGATCCAGGGGGAGTGCTCGAAAACACCGCCAAAGGCCGACACAAAAGCCTCGCCGTCCATCCGCGAAGGGCGCACGCCCTGTCGCGGCGGATGTGTCGCCGCCCAATGCCGGGCGATGTCCAAGCGCCGGGCGAACCAGACATCCGCATGGCTTTGCGCATACTCCAGGAACCGCTGCAGCGCCATCACCCGGCCCGGGCGCCCGATCAGGCGGCAATGCAGGCCGATCGACAGCATCTTGGGCGCGCCCGCGACCCCCTCGGCATAGAGCGCATCGAAGCTGTCTTTCAGATAGGTGAAAAACTGATCACCTGCGTTGAACCCCTGCGGCGTGGCAAAGCGCATGTCGTTCGCATCCAGAGTATAGGGCACAATCAGCTGGTCGCGCCCCGCGTGATGATGCCAATAGGGCAGATCGTCGGCGTAGCTGTCGGCGACATAGGCAAAGCCCCCCTCCTCAGCCGCCAGGTCGACCGTGTTCATCGAACAGCGCCCGGTGTACCACCCCAGTGGACGGGTGCCGGTCACCTGGGTATGGATCCGGATCGCCTCGGCCATATGCGCGCGTTCATCTGCGGGCGCGACATCCTTGTACTCGATCCACTTCAGCCCGTGGCTCGCGATCTCCCAATCAGCCTCCAGCATTCCGGCCACTTGGGCCGGGCTGCGTGCCAGCGCTGTCGCAACCCCATAAACCGTCAACGGGATCCCCATCCCGGTGAACAGCCGGTGTAGCCGCCAGAACCCGGCCCGCGCGCCGTACTCATAGATGGTTTCCATGTTCCAATGCCGCTGGCCGGTCCAGGCGGCTGCCCCCACGATTTCGGACAAAAAAGCCTCGGACGCGGCATCCCCATGCAGAATATTGTTCTCACCCCCCTCTTCGTAATTCAAAACGATCTGAACGGCGATCTTGGCCGCCCTAGGCCACTGCGGATCCGGCGGTGTTGGACCATGGCCATGCATGTCTCGCGGGTAACGGGTCAAAGGGCACCTCGGGCCTTGTCTTCAGGAGGGTTGCAGCGCAACATCCCCCCTATACGCCCTAACAGGGCGAGAGGGAAACCCAATTGCAACGCCCCGCCAAGGGGTTGGAGGAACGCGATGGCCAGCGGCAAGCTCACCACACATGTGCTGGACACGGCCCGCGGATGCCCCGGTGCCGGGATAGGCATTCTGTTGTATCGCGTATCCGGCAACAGCCATCGAAAAATAGCTGAGGCCGTGACCAACGCCGACGGTCGCACCGACGCGCCAATGCTCGAGGGGACGGCTTTCAAGACAGGTACCTACGAGATGATCTTCCAGGTCGGCGCTTATCTGACCCAAATTGGTACCCCGTCCGACGACCCACAGTTCCTGGACCAGATCCCCATCCGCTTTGGCATCAGCGACGCGGATGCGCACTACCATGTGCCGCTCCTCCTCTCGCCATTCGGCTATTCGACCTATCGGGGAAGTTGAGCGCGCTCGCCTACCGGATGCTGGTGTCATAGGTGGAATCGCATTGATATCGCCGCGATCGTCCAATATGTGTCCGGCCAACGCGGTGTATGCGCCGTGCGGACAAGATCGAACCAAGAACTGGCGAGCGACATGAATGTGAGCGATACGACTTGGGACCTGCACGAGATGGTCAGCGCAGCCGACCGGATTGGCCAAAGCATTGACATCCGCGATGCCCACTACGGTCCGGCCAGTTGGGGCAAAAAAGAATTCGTTACCGCACCATCACCCTATTACTACTTCTTGGCGGGATGGTGCACCCTCACAAAAGCGTCGAAAGTAATCGAGGTTGGGACTCATTTCGGTGGATCCACCCTGGCGCTTCTGGCGGGGATGGACAAAACCGACGATGCCCGTCTTGTGACAATGGATGTCACGGATCTCAATAAAGAGCGCCTGGCGGAAGAACCCATCGTTACTAAAATTGTTGGCAGTGGTGCGGATGCAGATATTCAAGAACAGGCTGTTTCGCAGCTGAACGGGGCCGGTTGCGACTTGCTTTATGTGGATGCTCTTAAGGATCAGCAATTCGTTTTCGATGTCCTTGAGGGATTCGCGAAGCTTACCCCGATCCGCTATGCGATCCTGGACGACATCAATATCACAGCGTCGATGCGCTCAATGTGGGCCGAGGTCCGCGAGCGTTATGGCGACGATGCCCTCGACATCACTGAATCCCATCCCTCGGTCCGTGCCGAGAACGTTGGGTTCGGGGTAATCCGGATGACAAAATAAGTGTCAAAGGGCTTGTTTCGTTTAAAGAACAACCATCGGCAGAGTAATGATTTAGATCGGGTGAACATCGCTTTACTCGATGACGACGTGCTGGACAGGATCGATAAGATCTCCCTGAAATCCCTATCATTCGTCCCGAAACGCCGACTGGTTTCGATAGCGACAGCAGTGGCACGGGTCGAAAAAAAGCGCGTGCCCGGTATCTTTGCCGAGGCCGGTTGCGCGCGCGGGGGGGCCGCTGGCCTTATCGCACACCTTATGCGCCAAGACCGCACGCTCCATTTATACGATGTGTTTGAAAAGATCCCGCCGCCAGACGCCGTCGATGGGGAAAGGGCGCGCGCGCTTTTCGACGACCTGGACACAGCTTATGAAGACGGTATCAAGAAGTATATGGATCATATGACATCGGAAGATCCACTCGAACTGACACGTCAGATCATCGTATCAATTGCTGGCGAGGCCAAGTCCCCTTGCCTTCGGTTTCACCGGGGGCTGGTTCAGGACACTCTTAAGATCGACGACCCCGTTGCCTTCGCGCATATCGACCTTGATTGGTATGATCCAACGCTTTGCACCCTAAAGGCCATAATGCCGCGGACTGTTGTCGGATCTGTTGTGATTATTGACGACGTCTATTTTTGGCCGGGTTGCGCCGCGGCGGTTGAGGCGTATTTTTCGGACGGCACCGACGACTTTGTATTCGATGGTGTCCATGGCCACCTGATCGTCGAGAGGATCCGGATGTGAACGAACCGGTGGGGCGAACATACGACATTCCCTATGATGACCGGTGGAGCACCAGGGTCGAGCGGATGTACGCGCTGCTGCCACACGACAATACCCCCATAATCGATTTCGGTGCCGGAGAATGCCATCTAAGGCATTTCGTGAAGGACCGGCCGTATCACCCGGTCGATCAACAGCCTCTGGCACCGGATGTGCTAACTATAGACATTGACGATTGGGCGCGGGGCACGGTCGATTTGGTCGACGCCAAGGTCGCTTTCTGCAGCGGCGTCCTGGAATACTTGAACGATCTTGAAGCCTTCATCCACAGGGTTTCGACATCCTTTGATCTGTTCGTGTTCTCGTTCAACGTTTTTTGCGGCGATCACATGATAGAGACCGAGGTGCGTGAAAAACGCCTCTGGAAGAATCACCACACGACCGGTCAACTCACGGTGCTGTGCGAGCAGTTCGACCTGCGGGTCGAGGTCGTCAAAAAGTCGAAACCACATAGTACAGATTTTGAATATATTTTTCTCGCTGTTTCGCGCAAGGCGCGTAACCAATGGTTAGAAGCAATGCAGAGCCAGCCCAGGGATCAAAAAAATGAAAATTTCTGATCGCGTCGCGACAAGTAGGAACAAGATTTTCGATCTTAAAGCCCTTAGAAGCCCATCCCACAAAAAGGCATTGGCCGAAATCAACGCTTTGAAAAAAGAAGTCCGGGCAGCACGCGACGAGGTGGCGAGGTTGAAAGCCGAAAACACCAGTCAAGCTGCAGACCTCAAAGACGTAAGACGCGTCAAAGCCAATACCCAAACCGCCTTGGCGAACACTCAGCAAAAGGTTTGGGACCTTAGGCGATCTCTTAATCAGGAACGGTGGGCGCGCAAACCGATCGAGCGGGCGCTGATGCGACTGAAAGAGACGTCTGACATCAAGGCTTTTTTCATGGCGACTGCCGAAAGCATGTTGGGTCAACACGAGCATCGATACGTAAGATCCATCGGGTTTGCCCTACGGGATCACTTCGATGCCGCGACAGGCGACCTTGTTCTGCTCCACACCGCCACCAGCATGAGCCTCGAGATCTTCGCGGGACAACTCTGCGAGCACTTGTCGGATGCGGATCTCGCCCACTATGCGATCAAGGGCGCATGTTTTGCCCTCTCGGATTTCGATGACCCCGCCAAGACCACGCGGCTTGCGGCCATTATCGACATCTTCGCCGAAAATGATGGCTGGCAACAGTCTTGGCATAATTTCGCGGCCGCGATGCGCGCCAGTCTGGCGATGAAAGAGATCGCTCTCTACAACAAGCTGAGAGCATCGGCCGAAGCAGCGGGGCGCCTCAAAGAACTGCCGGCACATAAGTTGGTTGAGTTTGACCGCTCGGCCGAACTGCTGAACCTGCATCTTTCGGGACAGTCACAACCTGCGAAAAGTGACGCGATCTCGTTCGGCCTTATATCCTATTCCAACATAGACTACTCAAGTAAGAACATTGGTGACTATTTTCAGTCGGTTGCCGTCGATCGGCTGATAGCCTCCTTCAACTTCACAGGTGCGTTGAGCGGGGATGCGGCCGACACACTGCAATTCTTGTCTCAAACCACCCGAGAGCACTGTCGGATCGACCATAAAGTCGAAAAGCCCGTGCGGTTCATCGAGATCGGGCGCGATTGGACCTCTCTTCACGCGAATGATCCCAACCGGATCTGGTTCATAAGCTTTGGTTGGCACATGCACCGACAGGGTCTTGCGCGATACGATTTTCCGCCGCCCGACAATTTCCGCCCGATATTCATCTCGGTTCACATCGCCCGACCGGACATGCTTACCGAAGACGCGGTGCGGTTTTACAAAACATACGGCCCTGTCGGTTGTCGGGACTGGTTTACGGTACGTCTGATGCGATCACATGGGATCGAGGCGTTTCATTCAGGCTGTGTGACAACGCTTCTTGGCAAATTCTACCGCTCCAAGGAAACCTCGGAACCAAAGGTCTATGCAGATTACACACCTACCAAGCGCCGTCCCGAGGCGTTCGAAGAGTACGAGCCCATCGATCACGACGTGCCGGAACTGATCGGTATGAGCCACCGCGAGCGCATCGAGGCCAGCGATGCGTTGCTCTGCCGATACGAAGCTGTCGGGGAAGTCGCGACCCCCCTATTGCATGCCTATCTTCCAAATCAGGCGATGGGCAATTCAGTCAGGTTCACCAATCCCATGATGGCCGACCCCCGGTTTGAAGGTTTGATCGGGGTGCCAGACGATAAAATCGCGGCAATGGCGAAAGCGATCGAGACCAAGCTGACGGGAGTCCTTGCCAAAATTTTCTCCGGCGCTGACGAAGAGGAGGTCTATCAACACTGGCGCGAGCTTTGCGCCGACGACCTGGAACACGCTGTTTCTTACCTCGAGAATGACCGGCATCTGGCGAACTACAACGCTTATCGCGACGCGCCCCTTTCCGTGGATGTGTTGCCGCGGGTGGTAAGGAATGGCCGTACAATTGAGGCCTTCGATCCCGATCCGGCGGCGGCCCAGTTCGCGTTCTGTTTCGACGCTGACTACCTTGAATACACAATCCCAACCATTCGTAACCTCTATGACGTCACATCCGGCCCGATTGCGCTGCACCTGTTTTGCAGGGATCTGGCACCAGAGGCGTTGGACAACCTTTCTCGGGCTGTCCCTGACGCAACCGTCGTCACCTATGACATGTCCGGGGCCGATTACGGCGATGTTAATCTGCTGTCCCATATCAGCATCTCGACAATGGACCGTCTGATGATCCCCGAGCTCATTATCGGGGCGAAACGTGTGGTTTATCTGGACGCGGATATCGTCCTGCGGGGCGATGCGCGCGAGCTTTACGAGACCGATCTGAAAGGCAACCCGATCGCGGCGCGGCGCTCGATTCACAAAGAGTGGCGCAACGGACTGAGCTTGGTGTCGACGATCGCAAATCGGCTGGATGGCGATCTTTCGCGGGAGTTCCGGGCCGAGCTTTTCGCAAGCGGCACATTGGATTTCCCCACATTCAACGCGGGTGTCATGGTTCTGGATATCGAGCAACTAAGGGAGGACAACTTCTCCAACATGCTCGTATCCATGGTCAAAAAGTTCCACTTTCACGACCAGATCGCGGTCAATATCTATACTCGCGGCAGGTACCAGATCCTCGATCCTAAATGGAACCACTATCCATGGCAGGAGATCGTCGAGGATCCTAAGATCGTCCATTACATCGGCCCAACGAAGCCCTGGCACCAACCTTATCAAAGATATGGCGAGATCTGGCGGGATGCGGCACGACGGGTCGAGGGTATTCTATCCAGTTCAGCCCCTCGTATCGAGGCAAGCTAAAAACAGGACTTCAGGGGCGCGGCCGATTATACCGCGTGCCCAAACGCGAAAGACTGATGTCGCCCCAAACCCAACCTTTCATGGTGCGCCTGGGTTTCACCGTTTCATCCGGCAAACTCACGTCTTCCGCTCCGTGTCCAAAACTGCATAACTCGACCCATCACCACACTGGGTCACCGTAATGCAAGACATCGCCATCCTCGAAGCCTGGATCGAGTTCGCCGTCCGCTGGGTCCACGTCATCACGGGCATCGCTTGGATCGGCTCGTCTTTCTATTTCATCGCCCTGGATCTGGGTCTGCGCAGAGCAGCCGACATGCCCGAAGGCGTCCATGGCGAGGAATGGCAGGTCCACGGCGGCGGCTTTTATCATATCGAGAAATACCTCGTCGCACCCGACCGTCTGCCCGAGCATCTGATCTGGTTTAAATGGGAAAGCTATGCGACCTGGCTCAGCGGTTTCGCCCTGTTGATCCTGGTCTACTATCTGGGTGCCGAGCTGTATCTGATCGACCCGAATGTGCGGGACTTGAGCACCGCACAGGCGGTGGCGATCTCGCTCGCCTCCATCGCCTTTGGCTGGATCGCCTATGATCTTATTTGCAAAAGCAAGTTCGGTGATGACAACACCCGCCTTATGGTGCTGCTTTATGCCATCCTGGTGGTCATGGCCTGGGGGTATACGCAGGTCTTCTCGGGGCGCGCTGCACTACTGCATCTGGGGGCGTTCACGGCCACAATCATGAGCGCGAATGTTTTCATGATCATCATCCCGAACCAAAAGATCGTCGTGGCCGATTTGAAAGCGGGCCGCGCCCCAGATCCCAAGTACGGCAAGATTGCCAAGCAACGCTCGACGCACAACAACTACCTGACGTTACCCGTCATTTTCCTGATGCTCTCGAACCACTATCCACTTGCCTTCGCCACCGAGTATAACTGGGCCATCGCCAGCTTGGTTTTCCTGATGGGCGTCACGATCCGGCACTATTTCAACAGTCGGCATGCGGGTAAGGGCGACCCCCATTGGACCTGGGCCGCAACGACTGTCCTGTTCATCCTGATCATGTGGCTTTCAACCACACCGATGCGCGGCACCGACCCCAACCAGACCGTTCTGCTGACCCCGGCCCAGCAGCGCTTTGCAAGCGCCGAGGGGTTCGCGGACATCGAAAATATCGTCATGGGCCGCTGCTCCATGTGTCACGCCGCCGAGCCTGGGTGGGATGGCATCTTGTGGCCCCCCAAAGGCGTGCGTCTGGACACAAGAGACGAGATCGCGCGCCAGGCCAAGCAGATTTACCTGCAAGCGGGTGTGACCCAGGCGATGCCGCCAGCCAATCTGAGCTATATGGAACCCAACGAACGCGCGCTGATCGTTGAGTGGTATCGCAGGGTGACAGGCACACTATAGCGCTTCGCCTTAAACTTGAATCACCTAACGCTGCCTGAAATCATAGATTTCAACGCGTTAGGTGATGAGACATGTCTCAAGGTAAAGGCGAAACGCTTTAGGTTAATGCGGGATGAGCCTGCATCCAGCCTCGGCCATCAGCTTTCTGATGGCCTGGGTATTCACTGCGCGGACCTGATCAAAACGCGCGGCGTCAAAAGTGGTCATCTCGACGATATCGCGCAGCGACATGTTCGCTTGGATTTCATCCGCGCGGATGGAAGGAATACCCATCGTGCCCGCCAATTCCAGCGTGCGGCTGTCAAAAGCTACACAGACCCCGGCCCGTTCGGCCTGGATGGCAGCGACGGCTCCATGGATACGCATCCCAATCACCAGATCATGGCGCCGCATTCGATCGATCCAGCTGCGCGCGTCCGAATAAAACCGCCCATGGTCCGCAACATACTCTATAAAACCAGATTTGGACAAATCCGGGCGCATCACATGGCCAAACCACTTCAGAAAATCAGGGCTTTCCGCTGCTGAGGCACCTTCGAACGCCAGCCGTAGGAACCGTTTATCGGTTTGTAGGATCAAGTCATGATCATAGCGGCGGATCAGCTTAGCCAAATGCCCCTCTGCCTTGCGGGCGGGTTCTTCGAAGGTGCCCAGTACATAGCCGATGTTGGGCCGGCTGATGGAGGCAAACGCGTCAAGCGCGGTTTGCACCTTTGCGCCAGTGACCGCGGGATTGATCGTTTGCGAGGGACAGCCGGTCACGATCGTATTGGTAACCCCAAGATGCGCCAGAACCTTCTGGGTGAAGGTGCCGCGCACACCGATGGTTGTCGAACGTTCGGCAACGGCATGAACGAAGCGTTCGGTCCCGGGCTGCAACTCAAGGCGCGGGTCCCCGTCAATTTGCGACTGCGCACCAAGGCCGATGCACAAGACGGGCAAATCGCAGGCTTCGACAAAATCCGCCCAAGCACCCATGTCCCAAGCCGGGTTCACCTGGTTGGCGGCGGGGATCACCAGCAGATCCGCCATCTCGCGGACCGGCTCGGGCGAGTGGCCAGGGGCGACAACGACCTTGGGGTTCAAAACCTGCCGCCAGACCGCGAACTGGAACATAAGGTTGCCCGTATTCAGACCAACCTCAGCAAGGGCGTTGTCAAAACCAGACGCCGAGAAGCTGACACCGCCATCGGTGCCCATGATTGCTACTGTATTAACCAACGAGGGAGGTCTCCATCTGGCGGGCGCTAGTGAAACATGACACCGCGAAAATACGCCTGTGCAAAATGGGGCATACCCGAAACGCGTGTGGCCAGCACGACTTTTATTTTCATGGTTTGCCGCTTGAATTCCACCGTGACGGCGCGCCCCGAGGCAGGCGTCAGTTGAGTCCAACCGAGCGCGCCAAGAAGTTGGTTGTTCGCCAATGTCATCGCGGACTTCATCCGTATATCCACATCTTTGTCGGCAAACGTTTGTGGGTAGATACGCGCGGCAAAGGCGATGGGTTCGGCCCTTCCGTCAGGAACCTCAAGACGACAGGACATCCAGCGGACGGGCTGCGCAAAGTTCAGATCAAAGGCGACGACCGATGGGCCAAATCGGGTGGGGTGCACCATCACTCCGTTCGGCTCTTGGGTGACGATGTCGAACTCGAAATCCGGCCTGGGGGTCAGCACGCGGACCGGATCCTGGCTTACAGTTGATAGGGGTACAACGCCGCCATGCGTCAAAGTGGGGGCAGGGCTATACAGCCGCATACCTGCGACACTGGCAGGGCCGTTGCGGCTGGGGCGCATATGCCCGCGCGCATGCCCCAACTTGCGGAAGTACTCATAAGGCGAGGCAGATTTGCCACTTTCTACGGCCGCCGCGGCCTCAGGGTAGGACGAGACATAGGCGGCCGTATCGAAGTCCGGCGGCGGGACCGGCGCATTTTTAGTTGGCGTCTCGCCCAGCGCCTCAACGACCAGTGCCATTCGGGTGGCACGATCAAGGTTCTGATTGGTCATGACTTGGCTTACCCTGCTGAGCATGCGCTTGTCTTTTGAGGTAACCGCGTCCGAAAGGGTTTGTAAAGCGCACCACAATGCGTCGGTCATCGCGGTGTCGCCTGGGCCAACAGCGCCGTTCGCTACGCCTTGCGCGGGCGTTTTGCTAGCTGCGCGGCGCACCTCTTTCAACAGGCTGTCGAAATGCAAGCCCATACCCATCAAGGTTGACATGGCTGTGTTATCACCGCCAAAGCCCGCCCCGCCCCTGATCAAGGCATTGCGCACGATCGGGGCGTATTCGCCGTGGGTGTCGCGTCCAGCGATCACCGAATTGCCAAAGGTCTGCGTGTCACCCACGTCCCGGTGATGATAGTTTGACAGCGCCTTTGGGATCACCCCGATCTCGCCGTGTTGCAGCAGACGCAAGTTGAAATCCCAATCGCCCAGCACGGGGTAGTCGGCGTTGAAACCGCCAACCATATCATAAGCGGTTCGCCGGAATAGAAAGGCGATCGGCGGAAACGTATTGCCCATGGCCATCTGAAAGACATGCACACCAGTCAGCCCAGGATTAAAAGGGCGTGTCCGGTGGACCTGAATCTCGCCCGTGGGCAACACCTCCTCCGAGACATGGGTTGACTGCGTGACAACACCTAAATGGGCGGATTTGTCCGGCCGGTCCAGAAAGCCGACGGCAGCTTGCAGGAAATCGGGTTCCCAAGTGTCATCATCGTCATGGATAATAACGAACTCGCTTTCCGAGTTGTCGATCGCAATGTTCGATGCGGCCTCCATCCCGCGGTTGACGACGTTGTCGACCAGCAGGACCTGGCTATGGCAGACATCTGAATCCCAAATCGCCTTACGAACCTCATTTATATCGCCGCCATCGCAGACCACCACATGCACATAGTCCTTGAAGCTTTGTGCGCTGACACTTTCCAAAGCCCGGCGCAAAAAGTTTGGGCGATCCATCGTACGTGTTATGACGGCCACGCGCGGCTGCGCGGGAACCGGACCAGCCGTGGCGGTGGCTATATCGCGCGGCAAGGCCCGTGGGGCAAACGCGTCGGACCCTAGCCCGAACCGTTTCACATTCATGCTGCGAGCCACTTGGGGGGCGTAGTCCAAAGCTACTTGGCCGGGTTTCCACAAGGAAAGTTTCACACGCCCCTTGGCGGTCTGCGCGTCTTTTTGAAACCCGGTGGTCGGCATATTCTCGGCATCTAGCAACAGTTTCGACGCGCCGGTCTGACCGAAATCGAAGTCGCGCTGGATGTCCAACGCGGCACGCGCCTCCTCCGGTGTCGGTAACAGGATCAGACGCGCTAAAGCGCGCCAGGCTTCTGCCGCCGAGGCGGCGATCCGCGCCGGCGTTGTGCCACGTGTCAAACTTTGCAAGTGCTCCATCACGCCGTAGAAAATCGGATCGCGCAGCGGGTCGGCCCGGTCGGCGGCCAAAACGTCGGCCTGGGGGCAGGTGATCCGACCCCCAACCTCGACCAACCGTTCGACGCTGTCCCCCATAGGCTCGAACGAATGCTCAACCAGGTGCCGATGTTCCAGCAGGCTGGTTTCGGGGCGCGACGGATCGACGGTGTCTGTTTCGAACTCGATCCCTATGGTCTTGGGCCAATGACGGCGATCGGTCGTTTCCCCGCCAAAACGGGCAAAATACGCACCCCAAATATCACGCTCGGGAAAGCCATCAGACAACAGACATTGGATCGTGCCCTGCCAGCCTGTGTCGACCAACAACAAGGGTTGATCGGCTGGGGCGAGGGATACCATATACCGCTCGAACAGGGCGCTCTGCTCGGTCAAATGCTGCCGCACGACCTGTGCAAGTGGTGTATCGCTGCACAGAAATTCTGGCAAATGTGCCGAGCCGCGCTCGTCATTGTGGTCGCGCAGGCTTTCAAAGTCCTCGACGTCCGATGCGCGCAAGAACACCTCGCAGAACTGCATTAAACTGCTACGGGCGAACATCTCGACCATCATTTTCTCGGCGCGCTCGCGATCACGTGCCCAGATGCCTTTGCAGGCCATCAAGCGGGACACATAGAATGTCTCGCCGGTTTTTGGCATCGGAAGGTCCAAAGCGGTGCAATAGGCGTTGAGCGCCTGCTCAATCCGGATGCCCGCGCGGGTGACATACAGCACCTTGGCGCCGCGTTCCTCTTCAAAAGCACGGGTCAACCGATAGAGCTTGCCCAGGTACCCCGCGACCGCAGGGCCCAGCAGGTCACGGCCGAGGCGCTGCTGCGCTTCGGCACGCTCGGTCATTGCTAAATCTTTGCCCATGACCGCACATCCCAACCCAGTTCCGCTTGGGCCAAAACAAAGCGCTGTAAGCGCTCCTTGCGCCGCGCGATCGCCTTGCGCGGTACGGGCAAATGACCCGCGGCCCAGCCGCATTCGCGGGGTCGCACGAAGTCGCCGGGCAGCGCATCACCGAAGTGAACAAAGGCCTCGGCCGGCTCGCCAAGCTCGGCTTCGATCCGGGAAAAGATCTTGCCGCTACGTTTCGACACGATTTCATCAGCCGATGACCACAGTCGCTCAACCTGCGCCATCGTTCCTGGTGCGAGCATGTCGATCAAAGCCCGGATGTCGCCACCCCTCATATACATGTCGGATATCAGGATCACGCGCCCGCCATTGTTGCGAAATGCCTCGATGGCTTGCAAAACCGCCTGATTGGGGTGCAGCGATGCAGCCTCGACCGCCAGCTCCGCCGCGCGCAATAAGGGGACCAGCCGGTCGGTAAACCGGCCCCCGGGATCCAGCATGCGCGCGATCTGCGCCAGCAAATCGTCAAGCGCCCCTTCAACACAGCCTTCGATCCGCCGCCCTGTGCGATAGGTGAACCGGAATGCTTCGATCCGAACCATCAGAATATCTTGCGCGGTGATCTCGGCCAGGCCCAGTTCCGCGATCAAATCCTCGGGCAAGCGGGCGCGCATCTCGTGCGATATTTCAAGAAATCGCTCGGCTTCCGGAACATCAGTGCGCAAAAGCAACGTGTCGAACACATCAAAGGACATCACTGAGCGCCCCCGAGCTTGCTTCAAGATCAGGTCTCGCATCTCTGATGTGTTGTGCGGCGTGTTCCCTTGATCTTCGAAATGGCGCCGAAATCCAAGGGGATAGACTGGCTCAACCACAGGGTCAGGTCGATTGTCCATATCCATCTTTTGTCCCTTTAAAGTGCTTGCCCGCAAAACCGACGCAAACCTCAACCCATGAAACGCAAGCAGTCGGCCAATTCTCGGTTAACCGTGTTTATGAAGCCCTATCGGAACCCACCAAGAGCCACAATAGTGCCGGTTAGGTTCTGCCTCAAACATCGCAGATGTCGACTAACGGCTGACCCGCGTTAAGGTGACTTCAGAAGAAATTTCACATGTAATGCGTGCAAGGCTCAATCCATAAAGATGTCACCGGGGCGCAATCTACCGCGCCCCGGTGATCGGTGCTTTGTCTTAGTTCAGTGCGGCGTCAGTGATGATGCTGGTCCAGGCCCCCTCGGGCTCTTTCGTGATCACAGGGTCCGAGCCACCGCCCAGCAGCGTCGCAACAGTCCGCTCGTAATCCGCCACGTCCAGCGTGCCGTTCGAGCCCGCGGTAAGCTTCGCGATCTCGCCCATCATGCGCTTTTGGTGTTGTTCGGTCTGCGCGCCGGTCGCATCATTGTCCAACACAATCTCAGCGGCTTCGTCCGGGTTTTCCTCGGCATATTTCCAGCCCTTCATGCTGGCCCGCACGAACCGGGTCATCTTGTCGACAAAGGCCGGATCAGCCAGGTTTTCTTCCAGCGCCCAGATCCCATCCTCAAGCGTCGCAACACCCTGTTCTTCGTATTTGAACGTGATCAGCTCTTCAGGCGTCACGCCCGCATCGATTACCTGCCAATACTCGTTATAGGTCATGGTGCTGATACAATCCGCCTGGCGCTGCAACAGCGGATCGACGTTGAAGCCCTGCTTCAGCACCGTCACGCCACCGTCCGAACCATCGGTGGGAATGCCCAGCTGGCTCATCCAGCTCAGGAACGGGTACTCATTGCCGAAGAACCAAACGCCTATGGTCTTGCCACGAAAATCTTCAGGCGAGGTGATGCCGGTATCCTTCCAGCAGGTCAGCATCAGACCCGACGATTTGAACGGCTGTGCGATATTGACGACCGGCAGGCCCTTCTCTCGCGCGGCCAGCGCGCTGGGCATCCAGTTCAGCATCACATCGGCGCCGCCGCCCGCCAAAACCTGGGGCGGGGCGATGTCCGGTCCGCCGGGCTTGATGGTGACGTTCAGGTCCTCCTCTCCATAAAACCCCTTGTCCAGGGCCACGTAGTAGCCGGCGAATTGCGCCTGGGTGACCCATTGCAGTTGCAACGTCACGTCATCTGCTGCCTGGGCCCCGGTTGCCATGCCCAGCCCAAGGGCCGTCGCGAGTAATCGTTTCATTGTTTTTCTCCTCCTTGGTGAACCTCAGCCCCGTCGTTGCGACGGGTGCCAGAATGTGGCCGCTCTCTCCAGAAGCGTGACCACGCCGTAAAAGGCAGAGCCCACAAGCGCTGCCACCACGATCTCGGCCCAGACCATGTCAAGCGCCAAGCGCCCCACCTCGGTCGAGATCCTGAACCCCATCCCCTGGATGGGCGAGCCGAAGAATTCAGCAACGATGGCGCCGATCAGCGCCAGCGTCGTACAGATCTTAAGTCCATTGAACACAAAAGGCGCCGCCGCTGGCAAGCGAAGTTTCAGCAGCGTCTGGCCGTAACTTGCGGCATAGGTGCGCATCAAATCCCGTTGCATCGCCTCGGTCACCGTCAGCCCCTGCACGGTGTTGACCAACATTGGGAAGAAACACATCACGGCCACGACCGCCGCCTTGGACTGCCAGTCGAACCCGAACCACATCACCAGAATGGGCGCCGTGCCGATGATTGGCATCGCCGCCAGAAAATTGCCCACCGGCAGCAACCCGCGCTGCAAAAACGGCACCCGGTCCGAGGCGACAGCGACCAAAAACCCTGCCCCACAGCCAATCGCATAACCCGACAGCGCGCCTTTGACAAAAGTCTGCACGAAATCCTGCCACAGAATGTCCAAACTGTCCGCGAAGCGGACCGCAATCGCGCTAACCGAAGGTAAGATGACAGGGGGGACGGCATAGGCCCGCGTCGCCGCCTCCCACAACAGCAAAATGACGACACCCAGCGCCAAGGGTGGCAGCACCCCACCGCGCCCCGCCCGTGTCCAATGCCAGGTGGCCGCCGTCAGCGCCGCCGCCGCCAAAAGCGCGACACCGAAGGCCTGGAAACCCACCACGCCAGCGCGCAGCATAAGCAAGGCCAGAACGCTCAACGCGACCGCACCAATCGCGGTGGGGATCGGGCCCGAGGCCTCGGTCACCGCGCCATCCCCATGCGCCGTAAAACCACGGTCTGCGCAAACCCGATCAACCCCACCAGACAGGCCGCCACAATCGCCGCCCCGAACAGGGCCGACCAAATTTGGATCGTCTGCCCATAATAACTGCCCGCCAGCAACCGCGCGCCTAAGCCCGCAACGGCACCGGTCGGCAACTCGCCCACGATCGCCCCCACCAGCGCCGCCGCGATCCCAACCTTTAGCGAGGGGAACAAGAACGGCAGCGCGGCCGGCAAGCGTAGCTTCCAAAAGACCTGCCCGGCGCTGGCGCTATAGGTCCTGAGCAAATCCATCTGCATCGCATCCGGGCTGCGCAGCCCCTTGACCATCCCGACGACCACTGGAAAGAAACTCAAATAGGCCGAGATAATCGCCTTGGGCACCAGCCCGGTAATCCCCACCGAATTCATCACCACGATGATCATCGGCGCAATCGCCAGAATTGGGATGGTCTGCGACGCGATCGCCCAAGGCATCACCGAGGCATCCAGCACCCGCAGATGCACAATCCCGACAGCCAGCACCACCCCCAACGCCGTGCCCATCGCAAATCCCAGCAACGTGGCACTCAGCGTCACCTGCGCATGAAAAATCAAGCTGCGCTTCGAGGTGATCTTCTTCTCAACCGTCGTCTCCCAAAGCTCTGCAAACACCTGTACGGGTGACGGCAGCCTCGGCTTCTCTTGCGCATAAGTGCCCGCCGCCAGGTGAAGGTTTTCAGACAACAGTTGCCAGTTGCCCGCCGCCCGGATCCCGCTCTCCGGCAGCCAAACCTCGACGCCCGCGCGTTGGGCCTGACTGACCTCCCATTTGATGTTCATGACCGGAACAGCCGCCATCCACAGCAGATAAAATGCGCCCAATACAACACCGATGGACAGCACTGTCTTCACGCTAAGCCGCGCCCCACTTTGTCCTTAAAATATCCCCGCCGGAGGCATAGAATCTCTGCTGCGCCAGAAAAGTAAAATGCCTCCGGCGGGGATATTTTGACGACAAAGTAACCAATTTCCTGTGACCTCCTGCGTGCGGTACAGGCTGGGAAGCCGATGGCCGTGGACGAAGTCGACAGCCTGTCCTGGAAACGGGGCAGGCTGTTGCTGGTTTCAGACCTCATCGCCATGCCCCGCGCGCAGGCCCTCGCGCACGCGGTGTGCGACAGCGATGAATTCAGGGGTGTCACGAATGTCCAGCGGGCGGTCTTTAGGCAGGGGGCTTTCGATGATATCGGTGATCCGGCCGGGGCGCGGGCTCATCACCACGATTTTGGTCGACAGGTAGACAGCCTCGGGGATCGAGTGGGTGACAAAGCCGATGGTCTTTCCGGTGCGCGCCCAAAGGTCGAGGAGTTGCTCGTTCAACCGGTCGCGGACGATCTCGTCCAAAGCACCAAAGGGTTCGTCCATCAGCAGGATGTCCGCGTCAAAGGCCAGCGCCCGCGCGATTGAGGCGCGTTGTTGCATGCCGCCCGACAGCTGCCAGGGGAATTTCTTCTCGAACCCGCTGAGTTCAACGAGATCCAAGACCCGGGCTACGCGCTCGGCCTGTTCAGATTTGGACAAGCCCATAATCTCCAACGGCAGGCGGATGTTGCCGCCGATAGTCCGCCAGGGGTAGAGGCCAGCGGCCTGAAACACATAGCCATAGGCGCGGGATTTGCGTGCCTCTTCCGGGGAGACACCGTTGACGGTGATCGTGCCGGAGGTGGGTTTTTCCAGGTCGGCCATCACCCGAAGAAAGGTGGTCTTTCCGCAACCCGAGGGGCCGATGAAGCTGACGAAGTCGCCTTTTTCGATCTCTAAGTCGACGTCTTTGAGCGCATGAACCGGCCCGTCGTTGGTTTGAAAAGTGAGATTGAGACGGTTCGCCTCAATAACTGGTTGGATCATGTTCAAATCTTTAGCCCATGAAGCACTCTTGGAAGCATTTAAATTTGCTCTCATGTCCTGTCACCTCCCACGCCTCTTCCAAAACCTTCGTGGAAGCTCTGATCAGAGCGTTGTCGCGACGACCATCTGTGGTCTTATCGCCATGGAACATGTTGTTACGAACGGCCTTAACTACATCAAACAGGGAACGGTTGCAGCTCGGCCGCGAGACGGTGCTCGCCCAAAAGACGCTGCCACTGCAGCACCGCTCTAGTATTCGAGGGGGATCGCAGAAAAGGATGGCCGTAGCACCGCGTCTTTCGAAACGGGCCCAAAATCCCTGATCAAATTCATTTGCAAATGTCCACCAAGCCGGCTCGACTAGATCTTGGTCTCTCAAAAAACCGCCTCGCTTCATCGCATACTCAAACCTGCCGAAAAGCGCGAAGAAATAGAACCAATCCTGGCTCTGGTATTTGAGGAACTGGTCACGGAGAGGCTCCCCTGCGCTGAATATCATACGCCCGCCGGGATGTTCAATGGATCGCGCTCGACCTTTCGGGGCGAGTTCAGCTCTTTCCACTTGCTGAGCGCCGCAGCGGCTGAGGGGAAAGGTGGCCGGGGCACAAATTTACCGCGGCCCGGTTGGGGCTGGCTGTTCTTGCCCCAGGCCCAGATGACGTCGCCGCGCGACAGCGTATAGCGTGCCTGGGCCGAGACCTCGAACCCTTCGAAGACGTTGTAATCCAACACCGAATGATGGGTCGTCGGCGTAATCGTCTTCGAGATCTTGGGATCCCAGACCACGATATCCGCGTCCGCGCCCTCAACAATCGCGCCCTTTTTGGGATAAATGTTCAGGATCTTGGCGACATTGGTCGAGGTTGCGGCGACGAACTCGTTCATCGTCAGCCGTCCGGTTTCGACCCCTTCGGTCCAAAGCACCGCCAGACGCTCCTCCAAACCATTGGACCCATTGGGGATCAGGCAGAAATTATCGATCCCCATCTTCTTTTGCTCGGTGGTGAAGGCCGCGTGGTCGGTGGCCACCACCTGCAGGCTGCCCGCTTGCAATCCAGCCCACAGGCTGGCCTGGTGGTCCTTGGATCGGAACGGCGGCGACATGACACGGCGCGCCGCATGCTCCCAGCTTTTGTTGAAATACTCGCTTTCGTCCAGCGTCAGGAACTGGATCAGCGGCTCGCCATAGACGCGCATGCCTTTCTGCCGGGCGCGCCGGATCGCCTCGTGCGCCTGTTCGCAACTGACATGGACGACGTAAAGCGGCGTGCCCACCGCATCGGCGATCATGATCGCGCGGTTGGCGGCCTCGCCCTCGACCTCGGGCGGGCGGGAATACGCATGCCCCTCGGGGCCGGTGATGCCCTTGGCCAGCATTTCCTTTTGCAAAAGGTCCACCACATCGCCGTTCTCGGCATGGACCATGGGCAGCGCGCCCAATTCTTTGCACCGCTGGAACGAGGCGAACATCTCGTCATCCTCGACCATCAGCGCGCCTTTGTAGGCCATGAAATGCTTGAAGGAATTCACGCCCATGTCCACGGCATCTTTCATCTCGGCAAAAATGGTCTCGTTCCAGCCAGTGATCGCCATGTGATAGCCGATGTCCGAACAGATCTGTGGGCTTGATTTGCGGTGCCACTCGTTGATCGCATTCTTGATGCTACCATCGGGGCCCGGCAGGCAAAAGTCGACCAGCATCGTCGTGCCACCCGCCGCCGCGGCCCAAGTGCCGGATTCAAAGGTCTCGGCCGCCGTGGTGCCCATGAAGGGCATTTCCAGATGCGTGTGCGGATCGATGCCGCCGGGGATGACATAGGCGCCCTCGGCGTCGACCACCTCGTCGCCCTTAAGGTCCTGGCCGATCTGTTTGATCACCTCGCCCTCGATCAGGACATCGGCTTTCCACGTGCGGTCTGCGGTCACAACGGTGCCGCCCTTGATGACTTTGGTCATGTTTGCCCCCTGCTGTTGCTGTCCGTTTTTATCTGTCTGGCTAACACTCTAGCCATTGTCGCGCGACATCCAAGGGGGAATGGCGCGGGTCAATCCCCGCGCCAACAGGTTAGCGGCAGTCGATCTCGTCCAGTGCGTCCATTGACCCATCCAACGAGAAGGCCGCGCGCCAATCCTGTTGTCGGGCCTCGATCACCAAGCGTCCGCCCCGGGCAATCGCGTCGTTCAACTCGCGATCGTTCCGCCCTTGATACGAGCCGCGCTTTTCGCTGAACTCCCAACGATCCTGCCGTTCGGAGTACAATTCCTGCCCCTGATAAAGCACGGTTATGACCGGGCTGAACTTGTCGCCCAGAATATCCAGTGCCTTGTTGCTATCAGTGTCTTCGATCACCCGGCGCAGGCGTAGGAAGCGCCGGTCGTTGCGGTTGCATCCCACCTCCAGCCGCAGATTGCGCGGCCCCTCGACAATCGCGACAGACTCGAAGGCTTGGCGCTTGCGCACAAGTTCACCCTCTTCATCGATATGCACAATCTCCCAATTTGCATCGCCATGGCTGCGGGAAAAGGCCGGGGCCTGCAAGGTTAGTGCAATCGCGACTGCGACAGTTAAGGTTTTGATGGTCATGGATGCCTCCCATTTCTTGGTTCTGAAGTATGGCTTAGCACGCTTGATCCGTTTGGTGGGATCAAAGGGCGTTTCAATATCGAAATGAAGTGAGTTGGAAGATCGCGGAGGGCCATGGGACTGTCGTGGCTGAGCGGTCCAGACTGATTGGAGGCGCCTCACCCCTCGATTTCGTTCTTTTCCGCATCCGTCAACGCCCGCACGGTCCAGGAGGTTTTGGTCTGCCGCTCGGCGATATGCCCGGCGGGGATCTCCTCAGGCGTGATCCCGGGCGCGTGGGTCTCGAACATGCAGGCCGCACAGACCTTTTTGGCCTGCTTGGCTTTGGTGTGATCCGCTTTGCCGCACATGAACTGCCACAGGCCGTCCCCGTCATATGAGACGATCATGACCGGGCGCTTGCGCCGGACGACATGGTTGCAGGCGATGGCGTTTTTGTCGTGTTTGTGGTCTGCGGTCACAGCGAAGGCTCAGCGAAATGCGTGACGGTCAGGTGGCAGCATAAACAGGTTTGCATGGCAGATCTATTCCAACCAGCCACAAACACTATCATCATGCCTCCCAACACTCGATATCTTTAATCGCCTCGGCCGCACCGTTCAGCGTAAACTGTATCTCGAAATCACTTAGATGGTCCTTGAACACAACTGACTGGTGCTCGAGCAAAACAGTGATCCACTCTGGTTTTAGGGCAGCGCCATACGACCCTGTCGCGTACGTCAGCAGGCCAAGATCCATTTCGGTCCGGTCAGGAAAGATCGCGGACAGCCGCATGTTTGACCCCCCTAACGGTTCTCCATTGCCAAGCAGCAAGTAGGCATACTCTGCATCGCGGGGTCCCTGGGACTGGATCCGACATCCAATTCGCAGACTCATCCGATCCTCGTTGCGAACAAAGGCTTCTGTAAACTGGCGCTCGTCGACAGGTACAACGATTGCGCGCGTTCCGCCCTTGTAAGCCAGATGCTGATTGTTCCAACCGTTGGCAATTGTCGGTGACGGGCCTGACACAACAGATAGAACAACTACAAACACCGCCAACCAACTGGTGCGGAGCATCTGAAACGAGAGCTTGTTGTCGGCGAACCTCACCCCACAATCTCCGCCGTTTCGACCACCGCGTGGAATAGCACGTTGGCCCCGGCCTCGGCCCATTCGGGACTGATTTCTTCGGCCTCGTTGTGGCTGAGGCCGTCGACGCAGGGGCACATGACCATGGCGGTGGGGGCGACGCGGTTGATCCAGCAGGCGTCGTGGCCTGCACCCGAGATCAGGTCGCGGTGGGAATAGCCCAGGCGCTCGGCCGCAGCGCGGACGGCACCGACACAGTCCGCGTCGAATTCCACAGGGTCGAAGCCGCCGACTTTTTCGAATTCCACGCCCAGCCCCATCTCGTTGCAGATCTTCTGTGCGCCCGCCTTTAGCCGCGCCTCCATATCTTGGATGACGCTCAGATCGGGTGAGCGGAAGTCGACGGTGAAGACCGTCTTGCCGGGGATCACATTGCGGCTGTTGGGATAGACATCAATGTGGCCTGCGGCGCCCACGGCGTGGGGCTTGTGGCTCCAGGCAATCTCGTCGACCAGTTCCAGCACCCGGGCCATGCCCAGGCCCGCGTTCTTGCGCATCGGCATGGGCGTAGACCCAGTGTGGCTGTCCTTGCCGGTGATCGTGACTTGCGTCCAGCTGAGGCCCTGGCCGTGCGTGACGACGCCGATATCCTTGCCCTCGGCCTCAAGGATCGGGCCTTGTTCGATGTGCAGCTCGAAGAAGGCGTGCATCTTGCGTGCGCCGACCTCCTCGTCGCCCTTCCAGCCGATGCGTTCCAGTTCTGCCCCGAACTTAAGGCCCTGGGCGTCCTCGCGCGCGTAAGCCCAGCCCTGGGTGTGGATCCCGGCGAAGACGCCGCTGGCCAGCATCGCCGGGGCATAGCGTGTGCCCTCCTCGTTGGTGAAATTGGTGACAACGATGGGGTGTTTGGTTTGGATGTTCAGATCGTTGAGGCTGCGGATGATCTCGAGCCCGCCCAGAACGCCCAGAACGCCATCATATTTGCCGCCCGTGGGTTGGGTGTCCAGGTGGCTGCCGACATAGACCGGCAGGGCGTCCGCATCGGTGCCCTCGCGCCGGGCGAACATATTGCCCATCTGGTCGAGGCCCATCGTGCAGCCCGCGGCTTCGCACCAGCTTTGGAACAGGGCGCGGCCCTGGGCATCTTCGTCGGTCACGGTCTGGCGGTTGTTGCCCCCCGCCACACCGGGGCCGATCTTGGCCATCTCCATCAGGCTGTCCCACAGCCGGTCGCCGTTGATCTTGAGGTTCTCGCCTGGGGCTGGCATGGGTCTGTCCTTCCTCGCGTTGTTCTGAGTGATCCAATGGCGCCCCTGCCAAGCAGGGGCAGGTCTATCAGCCCCGCCCCCGCCAAAGCGGGGACAGGACGGTTGGCGCTTGTGGGGCTGGTATCGCCAGGATCATATGTCCAGGCCCCTGAGAACCTCGCCCAGCGTGCCGATCAACTGATCGATCTGCGCCTTTTCGATGATCAGCGGCGGGCTCAGCGCGATGATATCGCCGGTGGTGCGGATCAGGATGCCCTTTTCGAAGGCCTTGAGGAAGGCACCGAATGCGCGCTGTGTCGGGGCGCCCTCGATCGGCTCCAGCTCGACCGCGCCGATCAGGCCCATATTGCGGATATCGATCACATGGGGCAGGCCGCGCAGGGAGTGCAGGGCGTCTGCCCAATAGTCCGCCAGTTCGGCCCCGCGGGTCAGCAACCCCTCGTCGGCATAGGTTTCCAGCGTGCCCAATCCGGCAGCACAGGCCATCGGATTGCCCGAATAGGTATAGCCATGGAACAGCTCGATCATATGCTCGGGGCCGGTCATGAAGGCGTCATGTATGGCCCCGGTGGTTAGCACTGCGCCCATGGGGATCACCCCATTGGTCAGGCCCTTGGCGCAGACGATCATGTCGGGCATCACGTCGAAGAACCCAGCGGCAAAGGGCGCGCCCAGGCGACCGAAACCGGTGATCACCTCGTCGAATATCAGCAGAATGCCGTGTTTGGTGCAGATCTGGCGCAGGCGCTGTAGATAGCCTTTGGGCGGGATCAAGACGCCGGTGGAGCCTGCCATCGGTTCGACGATCACGGCGGCGATGGTCTCGGGGCCGTGCAGGGCGGCGATGCGCTCCAACTCGTCGGCCAGTTCGGCCCCATGCTCGGGCTGGCCTCGGGTGTAGGCGTTGCGCGCCGGATCATGGGTGTGTGGCAGATGATCGACACCGGTCAACAGCGTGCCGAACATCTTGCGGTTGGGCACGATCCCCCCGACCGAGATACCGCCGAAATTCACCCCATGATACCCCCGCTCGCGCCCAATCAGGCGGAACCGTTGTCCCTCGCCCCGCGCCCGGTGATAGGCGAGCGCGATCTTAAGCGCTGTTTCGACGCTTTCAGACCCGGAATTGGTGAAAAACGCATGTTCGAAAGGATAGGGGGCCAGATCGACCAGCTTATTTGCCAGCTCGAACACTTTAGGGTGGCCCATCTGGAAGGCCGGGGCATAGTCCATCTCCTCGGCCTGTTCCTGGATGGCCTTGACGATCTTGGGCCGTTTATGCCCCGCGTTGCAGCACCACAGGCCCGCGGTTCCATCCAGGATCTGACGTCCATCACTGGTGGTGTAGTGCATCCCCTCGGCCCCGACCAGCATCCGTGGGGCCTGTTTGAACTGCCGGTTCGCGGTGAAGGGCATCCAGAACGCCCGCAAATCATTCGGCGCCACTGTGCTGCGTGTCGACATTTCGATCCCCCCAAGGCTGGTCCCGCTTTGTAATTGCGCGGGATGGCCAGCCATGCCACTGTTGTTTGACCAAGCGGTCAAATCCCACGCTAACCGGGCGGACGCCGCAGTCAAGCGCTGATCAATCCGCACCGACCGGAGGAGCCTTTTGGCCAAAGCAAACGCCACGCGCCCACCGACCCGGATCCAGCGCGAGAAAACCGAGGCGATCCTGGCGGCGGCCTTGGACGTGTTCTCGGCACAGGGGTTTCGAGGGGCAACACTGGACGAGATCGCGCGGGCCGCACAGCTGTCCAAGCCCAATTTGCTGTACTATTTTCCCAGCAAGGAAGCCGTTCACCACGCCCTTTTAACCCGGCTGCTGGACACATGGCTGGACCCGCTGCGGCAGCTGGACCCAGACGGGGACCCGTTGACCGAACTGCGGGCCTATATCCAGCGCAAACTGGAGATGAGCCGCGACTACCCCCGGGAAAGCCGGTTGTTCGCGAACGAGATCCTGCAGGGCGCGCCACGGATCGGGGATCAGATCCAGGATACCTTGAAACAGCTTGTCGACGAAAAAGCCGCCATCCTGCGCGCTTGGTCGGACGCGGGGCGGATTGCCCCTGTCGATCCCCATCATTTAATCTTCTCAATCTGGGCCACGACCCAACATTATGCGGATTTCGAGGTGCAGGTCCGGGGGATCCTGGGCGCGTCCGAGGATGGCTACTTTCACGATGCTGCCCAGTTTCTGGCCCAGCTTTATACCAGCGGCCTGACGCCAAAGGGGTGAGGCGGTCATATCACCGACACCCCTCCCGATCCCCACTGCGGAAAGGGGGTAACACGCCGCCTCGCATTTAACCTTTCGTAAAGGGCCTTTCGCAACTGTTCGGATTGTCACAGTTTTTGGGTGTTAGGCATCGACCGCGCAACCCAACCTGCCGCTTCGACAGCTTCAGGCGTTCGCTTCCGCCGCCAGAAAATCAATGTGCAGATGATTGCCGTCGGGATCCCAGACATTCACCTGAACAATTCCAAAATCCTCGATGGGGGTCAGTTCATATCGATCGCCACGGGCCTTTAGCCGCCCCACAAACGCGGCAAAGCCAGTCGCGCGAAACGCCCCATGCTCTAGCCGCAGATCCTTGCCTGGATCGGTGGGCGCAGGATCGCACCCCACCAGATGGACAAGCGCATTGTCGCCTGCATACATCCAAGCACCCGGAAAGCTGAAATTGGGCCGGGGGCCGCTGCGCATCTCCAATACCTCGGAGTACCAAGCGATCATTTCCTCAAGCTTGCCTGTGCGCAGGTTGATGTGATCAAGCCGTTTAATCATTCCGCTGCTTTCGCTGATGGGTTGTTGGGATGCGTGGTCCAGTTGGCGTAGCCGGGCTCGACCACCTTGCCAGTGCGCGGGTCGGTCTGTCCAGCGGCCATGGGCTCCATCGTGATGCACCCCTCGACCGGGCAGACGTTGACGCACAGGTTACAGGCAACACATTCCGCGTCGATCACCTCGAACACGCGGCCTGGGTTCATCGCGATGGCCTGGTGGCTGGTATCCTCGCAGGCGGCATAGCAGCGGCCGCATTTGATGCAGCTGTCCTGGTTGATTTTGGCCTTGGCGACGTAGTTCAGGTTCAAGTATTGCCAATCGGTCACGTTGGGCGTCGCGCGGCCGACCAATTCGTCCAGCGTCATCCCTTTCTCGTCCAGATAGCCCGAGAGCCCGCTGATCATCTCGTCGACGATCTTGAAGCCATAGGTCATTGCCGCTGTACAGACCTGCACGTTGCCCGCGCCCAGCGCCAAAAACTCGGCCGCATCGCGCCAGGTTGTGATGCCGCCGATGCCGCTGATCGGCAGGCCAGCGGTTTCCCCATCGCGGGCGATCTCGGCCACCATGTTAAGCGCGATGGGCTTGACCGCCGGGCCACAATAGCCGCCATGGCTGCCCTTGCCATCAATCGAGGGTTCGGGGCTGAAGCTGTCCAGATCAACCGATGTGATCGAGCTAACGGTGTTAATCAGGCTGACTGCATCGGCCCCGCCTGCATGTGCTGCACGCGCCGGATAGCGGATGTCGGTGATGTTCGGCGTCAGCTTCACGATCACCGGCATGCGGGTGTTGGCCTTGCACCAGCGGGTGACCATTTCGATGTATTCGGGCACTTGGCCCACGGCGCTGCCCATGCCGCGCTCGCTCATCCCATGCGGGCAGCCGAAGTTCAGCTCGATCCCGTCCGCACCGGTGTCTTCGACCTTTTTCAGGATGAACTTCCAGGGCTCCTCCTCGCAAGGGACCATCAGGCTGACGATCATCGCCCGGTCTGGGTAGTCGCGCTTGATCTGCTTGATCTCGGCCAGGTTTGTTTCCAACGGCCGGTCGGTGATCAGCTCGATATTGTTCAGACCCAACAGGCGGCGATCCGCGCCATAGACCGCGCCATAACGCGGCCCGTTAACGTTCACGATATGCGGATCCAACCCCAGTGTTTTCCACACCACGCCACCCCAGCCAGCATCAAAGGCCCGCCGCACGTTGTACTCCTTGTCCGTCGGCGGGGCCGAGGCCAGCCAGAACGGGTTCGGGCTTTTGATGCCGACGAAGTCGGTGCTCAGATTGGCCATGTGTCAGGTCTCCTCGCGGGAATTATTGGGTTCATATATCGAGCAATACGTCAAAACCGGCAAAGATCATGCGCTTGCCGTCAAAGGGCATCTCGCCCATGTCCTGCAGGCGCGGGTCCTGCATGGCGTTCTGGATGTTGGCATCATGCGTGGCCTTATCTGGCCACTCCTGCCAGCCGACGACCACGGTTTCATCGTCCTTGGCCTGGACCGCCAGGGGAAACGAGGTTGCCTGGCCCGGCGGCACCATATCGCCCCAGCATTCGACCACCCGGGTGGCGCCATGGTCTTTGAAAACCTCGGCCGCCTTTGCCGAGTGTTTGGCATAAGCGTCGCGGTTCGCGTTGGGCACGGCGGCTGCGTAACACATAACGTAACTCATGACCTGTCCCCCTGTTTCAGGCTTTCGACAAAGATGACATTGTCCTCGCTGTCGCGGATCATTGCCCAGCGGATGTTCGGGGACCAGGGCGCGTCATCTGGGCCCATAGTGATCGTGACGCCCTGATCGGCCCAACGCGCGCAATCCGCATCCACATCGTCCGAGACCAACGCCAGCACCGGCTTGTCCTTTACCGTGATGTCGCCGCGCCGTGCGAATTGAAGCCGCGTGTCGTGCCCCGGAAAGCTCAGAAAGATCCAACGCCAACCGTCGTCCTCGTAGGGCGCGTCGGTGTGCACCGTCAGCCCCAGTTTGTCGCGATAAAAGGCCAGCGCCCGGTCCTGATCGTCGACCGGGATCGATTGAAAGCTGATCCGTTGCAGGGGCATCAGGCGGACCCACTGGGTTTTTGAAAGATCATCTCGAACGGGGCGAGGCGTCCGGCATGCAGGTTGTCGACATAGTTCCGCAGCTTTTGACCGGCCGTTTCGCGCATCATCAGATGGATGCCCAGCGGCATGGGGCCATTTTCTGCGACCTTGGCAAAGGCCTCTTCAAAGAACTCCCGCGCGAAGTCCGTCCGGTTACGCTCGGACAAAAGGGCAAAGCCCGCGGCAGCGGCGGCGGCCTTGTAGTCGTCGGGCGTGGCCAGGAACGACGTCTCGGGCCGCTCGGACCAGGGCAGCGGAAAGACCAGCGGCTCCTTCACTGGCCCGCCCATCACCTCGTAAACAGCAAGCGTTCCGTCGGGGCGCAGGGCACGAAACGCCTCGGCCAACAGACGCCCTTTGTCGTCGATATTCATGCCGACATGCATCAACAGCGCCAGATCGGCCGAGGCATCGTCGACCGGCAGCCTCAAGGCGCTGCCCTCCAAAAACCGCACCCGGTCCCCCAGCCCGACCATCTCGCTCAAAGCTTCAGCCGTGGTCACGAACTCAGGTGTCAAATCGACCCCAATTACATGGCAGCCATGGCGGTCCGCCAACAGCCGTGCGGGCCCACCAATGCCACAGCCGATGTCCAGAACCTGCATCTGCGGCGTGATCGTCAACTGATCCAACAGGGCATCGGTGGCGTCGATCCCGCCGGTGTGGAACTCGTCCGCCAGTTTCAGGTCTTGTGGTGTCGCCCGCTGCGGATCCACACCCATTTCGGCCAGGGCCTGTTTGATCCGATCGAACAGCCCCCCGGTCGTGTAGTGATCGGCGATGTGCGTCTCTAATGTCCCCATATCTCCCCCAAAATCATTCCAGGCCATGCGCCAGCATAGCACTAAATCAGGGTGCTGTGGATGTCTTCGGCCGCATCGCGCCCCTCGGCCACCGCCGTCACCGTCAGGTCGTCACCGCCGGTCGCGCAATCGCCACCGGCCCAGACGCCCGGCAAGCTGGTGCGCCCGGCGGCATCCACTTTGATCTTGCCCCGCTCAATCTCCAACCCGCTGGGCGCATCGTCCAACACCTGTCCGATGGCCTTGAGCACCTGGTCGGCGGGCAGCGTAAAGGTGTCCTCCGTCACGTCGAACTGGCCGGGGCCGGACCGCGTATAGGCAAACTCAACTTCGCGCGCTGCCCCATTTCCCCGAACGGCCACGGGTTGAGCATTGTAAATGATCCGCACACCTTTCGAGGTCGCCAGATCCTGCTCATATTTGCTGGCCGACATCGCCTGCGCATCGCGGCGATAGACCATCGTCACCTCCTCGGCGCCCAACAGTTTGGACTGAACGGCCGCATCCACCGCCGTCATTCCGCCGCCAATCACCACCACGCGGCGGCCAACGGGCAAGGCAGACAGATCCTCGGCCTGCCGAAGGGCCGCGATGAAAGCGACGGCATCGTCGACGCCCGCCTTGTCCGACCCCTCGGCCGCCAGGGCATTCACTCCACCCAGGCCGATGCCCAGAAAGACCGCATCATGGGCCTCGCGCAGCGCGCCCAGCGTGACCGCCCCGCCAAGGTCCTTACCGTATTCGACTGTGATCCCGCCGATCTTCAGCAGCCAGGCGACCTCGGCCTGCGCGAAGCCGTCGACGGTCTTATAGGCCGCGATCCCGAACTCGTTCAGCCCCCCCGGCTTGGCCTTGGCATCATACAGGGTCACGGCATGCCCCTTCATCGCCAAGCGGTGCGCGGCCGCCAGGCCTGCGGGACCGGCACCGACAACCGCCACCGATTTGCCCGTCTCCGCCGCCCGCTGATAGGGGTGCGTACCTGCCGCCATCAGTGTATCGGTTGCGAAGCGCTGTAACTGACCGATCAACACCGGTTTGCCTTCGGCCGTCTCGCGGACGCAGGCCTCTTCGCACAGGGTTTCGGTTGGACATACTCGGGCGCACATGCCACCCAGGATATTTTGATCAAAGATGGTCTTCGCCGCCGCCTCGGGCGTACCGGTTGCGATCTGCCGGATGAACAGCGGAATGTCGATGTCGGTGGGACAGGCGGTAACACAGGGCGCCTCATAGCAGAAATAGCAGCGATCCGCCGCCACCAGCGCTTCGTGCGGGTCCAACTTGGGATGCAGATCGCCGAAATTCCCGGCCAGGGTATCGGCGTCCAAACGCCCCGCCACAATCCCATCCGTCCGCGCATAGGGCATCTGTCTCTCCTGTCGATCATGTCCCCATAACGCTTCCACAGGTCAAAAATTTTATCAACTGGTAAAATTCCGGCTCCCACTTTGTCCCAAAAATATCCCGGGTAGCGCGAGGGGCTGGCCCCTCGCTCCCTCGGTGCCTCCGACGCCAAGGCAAACAAAAAGGCGGGCCCAACGGACCCGCCTCAGAATGTCTCGGACGACAGCTTATTCCGCTGTCAAAAGCGGCGGTTTGCGCGTTGGCAGCTGGGGCTTGCTGGGCTCCTGGATATCCAGGGTCAACTCGCCGTCCTTAACCGCAACCTTGACCACACCACCCTTGGCCAGCTTGCCGAACAGCAACTCCTCGGCCAGGGGCTTCTTGATGTGCTCCTGGATCACCCGCGCCAAGGGCCGCGCGCCCATCTTCTCGTCATAGCCCTTGTCAGCCAACCAGGCGGCGGCGGCGGGCGTCAGTTCGATGGTCACATTGCGGTCCATCAACTGGGCTTCCAACTGCAGCACGAACTTCTCGACCACTTGCATGATGACCTTCTTGGGCAGCGCGCCAAAGCTGATCACGGCATCTAGCCGGTTGCGGAATTCCGGCGTGAACTGCTTTTCGATAGCCGCCATATCCTCGCCCTCACGGCTGTCGCGGCCAAAACCAATGGCCTCCTTGGCCATATCGGCAGCGCCCGCGTTCGAGGTCATGATCAGCACCACATTGCGGAAGTCGGTTGTCCGACCGTTGTGGTCGGTCAGTTTGCCGTGGTCCATGACCTGCAGCAGGATGTTGTAGACATCCGGGTGCGCCTTTTCGATCTCGTCCAGCAGCAGCACACAATGCGGGTTTTGGTCGACCGCATCGGTCAGCATTCCGCCCTGATCGAACCCGACATAGCCCGGGGGCGCGCCGATCAAGCGGCTGACCGAGTGTTTCTCCATATACTCGGACATATCGAACCGCGTGAACTCGATCCCCATGACCGACGCCAATTGCTTGGCCACTTCCGTCTTACCGACACCCGTGGGCCCGGCGAACAGATAGTTGCCGATGGGTTTTTCGGGTTCCCGTAGGCCAGCCCGCGCCAGTTTGATGGCCGAGGACAGCGCCGATATGGCAGCGTCCTGTCCAAACACCACCCGCTTGAGGTTGCGCTCAAGATCCTTCAGCACTTCGGCATCATCTTTCGAGACATTCTTGGCCGGGATCCGCGCGATCTTGGCCACCACAGCCTCGATATCCTTGGCCCCGATGGTCCGCCGTCGCCTCGATTCGGGCACAAGCATCTGCGCAGCCCCCGCTTCGTCGATCACATCGATCGCCTTGTCCGGCAATTTACGGTCGTGAATGTAACGCGCTGACAGATCCACCGCCGATTTGATCGCATCGTTGGTATAGCGGATATCGTGATGCTCTTCGAAATAGGGTTTCAGCCCGCGCAGGATCTTGATCGCGTCATCCACCGAGGGTTCGTTCACATCGATTTTCTGGAACCGCCGTGCCAGCGCCCGGTCTTTCTCGAAATGCTGGCGGAATTCCTTATAGGTCGTACTACCCATGCAGCGCAGCTTGCCGCCCTGCAAAGCGGGTTTCAGCAAATTGGACGCGTCCATCGCCCCGCCCGAGGTTGCACCCGCGCCGATCACCGTATGGATCTCGTCAATAAAGAGCACCGCATCGGGGTGATCCTCAAGCTCTTTCATGACGGCCTTCAAACGCTCTTCGAAATCGCCGCGATAACGGGTTCCGGCCAGCAACGCGCCCATATCCAGCGAAAAGATCGTCGCCTCAGACAGCACCTTCGGTACCTCTTCGTTCACGATCTTATGCGCCAAGCCTTCGGCGATCGCCGTTTTACCAACTCCTGGATCACCGACCAAGATGGGGTTGTTCTTGCGGCGACGGCACAGCACTTGAATGCAGCGCTCAACCTCGTGATCGCGCCCGATCAACGGGTCGACGTCGCCCTTGCGTGACTTGGCATTCAGATCGACGCAGTACTTCTGTAGGGCGGTCTCTTCGGTCTCTTTCTGACTTGACACCTGCTCGGTCTGTTCTTGCGCCTCCTCGGCGCCGGTCACCGGGCGGCTTTCGCCATAGGACGGATCTTTCGCCACGCCGTGACTGATGTAATTCACCGCATCATAGCGGGTCATATCCTGTTCTTGCAGGAAGTAGGCCGCATGGCTTTCACGTTCGGCAAAGATCGCGACCAACACATTCGCGCCCGTGACCTCGGTCCGGCCAGAGCTTTGCACGTGGATCGCGGCACGTTGAATCACCCGTTGGAATCCGGTCGTCGGCGCCGCCTCAGACCCATCAATATCAGACACCAGGCTGTCCAACTCTTCATCCAAGAACTTCGCCAGCACCGTGCGCAATTCGTCCAAATCGACACTGCAGGCTTTCATGACCCGCGCCGCATCGGGTTCGTCCACCAACGCCAGCAGCAGGTGTTCAAGTGTCGCCAACTCGTGGCGGCGTTCGTTGGCCAGCCCCAATGCGTTGTGGATCGCCGTTTCCAGAGTGCTCGAGAAAGATGGCATATCAGCGTCCTTATCTCTTGAAGGCCGCCGGAGGATACCGGCGCCCGTTGGCACGAAGCCTTGCCCTATCATTTCGGCCATATTGGGAACGCTTCAAGAGGTATTTCTTGAAGCCGCCCTGTTTTTCGCGGTTGACACGAGGGTCAAGCCGCGGTGCCGAACATTCCGGCACAGTCTGCACCGAAGGGGTCAAGGAAAGATTTACGTTTCAGGAACCAAGTCTCAAGGGGCATGCAGAAAATAAAATTTCAGGCCGAACACGTTGATATTATTTCCGCTTTTGAGTCTGATCAAAAATTCGCCGTGCCGTGGCGCACTCAGAACCGATCTTTACGGCCCCGCACTTCGGCAAAGACGGCTGCGTCGCTGGCGTCTTCCATGTTCACGGATCGCTTCACCGACTGTTGCCCCGCGCGCAGGAACGGATTTGTGGCCAATTCCAGGCTAAGCGCCGATGGGACAGTTGCCGCACCCTTGGCGCGCGTCGCGTCGATCTGCGCCACCCGGGCCCGCAAATCGGCGTTATCGGGCTCGATCGTCACTGCAAAGCGCGCATTCGCTTCGGTATATTCATGCCCTGAATAGACCATCGTCTCAGGCGGCAATGCGGCCAGCTTGCTCAGGCTGTTCCACATCATCTCGGGTGTGCCCTCAAAGACCCGCCCGCACCCCAGGGCCATCAGGCTGTCCGCTGTGAATACCGCCTGGGCTGCGGCGAAATGATACGCGATATGCCCTACCGTATGCCCCGAGACATCGATCACATCCGCGACGGCCGCTCCCACCGTTACGGTGTCGCCCTCGGCCACCGCCATGTCCAAGCGCGGCAGGCGATGCGCATCCGCCGCTGCCCCCACAACCTGCGGCCCGAACGCCGAACGCAGGTCAGCAACGCCCAAAATGTGATCATCGTGGTGATGCGTGATCAAGATCTGATCCAAACCCCAGCCGCGCGCATCCAAGGCGGCCTTTATCGGCGCGGCCTCGGGGGCATCCACAACGGCGGTGGTCCCGCTGGCTGCATCGCAGATCACATAGGCGTAGTTGTCGTGCAGGCAGGGGATGGTTATGATCTCAAGGGTCATTGTTGGCTCCGGATAATGTTTATGCATCTAGATGTGGTCGATCTGCGCGCGTTTTACTACCGTACCAAATTGGGGCGGGTCGCACAGCGCGTTCTGCGCCAGGCATTGCGGGACCTGTGGCCGGATACCGCCCATCAGACAGTCGCGGGCTTTGGCTTTGCCACCCCATTCCTGCGCCCGTTTCTGGCCGATGCCCGCCGGGTGGTCGCCCTGATGCCCGGGCCCCAGGGGGTGATGCCCTGGCCTGACGGGGGGCCGAACCATGCGCTGCTGGTCGAGGAAACAAGCTGGCCCCTGACCACCGGCATGATCGACCGTCTGATCGTGGCCCATGGACTGGAGACCTGCGAGCGGGCCAATGAATTGCTTGAGGAGGTGCATAGGGTTCTCGCCCCCGGCGGGCATGTGATCTTCATCGTCCCCAACCGCTCTGGCATCTGGGCCCGGCGCGAGGCGACGCCCTTCGGCTCGGGCCGCCCCTATTCCAAAAGCCAGGTCGAGGCCCTGTTGCGTGACCATGGCTTCATCCCCGAACGCCACACCGCCGCGCTTTACACGCCCCCCAGCCACAAGCACTTTTGGTTGCGCACGGATTGGATCTGGGAGGGGCTGGGCCGTCGCCTGGACGCACAGATGCTGGCCGGTGCACTGCTGGTCGAGGCGACCAAACAGGTTTATGCCACGCCAAAACGTGGCAGCCCGGTCAAGGTCCCCGGCCCCTTGGAAGTGCTCGAGGGCCTAACCCAGCCCCGCCCCAAACCCGCCTCGGGCCGCAGCATGCGCGCGGGTCGGGTGGAGTAGGTTTGGTTGAGGACCACACATAACGCACAAAACCCAACGCAAGGCGGTTTTTGGGCAACTACATTATTGTCTGGACTGGTCCAAACTTGTCTTCGCCCACTTTCCACCCTGCCCGTGGGGCAAGGACAACCGGCAAAACTTTGGCTCTGGTATGGCAGCTTAGGCGACACCACCACCTAACTCAGCTTTATCATACCGGGCACATGAAAACCTTCAAAACTGTGGGCCAACGCCAGGAGGTGATACGTTAACGGAAATCCAATAAATTTCCTAAGTCAAACTGATTTACGCGCACAGACAGACAATTCACCGTTAACACCAGTAAATGCGTCAATTCATTTACTGACGACTCGCACGACCTGTAATACCAACCCCAAATTCAATTATCCGCGTTGCACGGAGTGCGCAAAGCGTCGCAGGGGTTTGGCTGGGCTGCAAAAACCCTTTAATATTTGGAAAAAGACAGGACGCGCCGCAAGTCAGTCCGCTTGCGCAACGCAAAACCCTCTGCTATCACCGCGCCGATTTCACGGAGTATCAACCCCGTGACAAATGCCGTACCAGGGTCCCTCCGGGGTCATGGTGACAACCAAAATCACGGGGTGGACGTGTCCGACATAAGTTCCTTCACATCCGGCATTTCCGGCCGCTATGCCACGGCATTGTTCGAACTGGCGCTGGACGCCGGGCAGATTGACCAAGTCGAGGGCGATTTGGATGCGTTGGACGCCGCGCTGACCGACAGTGACGACCTGCGCGCGCTGATCGGCTCGCCGATTTACTCCCGCGCCCAACAGGCCGCCGCGATTGGTGCGGTTGCCCAAAAAATGGGTTTGGGCAATCTGGTGGCGAACACCATCGCGCTGATGGCCACAAAGCGCCGTCTGTTCGCGCTGCCGCATCTAATTAAAGCCGTCAAAGGACTGATCGCCGATCACCGGGGCGAGGTGACCGCCGAGGTGACCGCCGCCAAACCTTTGACCGAAGCACAGACCCAAGCGTTGTCCGAGACCCTGCGCAACGCGGCAGGCAAGGATGTGGTGATCAAGACCACCGTCGACGAAAGTCTGATTGGCGGTCTGGTGGTGAAATTGGGTTCGCGGATGATCGACACATCGATCCGCGCCAAACTGAACAAAATGCAAAATGCGATGAAAGAGGTCGGATAACATGGCGATCCAAGCTGCGGAAATCTCTGCGATCCTGAAGGACCAGATCAAGAACTTCGGGCAAGAGGCCGAGGTGGCCGAAGTGGGCCGCGTGTTGAGCGTCGGCGACGGGATCGCCCGGGTGTTCGGCCTGGACAATGTCCAAGCGGGCGAGATGGTCGAGTTTCCCGGTAATATTCGCGGCATGGCGCTGAACCTGGAAAACGACAACGTCGGCGTCGTGATCTTCGGCTCGGACCGCGACATCAAAGAAGGTGATGTTGTCAAGCGGACCAACTCCATCGTGGACGTGCCTGTGGGCAAGGCCCTGCTGGGCCGCGTGGTCGACGCGCTGGGCAATCCGATTGACGGCAAGGGCCCCATCGAGACCTCGGAACGCCGCGTGGCGGACGTCAAAGCGCCTGGCATTATCCCCCGCAAATCGGTGCACGAGCCTATGGCGACAGGCTTGAAGGCGATCGACGCGCTGATCCCCATCGGCCGTGGCCAGCGCGAGCTGATCATTGGCGACCGTCAGACCGGTAAGTCTGCCGTGGCACTGGATGCGGTGCTGAACCAGAAGTCCGTCAACGACACCGATGACGAGAGCAAGAAACTGTATTGCGTCTATGTCGCCGTCGGCCAGAAACGCTCGACCGTTGCACAGCTGGTCAAGAAGCTGGAAGAGACGGGCGCGATGGAATATTCCATCGTCGTGGCCGCGACCGCGTCCGAGCCCGCGCCGATGCAGTATCTCGCGCCCTATTCCGCCACCGCGATGGCCGAGTATTTCCGCGACAATGGCATGCATGCGCTGGCGATCTATGACGATCTGACCAAACAGGCCGTGTCCTATCGCCAGATGTCGCTGCTGCTGCGCCGCCCGCCGGGCCGTGAAGCTTATCCGGGTGACGTTTTCTACCTGCACTCGCGCCTGCTGGAGCGTTCTGCGAAGCTGAATGAGGACAATGGTGCCGGTTCGCTGACCGCACTGCCGATCATCGAAACGCAAGGCGGCGACGTGTCGGCGTTTATTCCGACCAACGTGATCTCGATCACTGATGGTCAGATCTTCCTGGAAACCGAACTGTTCTATCAGGGCATCCGCCCCGCTGTGAATACTGGTCTGTCGGTCAGCCGCGTGGGCTCGGCCGCGCAAACCAAGTCGATGAAATCGGTGGCCGGTTCAATCAAGCTGGAACTGGCGCAATACCGCGAGATGGCCGCCTTTGCGCAGTTCGGCTCGGATCTGGATGCAGCCACACAGCGCTTGCTGAACCGCGGTGCACGCCTGACCGAACTGTTGAAGCAGGCACAGTATTCACCGCTAACAAATGCCGAGCAGGTCGTTTTGATCTATGCCGGAACCAAGGGTTACCTGGACAGTATCCCCGTGTCGGACGTTAAGCGTTTTGAAACAGGTCTTTTGACTCATCTGCGGGCGAATGACACTGCTTTGTTGGACGATATCACCAACAATGACCGCAAGGTCGCCGGGGATCTTGAGGAAGCGATCAAGGGCGCCATCGACGCATTCGCCAAAGACTTCGCCTAACCGCGCCGCTGAAGGAGAGTTAGGCAGATGCCAAGCCTCAAGGATCTGAAAAACCGGATCGAAAGCGTGAAATCCACGCGTAAGATCACCAAGGCGATGCAAATGGTCGCTGCGGCCAAACTGCGCCGCGCCGAAGAGAACGCCCAAGCGGCGCGACCCTATGCCGAGCGTATGAACGCTGTCCTGTCGAACCTGTCCCAGGGGGCGGCTGACAGCACCTCGGCACCCAAGCTGCTGCGCGGCACGGGGGCCGAACAGACCCATCTGCTGATCGTCGCCACGGCCGAACGGGGTCTGTGCGGCGGATTTAACTCGTCAATCGTGAAACTGGCGCGGTCCGAAGCACAAGCACTTTTGGCGCAGGGCAAGACCGTCAAGATCCTGACCATCGGCAAAAAGGGGCGCGAGCAATTGCGCCGCGATATGGAAGCTCATCTGGTCGGCCATGTCGATCTGTCCGAGGTCAAGCAGGTGGGCTATGACAACGCGCACAGCGCGGCGACGGATGTTCTGGCGCGCTTTGCCGCCGAAGAGTTCGACGTCTGCAAGATCTATTTTAACACCTTCAAATCGGTCATCAGCCAAATCCCGACAGCGGTGCAACTGATCCCCGCCAAGTTTGAGGCCACCGAGGGCGCGGCGAGCGCCACATTCTATGACTACGAACCCGACGAAGAGGCGGTCCTTGCCGACCTGCTGCCGCGCTCGATCGCGACGCAGATCTTCACGGCGCTTTTGGAAAACGCGGCGTCCGAGCAAGGTGCGCGGATGAGCGCGATGGACAATGCGACCCGCAACGCGGGCGACATGATTGATCGCCTGACGATCCAGTACAACAGGTCGCGCCAAGCCGCGATCACCAATGAACTTATCGAGATTATCTCGGGCGCCGAGGCGCTCTAAGGGACGAGGACCAGACATATGGCAAATGCGACAGGTAAAATTACCCAGGTGATCGGCGCGGTCGTGGACGTTCAGTTCGACGACGCCCTCCCCGAGATCCTGAACGCGCTGGAGACCGACAACAACGGCACTCGGCTGATCCTGGAAGTGGCCCAGCACTTGGGCGAGAACACCGTGCGGACCATCGCGATGGACTCGACCGAAGGTTTGGTGCGCGGCACCCCCGTGACCGATACAAACGGCCCGATCACTGTACCCGTGGGCGACGGCACCCTGGGCCGGATCATGAACGTCGTGGGCGAGCCCGTGGATGAGAAAGGACCGGTCGAAACGGCCGAGCGCCGCCCGATCCACGCGCCAGCGCCTGAGTTTGCCGAACAATCGACCAGTTCGGACATTCTGGTCACCGGCATCAAGGTCATCGATCTGCTGGCCCCCTATTCCAAGGGCGGTAAAATTGGCCTATTCGGCGGTGCTGGCGTCGGCAAAACGGTGTTGATCCAGGAACTGATCAACAACATCGCCAAAGTGCACTCGGGCTACTCGGTTTTCGCGGGCGTGGGCGAGCGGACCCGCGAGGGCAACGACCTCTACTACGAATTCATCGAATCTGGCGTGATCAACGCCGAGGACCTGACCAAATCGAAAGTGGCGCTGGTTTATGGCCAGATGAACGAGCCTCCGGGCGCCCGTGCGCGCGTCGCCCTGTCCGGTCTGACCATGGCCGAGCAGTTCCGTGACCAGTCGGGTACCGACGTGCTGTTCTTCGTCGACAACATCTTCCGCTTCACGCAGGCTGGTTCGGAAGTGTCCGCCCTTCTGGGTCGTATCCCCTCGGCCGTGGGCTATCAGCCGACGCTGGCCACCGATATGGGCCAGATGCAGGAGCGGATTACCTCGACCAAGGCAGGTTCGATCACCTCAGTGCAGGCGATCTATGTGCCAGCCGATGACTTGACCGACCCCGCGCCCGCGACCTCGTTCGCGCACCTGGACGCGACCACCGTTCTGAGCCGCGCGATTTCCGAGCTGGGCATTTATCCGGCGGTGGACCCGCTCGACTCAACCTCGCGGATCTTGGATCCCGGCGTGGTTGGCGAGGAGCACTATCAGGTGGCGCGCGACGTCCAAGGGACGCTGCAGCGCTACAAATCGCTACAAGACATCATCGCTATTCTGGGCATGGACGAACTTTCCGAGGACGATAAATTGACCGTGGCCCGCGCCCGGAAAATCCAACGTTTTCTCAGCCAGCCCTTTGACGTGGCCGAGGTCTTTACCGGCTCGCCTGGTGTGCAGGTGCCGCTGGAAGACACCATCAGTTCGTTCAAGGCAGTGGTTGCCGGCGAATACGACCACCTGCCCGAAGCGGCCTTCTACATGGTCGGCGGTATCGAGGAAGTGAAAGCCAAAGCCGAGAAAATGGCCGCCGAGGCCGCCTAAAACCACGGGGGCATTGGCCCCCGAACCAACTTTTGAGGCCGACCATGCGCATCGACATCGTCACCCCTGAACGCCAACTTGCCTCGACCGAGGCGGCCAATGTGCAAATCCCAGCGTCCGAGGGCGACATGACTGTCATGGACAACCATGCCCCGATGGTCACAACGCTCCGTCCAGGCGTTGTGACCATCGACGGCGGCGATGCCTATGTCGTAACGGGCGGTTTCGCCGAGATCTCCCCGGCCGGTGCCAGCATCCTAGCCGAGCGCGCTGTACCCCGGGCCGAGGCAACACGCGAGATGCTGACGGTTGTGCTGCACGATGCGAAAGCCGCCATGGATATCGCTACCGGTGACATCGAATCCGCCGCCGCGCGGCTGCGGGTCAACGATGTCGAAGAGCTGATCAAACATATCGGCTGATCTCGGCACATACCGACCGCTTAACCCTAATTTGCTGATGTCGCAGCGCCAAAGTCGACGTGCGCATCGTCACGCCGCCGGATAGGTTACCTCGTAGATCGGCCCCAGGGTCTCGTCGTTAAAGAGCGACGACACCGACGTTCCGTTCGCGATATTCTGGATGGCCTGCGCAAGCATCGGCGCGATGGGGATGATCCGAATATTAGGCGCGGCCAGGACGGCCGCCGAGGGTTGGATCGAATCGGTGATCACCAGCGACTTCATCACCGATTTGGTGATCCGCTCGACCGCGGGCCCGCTGAGGACCCCGTGGCTGATATAAGCGTGGACCTCCTTCGCACCCTGTTCCTTCAGCAACTCAGCCGCCTTGCACAAGGTTCCCGCAGTGTCGCAGATATCGTCGACGATCACGCAGACCCGATCTTTTACATCCCCGATTACGGTCATCGACTCGACCTCGCCCGGGGCAGCCCGCCGCTTGTCGACAATCGCCAGATCCGCGTCGATCCGCTTTGCCAACTCGCGTGCCCGCGACACGCCGCCGACATCAGGCGAGACCACCGTCACATCGCTAAGCTTCTTGAAATTATGCTCGATATCGATCGCGAAAACCGGCGCCGCATATAGATTATCCACCGGAATATCAAAGAAACCTTGGATCTGTGCGGCGTGCAGATCCATCGTCAAGATCCGCTCGATCCCCGCCTCGGTCAGCAGGTTCGCGACCAATTTGGCGGAAATGGGCGAGCGGCTTTTGGTCCGCCGATCCTGTCGGGCATAGCCGAAATAAGGGATCACCGCTGTCACCCGGCTTGCCGATGCGCGGGTCAACGCATCAATGGTGATCAGCAACTCCATTAAATGGTC
>CALICM010000035.1 GCA_938049225.1 uncultured Paracoccaceae bacterium
TGCATAGCGTCCCTTGTTGCGCTCATATCGAACACGGGTGATGTCAGTCCAAACCATGGCGATCTCCTTCGAATCTTTGACAATCCGAATGAATCACAAACGACTGATATCACTCAATGAGTTTCGGGGTGGACACTAAGACCCAGAGAGGACTTTCATGACCAAGATCAAGGTAGACAATCCCGTCGTAGAATTAGACGGGGACGAGATGACGCGCATCATCTGGCAGTTCATTAAGGACAAGCTGATCCTGCCCTATCTGGACATCGATCTGAAGTACTACGACCTGGGGATGGAGGAGCGGGATCGCACCGACGACCAGATCACCATCGACGCGGCCCATGCCATCAAGGAACACGGCGTCGGCGTGAAATGCGCGACCATCACGCCCGACGAGGCACGCGTGGAAGAGTTCGGCCTAAAGAAAATGTGGCGCAGCCCCAATGGCACCATCCGCAACATCCTTGGCGGTGTGATCTTTCGCCAGCCGATCATCTGCAAGAACGTCCCCCGTCTGGTCCCTGGCTGGACGCGACCCATTGTCGTCGGCCGCCACGCCTTTGGCGACCAATACCGCGCGACAGACTTCAAATTCCCGGGTGCTGGCAAACTGACGATCAAATTCACCGGCGAAGATGGGAAGGTGATCGAGCACGAGGTGTTTGATGCGCCCGACGCGGGTGTGGTTATGGCGATGTACAATCTGGACAAATCCATCATCGACTTCGCCCGCGCGTCGCTTAATTACGGGCTCAGCCTGGGCTGGCCGGTGTATCTGAGCACCAAGAACACCATCCTCAAGCAATATGACGGCCGCTTCTTGGAGTTGTTCCAGAAAGTTTACGAGGAAGAGTTCGAAGCCGACTTCAAAAAGGCCGGTATCCATTATGAACACCGCCTGATCGACGATATGGTCGCCTGTGCGATGAAATGGAACGGCGGCTATGTCTGGGCCTGCAAGAACTACGATGGCGACGTGCAGTCGGACACGGTCGCGCAGGGCTTCGGCTCGCTGGGGCTGATGACCTCCGTCCTGATGACCCCCGATGGCAAAACGGTCGAGGCCGAGGCGGCACATGGCACCGTCACCCGCCATTACCGCCAGCACCAAAAGGGCGAGGCGACCTCGACCAATTCGATTGCGTCCATCTATGCCTGGACCGGGGGCCTGAAGCACCGCGCCAAGCTGGACAACAACGCGCCCCTGCAAACCTTCGCCGAGACGCTGGAAAAAGTCATTGTCGACACCGTCGAAAGTGGCTTCATGACTAAAGACCTCGCCCTGCTCGTCGGCCCCGACCAGAAATGGCTGACCACCGAGAGGTTCCTGGAAAAGATCGACGAAAACCTGAACAAGGCGCTGGCGGGCTAAGTCTCGCCTCTCCCCGCACGGAACCAAGGCGAAGCCGCCGTGCGAGCGCCTGCCCGCCCCGACGGGCTGGCGCTTTGGCGGGTCTGGGCACACCACGTGGTAGTCACAGACACTTGGCGGGCATAAAGCGCGCAGCGGCAAACAAACAGCGCCACCCCGCAGGCAGGCCCCGCACGGCTCCCGTTGTGCAGACAGCGGCCCGAACGCTGGGCCAGAGGTGTTGAGCCGCTCCCCAACCTCGCATAGGCTGAACCCCTAAGCCAAAAGGGAAGCACACCATGACAACCAACACCAAAATCGTCCCGCGCGAGAACGGCCCCCTGGTGGTCATGGCGTCGCCCATTTTACGGGATCAAAGCGGGTCTGAGATCGAGACCAAGGACGTCGTCGCCCTCTGCCGCTGCGGCAAATCCGCGAACAAGCCCTTTTGCGATGGCGCGCACGAGGCGGCAGGCTTTTCCAGCGCGCCGGATCATAGCAAGATCCGCAATGCCGCCGTCACCTACCAGGGTCAGGTCGAAGGCGTGGACGTCACCATCTCCTACACGCCGGTCTTGTGTTCTCACGCAGGGGAGTGCGCGCGCCGGGCCAGCGGTGTTTTCAAGCCGTCGGAAAAACCCTGGGTGCAACCTGAAAACGGAACCCTCACTGAAATTATGGACGTGATGGCCGGCTGCCCTTCCGGCGCGCTGCGGATCAGCCTTGGAGACCAGCCCGCACAGCATATGACGACCGGAGATGTCGAGATCACGGTCGAGAAGAACGGCCCCTATCACGTGAAAAACGTCGCTCTCGAGGCTGAGTTCAACGGTATGGGCGCAAGCCGCACAAAGTACGTCCTGTGCCGCTGCGGCGCATCCAAGAACAAGCCGTTTTGCGACGGCACCCACTACGAGGAAGGTTGGCGTGACGATCAGGACTAGGGTTTGGTCCCTAACAGCTGGGTAAGACGGGGCCGCTGCCTGAGCACCACCGCTGGCAACCCACATAAGACGGTCGCACCACAGCGGATCACATCTTCGAAGACGCGCCCCGCCCCGCGGTCTTCGCATGAAGCCGCGCCACCATCCGGCTGGCGGTTTTCTCGAGCAAACAGGGAACCAGCGCATGAACCAGGGCCGCCCCCGAGGCCGCCAGCAGCCCCCCGCTGAACCGCAAAGCGAACACAAGATGCGCGCCATAGCTTTCGTCCACCGCGGCCGGATGCGCTAAGAATATTTGTTTGATCATATCGTCACCTTTCATGTCTTCCGCATATTATCCCCTTTGGTATGGAAATGATCCCAATTTGTCCCTATATATGGTATATGAAAGGGACAAATACCCAAAAAGGGATCGGATCATGATGATGGATTCCACGGACCGCCGGATCCTGCACCACCTGCAGCGCGAGTCGGATGTGTCGCTGGACGTCCTTGCGGACGAGATCCACCTCTCGCGCAACGCCACATGGCGCCGGATTAAACAGATGGAGAAGGCGGGGATCATCACCGCCCGTGTCGCCCTGTTGGATGCGGACAAACTGGGCCTGAAGCTGACCGTCTATATTCTGATCCGCACGGATCGGCATACCGCCGACTGGGCCGACCGATTTGCCCAGGCGACCCGCGGCTTGGACGAAATCCAAGGCGTTTACCGGATGACGGGCGATCTTGACTACCTCGTCCGTGCCCAGGTCGCGGATGTCGAGGCCTATGACCGCCTGTATCAACGCCTGATCGCGCAGGTCGATATTTCGGACGTCTCGGCCAGCTTCGTGATGGAGCGCATCAAGGAAACCACCGCCCTGCCAGTGCTATAGGTCAAAAATTCACCGCATTCGCCCACTAACCAGCGGGCGCTGCTAGACGAAACACGTGCAAGAAAGGAGGTCACATGCTCGCTCGCGCACTGGCTATCCTTATTGTCATGATCGCGCTTTCTGTCAGCTTGTCCATTTACTTCGGTGCCGAGGTTCTGGCCGCTTTGGGCTTGATCCTCACCCAGTTGAAAATCGTTTTCGCGAAAGCGATGGCGCTTAGTTCAAGGACCATTATGGTCTGGCTACAAGCCCAGGGCTTGAACTTCGCGCGGGTTGAATTGGCCAAGCGCTGGTTCCTGAAATCGCTGGTCCCGATGTTGATCGGCGCGGCCAATCAACGCCGCATTGCCGCCTTTGTCCAAACCTATACCACCTTTGCCCGCGCGCGTTTCGACGCCATGATGAACTGGTACCGCGCCCTGCCCCGGCTCATGCAGATCCTGCTGATCCTGATCGCCATGTTCGCGACGCTGGCGCTGGCCATCACTTCGATGAGCCTGTGGCTGTTGCTGTTCTCGGTCCAACTTCCGGTTTGGATCTTGGCTGGCGTGGCGGCTTTCTGGCAGATGATATGGCAAACGGTCCAAAAGATGGTGTTCCGCACGCTCGCCTTTATGCAGCTGTTCCGTGCTTGGAGTTATCTGCGCAACCGGGTCCCGCCCGCCTATCTGCAGCGTTTGCGGCGGTTCAACTTCCGCGTTGCCAGGGTGGTGGTCCGGCGTCGCAGGATGACCTTGGCGCAACTGCACGGGCGCAAAAGCAGCTGGGCGATGCGTTGGGCCCTGTTCCGCGAGTATTTCCGCCAAAGCCGGCCGGACGGTCCGACGCAAGCTGAATTTGACGCGATGCCGCCGCGCGAGCGTTAGGCCTGTTCGTCTACCTCAACAATCACCACGGACCGATCCGAGGCCGCCTTGGCCTTGCCAACAACCGCTTGATATTCTGGTGAGTTATAACAGGCGCGCGCCGCTGCCATATCGGGAAAGCGCGCCACCACATTGCGGGGATAGGCACGGCCCTCGAACTGCTCGAACGCGCCGCCGCGGGCGATGAATTCACCGCCATGGGCGGGGATCTGGACACTGGCGACCTGGATATATTCGGCATAGGCCGCTTCATCGGTCACATCGACATGGGCAATCCAAAGGGCTGGCATGTGTTTTCCTTTCACACGCCCTCGACCAAAACCAGATCGCGCCGCGAACTGGCCAGGGCGATGGGCAATATTTTCTGATACGCGTCCGAAGTATACCACGCCTCGGCCGCGGCCATATCAGCGAATTCAACGATCACATGACGGCTTGGCCCGTCCCCCTCAAGCTGCTTCATCGGCCCGCCTTTGGTCAGGAACTTGCCGCCATATTCAGCCGCTAATTCAACGGTCTGCTTGGCATATCTCATGTATTCATCCGGGTCTGTCACTTCGATCCGGGCGATCATGTAGGCGGGCAATTCAGGCCTCCAACAACTTTCGGGCCGCAGCAATCGCCTCGGCCGATTTCGACGGATCGGGCCCGCCCCCCTGTGCCATGTCCGGTCGGCCACCGCCGCCCTTACCGCCCATCGCTTCGGCGGCCGCGCGCACCAGATCCACGGCCGAGACGCGCTCTGTCAGATCCTCGGTCACGCCAGCGGCGATCGCGGCCTTGCCACCGGTATCTGCCAGCAGCAATACGACGCCCGAACCCAGCTTTTGCTTTTGTGCATCGATCAGCCCCCGCAGGTCTTTGCCTGACACACCGCTCAGCGCTTGGCCCAGAAACGCCACACCGCCCACATCCTGGGCACCCGTCTCGGCACCACCGCCGCCCATGGCCAACTGTTTGCGCAAGTCGGCAACCTCGGCCTGTAGCGTGCGGCGTTCTTCCAGCAGGCTGCGCAGCCGGTCCACGACCTCGGTCCGTTGCGACTTCAGCACACCGGCGGCTTGCGCGAGCGTCTGCTCCTGTTCGGCCAGATAGGCCCGCGCGGCCTCGCCCGTCAGCGCCTCGATCCGGCGCACACCGGCTGCCGAGGCGCTTTCGCCCAACACCGCAAACAGACCAATGTCGCCCGTGCGCCGTACATGTGTGCCGCCGCACAGTTCGATCGAATATGTCGCGCCATTGCCGCCCCGCCCCGAGCCTTCCTGGCGCCCCATCGAAACAACCCGCACTTCGTCCCCATACTTCTCGCCAAACAGCGCCTGCGCGCCCAAGCCACGGGCATCATCGGGGGTCATGATCCGGGTCTCGACCGGGGTGTTCTGGCGGATATAAGCGTTCACGTCGCGCTCGACCTGGGCCAATTCCTCGGGCGACATTCCTTTGGTGTGGCTGAAATCAAAGCGCAGCCGATCCTCGGCATTCAACGAGCCGCGCTGCGCCACATGCGCACCCAAGGACTGCCGCAGGGCCTCGTGCAGCAGATGCGTGGCCGAGTGATTGGCGCGGATCGCGGTGCGGCGGTCGTGATCCACGGTCAGCTGCGCCGCCGTGCCAACCTCGACCGTGCCTTCAGTCACGGTGCCAATATGGCAAAACACACCGGCTGTCTTGCGCGTGTCGGTCACGCGAATCTTCCCGCTCTCGGTGCGGATCACCCCGGTATCGCCGACCTGGCCGCCCGCTTCGGCATAAAACGGGGTCTGATTGACCACCAACTCCACAGCGCTGCCCTCAGCCGCACGGCTGACCCGCGCACCGTCGCACGCCAGGGCCATCACCTGCCCCTCAAGCCCCTCACTGTCATAGCCCAAGAACTCGGTGACGCCCGCCTCCTCGGCGATGTCGAACCAGATGCTGGCATCCGCCTGCTCGCCCGACCCGGCCCAGGCGGCGCGCGCCTTGGCCCGTTGCGCGGCCATGGCGGTGTCGAACCCGGCCACGTCCACGTCGCGCCCACGCTCGCGCAGGGCATCCTGGGTCAAATCCAGCGGGAAGCCATAGGTATCGTACAGTTTGAATGCCGTCTCACCTGGCAGCGGCACATCCGTGTCCAGCGCCTCGAGCTCGGCGTCCAACAAGCTGAGGCCGCGATCCAACGTCTGTTTGAACCGCGTCTCCTCCAACAGCAGGCTCTCTTCGATCAACGGCTGCGCGCGCGTCAACTCGGCATAGGCTTGGCCCATCTGCCGGACCAGCACCGGCACAAGCCGGTGCATCACCGGATCTTTGGCGCCCAAAAGATGCGCATGCCGCATCGCGCGGCGCATGATCCGCCGCAGGACATAGCCCCGCCCCTCGTTCGAGGGCAACACACCATCGGCGATCAGGAAGGCGCTTGACCGAAGGTGATCCGCGATCACCCGGTGGTGCACATTCTGATCGCCATAAGGCTCGACCGAGGTCGCATTCGCCGAGGCCTCGATCAGGTCCCGCATCACATCCGTGTCGTAATTGTCGTGCGAGCCGAGCAGGGTGGCGCCCATCCGTTCCAGCCCCATGCCGGTATCGATGGACGGGCGCGGAAGGGGCTGGCGGCTGCCATCCTCGAACTGCTCGAACTGCATGAACACCAGGTTCCAGATCTCAATGAACCGGTCACCGTCTTCCTCGGGGCTGCCCGGCGGGCCGCCCCAGATTTTGTCGCCATGGTCGAAAAAGATCTCGGAATTGAACCCGCATGGTCCGGTTGGCCCCATCATCCAGAAGTTGTCGTCGGTCGCGATCCGGATAATGCGGCTCTCGGGCACGCCGATCTTCTTCCAGATCTCGGCCGCCTCGTCATCCGTATGATAAACGGTGACATAAAGGCGATCCTTGGGCACATCGAACTCGCGCGTGATCAGGTTCCAGGCATGGGGGATGGCCGCATCCTTGAAGTAATCCCCAAAGCTGAAGTTCCCCAGCATTTCGAAAAAGGTATGGTGCCGCGCGGTATAGCCGACATTGTCCAGATCATTATGCTTGCCCCCGGCGCGCACGCATTTCTGGCAACTGGTGGCGCGCGAGTAGTCGCGCGTCTCAAGCCCCGTGAACAGGTTCTTGAAGGGCACCATGCCCGAGTTGACGAACATTAGCGTCGGATCGTTGCGCGGCACCAGCGGGGCACTGGGCACGACGGTATGATCCTGCCCTTCGAAATAGCCCAAAAACGTGCTGCGGATGTCATTCAGACTGGTCATCGGATCCCTCGGGGCTAAGGCTGCGGCGCAACGTCAAGGGAATTACCCCAGCCGCACGGGACTGTCCACAACCCATCCTAACCACGCAAAACCGGTGCCAGGTTTCCCCAACACCGGTTCCACGTTCGCTGACCCAAGGTCGATTGGCCCAAACACCTGAAATCCCCCCCGCGGCGCGGTGTTAGATATCAGGTGCCCACAAACCCCTCAGTCCTCAAGTACTGCATCATCGCCGGGTGTCATGTCGAAATCGAGGCCATGAGCCGCCCGAATTTTGTCTTCAATTTTATGGGCAGCATCAGGGTTCTCGCGCAGGAAAGTCTTCGCATTCTCGCGCCCTTGGCCGATCCGTTCGTCCCCGAAAGAGTACCAAGACCCCGACTTTTCAACGACCCCCGCGACAACGCCCAGGTCAATCAACTCGCCCATCTTGCTGATCCCCTCGCCATACATGATGTCGAACTCGACCTGCTTGAATGGGGGCGCCACCTTATTTTTGACGACTTTCACGCGGGTTTGGTTGCCCACCGTTTCGTCCCGATCCTTGATCGCGCCGATCCGGCGGATGTCCAACCGCACGCTGGCATAGAACTTCAGTGCGTTGCCGCCCGAGGTGGTCTCGGGGCTGCCGAACATCACGCCGATCTTCATGCGGATCTGGTTGATGAAGATTACCATGCAGTTCGACCGGCTGATCGCCCCTGTCAGCTTACGCATCGCCTGGCTCATCAGCCGCGCTTGTGCGCCAACCTGATGGTCGCCCATATCGCCCTCAAGCTCGGACTTGGGTGTCAGGGCGGCCACCGAATCGACCACGACAACCGATACGGCGCCCGAACGCACCAACGTCTCGGTGATCTCCAACGCCTGCTCGCCCGCGTCTGGCTGGCTGATCAACAACTCGTCCAGATCGACGCCCAGCTTCTTGGCATATTGTGGGTCCAGCGCGTGTTCTGCATCCACAAAGGCGCAAATCCCACCCTTCTTTTGCTCTTCCGCGATCACATGCAGCGCCAGCGTCGTCTTGCCCGAACTTTCCGGGCCATAAACCTCGATAATTCGTCCCTTCGGCAGCCCGCCAATCCCCAGCGCGATATCCAAGCCCAGCGACCCGGTCGAGGTCGCCTCGATATCCATCACCGCATTGTCCTGGCCCAGCTTCATGATCGAGCCTTTGCCAAAGCTGCGCTCGATCTGCCCTAGCGCTGATTCCAATGCTTTTTGCTTGTCCATACTGCGTTTTTCACTCAAATCCAGAAGGGAGGTTGCCATGTCTTTATCCTCTTATTTCATGTCTCACCCACACGGGCAATCACTGCTCTGTTCGCCTCTTGTTCCGCGGAACATGAGATCAAACCGCGAACATTGCAACTAAAATTTTCACTGTCCCAACCTTCCTGGGTTTGGTTTAACGAAAGGTGAAGAGGGCTGGAAAGGACCGCTATGCTGCTGCATCTGAACGGAAACTTCGCCTATTTGGCGTTGACGAAAAGCGGCTCGACCTCGGTCGAAAACGCGTTGCGGCCGCATTGTCAGATTATGTTCACCGGCGATCACCGGGTCAGCCATATGCCCGCGCATCATTTCGAGCGGTTCCTGCGCCCCTATTTGGCCGAGGCAGGCTTTGCGAACATCGAGACGGTCGCGCAATTGCGCCACCCGATCAGCTGGCTGGAAAGCTGGTGGCGCTACCGCTCCAAACCCCAAAAGGGCGAGGAATGGGCCGATACTTCAGATGTGAAGTTTGAACAATTCGCAGGCGAGTACATCGACGGTGCGGATCGGCCTTATTTGGGTATGCACCGGCAGCTTGGGTTCATCTGCGATGCGCAGGGAAAGCGCCAAGCCGACATCATCTTTCGCTACGAAGATATGGATATCTTTCGAAAATTCCTTGAAGCGCGCATTAGCGCAAGCCTTACGCTGTCGCGCGATAACAAGTCCCCGCGCCGCTGGACCCGCCTGTCGCGGCCGATGCGGAACCGTTTGGAAAGTTTTTTCGCGCCCGAGCTCGAGATCTGGGAAACCGGCATCGCGCGGGATCCAGACATCCGGGTGCGCGGCGCTTAAAACTCCGCGCAGCGCTGGTACTAAGCGGCTTCAGTCTTGGGGTTCTTGCCCAGAATGATCATCGACAGGATATCGTCTTCGGTGACATCCTCGACCCGCTCGGTCCCGATCAATTTGCCGTTTTTCATCACCGACACCCTGTCGCAAAGTTCCATCATCTCGCGCGTGTCGTGGCTGATCAGAAAGATACCCAGCCCTTGGGTCTTCAGCTCTTTGATCAGATCCGCGACCATGGCGGTTTCATGCACGCCCAGGGCCGCCGTCGGTTCGTCCATAATCAAAATGCGCGCGTTGAAATAGACGGCACGGGCAATGGCGACCGACTGCCGTTGACCGCCCGACAGCGACCGGACCGGTTCCGAGAACCTTTTGAAATTCGGGTTCAGCCGCGCCATGATCTTGCGCGACTCGGATTCCATCTTAGTGTCATCGACCAGGCCCAGGGGCGTCGTGATCTCGCGCCCCAGAAAAAGGTTCGAGGCGGCATCCAGATTGTCTGACAGGGCAAGTGTCTGATAAATCGTCTCGATGTTCAGATCGCGCGCGTCACGCGGATTGTGGATCTCGACCTTTTTGCCATCGATAAAGATCTCGCCCCCGTCGGCCTTGTAGGCGCCGGAGAGGATCTTGATCAGCGTCGATTTGCCAGCACCATTGTGGCCCAGCAAGCCCACAACCTCGCCCGGCATCACATCGATGGAGACATCGTCCACCGCTTTGATGCCGCCAAAATGGATCGAGATATTTCGCATTTCCAGCAACGGCGTGGTCATCAGCTGTCTCCCGTTTTACGGCGATACACAATGTCGACCCAGACGGCAAACACCAGGACTGCGCCCACGATGATGTTCTGAAACGGCGTATCGACGCCCACCATCCCCATGCCCGAGATCAGCGCCTGCATGATCAACGCGCCCAGAATGGCACCATAGATCGTCCCCACGCCCCCCGCCAGGGCTGTACCGCCGATCACCGCCGCCGCGATCACACGCAACTCGTCCAGCGTGCCCAGGTCGTTACCGGCGGATGCCAAACGTGCGCTGGCGATCACGGCCGAGATCGCCGTCAACGCCCCCATCAAGGCGAAAACCTTGACCGTCAAAAGCCGCGTGTTGATACCCGACAGTTCCGCGGCGTCCGGGTTGCCGCCCATCGCAAAGATGTAGCGCCCGAAGCGGGTTTTCTTGGCGACAATCGACATGACAATCGCGATTGCGATGACCACCAAGACCGAGATGGGAAAGCCGTAGGCTTCGGTATAGCCCTCGGGCATCTCCTCGCCCGCCTGTTGAAACCGGCGTTGCAACACCCGGGTCGGGACCTGATAAGCGTTTATAACGGCGGTGATCCCGCAGATCGCCGCGATCAAAATACCGCCTAGCGTGAACTCGGCCCACAGCGGCTTCACCACGAAGCCATGCGAGATATGCTTGCGGCGGGTGTTGATTAGGAAAAAGATCGTAGCCGCCGCGCCCACCAGCGCCAGAACCCAACTGGCGGTCACCCCGATGGTCCCGCTGGCCCCGCCCAGCTTCACAAAGGTCGGATCCAGTGGCGAAATGGTGGTGCCTCGTGTCACCCACCAGGCCACGCCGCGCCACATCAGCAGGCCGCCCAGGGTCACGATGAACGACGGGATCGTAAGGTATCCGACCATCCAACCCTGAAACGCCCCAAAGGCCATGCCGACAAGTATCCCAACCGCGACGGTAACGATCCAAATGATCGGGCTGCCGAACCCCACCATCTCGGGCAGAATTTGGGTCTGCACCACACCCATGATCATCCCGACCATGCCCAGCAGCGATCCGATGGACAGGTCGATGTTGCGGGTGACAATCACAAACACCATCCCCGTGGCCATAATGGCGACCGAGGCGGTTTGCAGTGTCAGATTAAACAGATTGCGCGGTGTCAGAAATGTGCCACCAGTCGCGACATTGAAAACAATGGCGATCAGAAGAAAGGCACCGATCATGCCAAGAAGTCGGGTATCTATCTGAAGTGTCTTTATAAGTTTTCCAAGGCCTGCCGCCATAAGATCACCCTTCCCTGTTTGAAGCCTTGGGGTCTTGTTATCGTTGGCCCCGCCCCCGGGTAGGGGCGGGGCTTGTCACATTTTAGGTCAGTTATTCGCAGACAGCGACGCCGCTTACACCCTGGCACAGGACGTCTTTTGCGATCCAACCGGCATCCAGAACGATGTTTAGGTTGTCCTTGCTGATCGGCTGAGGCGCCAGAAGAACCGAGTTGACATCAACGCCACCCGGCGATGTGAAAACAGCCGAACCCTCGACGTCGGCCATCGCTGTACCGCCAGCCAGCGCCACGGCAATCTCGCCTGCGGCTTTGCCCAAGGCACGGCTATCTTTCCAAACCGAAACCGTCTGGGTGCCCAAGGCAACACGGTTCAGCGCGGCCTGATCGCCATCCTGACCCGACACCGGAATGCCCTCCATGCCCTGTGCGGTCAAAGCGGCCACAACACCACCGGCCATACCGTCGTTCGACGAGACAACCGCATCCACCTCGTTGTTCTGCTGCGTCAGGATCTGTTCCATGTTGCGCTGCGCGTTCGCGGGCTGCCAGCCATCGGTATAGGTTTCGCCAACAATGGTGATGTCGCCCGCATCAATCGCGGCTTGCAGCACTTCCTGCTGTCCGCCCCGCAAGAAGTCCGAGTTTGGATCGAGAGGCGAGCCTTTGATCATCACGTAGTTGCCCTTTGGCTGCGCTTCCAGCACGGCCCGTGCTTGCATGCGGCCCACTTCGATGTTGTCGAACGTGAGGTAAAAGGCGCGCGGGTCTTCGATCAGGCGGTCATAGCCGATCACCGGCACGCCAGCAGCCTCGGCGGCGTCCAGCGCGGGGCCAATGGCCGAGCCATCCTGTGCGAGGATGATCAAAGCATCAACGCCTTGGGTCAGTAGGCTTTCAACATCCGCGAGTTGTTTGGTGGCCGAGGTTTGTGCATCCGCGGACAGATATGCCGCACCCGCAGCATCCAAAGCCCCTTTGATCGCGGCCTCATCGGTTTTCCAGCGTTCCTCCTGGAAATTCGACCAGCTCACGCCGACGGTAATGTCTTGAGCATAAGATGCCGTGGGACCGGCGACAGCCAATGCCGCGGCCAAGAATATTGCTTTTTTCATTGAGTTTCCTCCCGAGTATCAACGGCCTGCGTTGGCCGGCACGACGAGTGTCGCCACCGGCGAAATATGACCAGGGCGACAATGGGTGTCAAACGTATTCAATTCGCCTCGTTGGTCTGGGGTCACCGAAAGATCGGTCCATCGTCAATCAGCGCGCCCAGCGGTCAAAACGGCCCTTCAAACGAACCGATTCACATAATTCTCCAGAATTTCCTGGCGCCCTGATTGCGGCAAGGGATTAATGTCGTGCTCCAAAACCCGCGCTTGAATAGCCGCCAGATCACTGCCCAACATCGCCTGTGCACTGTCGGTGGACCAGCCGGAATAGCGCGCCTGCAAGGCGTCTTCTAGGCCGCCGTCTTCAATCATCGCCGCCGCCGCCTTAAGGCCACGCGCACAGATATCCATCGCGCCCACATGTCCGGCGATCAGATCTTGCGGATCCAGCGACTGGCGCCGCAGTTTGGCATCGAAATTCGTGCCGCCGGTGCCCAGGCCGCCCGCCTTCAGGATGTGGTAATAGGCCAAGGCCACCTCGGGCACGTTGTTTGGGAACTGATCGGTGTCCCAGCCTGACTGATAGTCATTGCGATTCATGTCAATCGAGCCCAGCATCCCCTCGGACGCGGCCACTGCGATTTCGTGCTCGAACGAATGCCCGGCCAATATCGCGTGCCCCTGTTCCAGGTTCAGCTTCACTTCCGTTTCGAGCCCATATTTGCGCAGAAAGCCGCTGCAAGTCGCCGCATCGAAATCATATTGATGTTTCGAGGGCTCTTGCGGCTTCGGCTCGACCAAAATCGTGCCCTCAAAGCCGATCTTATGTTTGTAATCGACGACCATGTTCAGGAACCGACCCATGTGATCCAGCTCTTGACCCATATCGGTGTTCAGCAGCGTCTCGTAGCCCTCGCGCCCGCCCCACAGCACGTAATTCTGGCCGCCCAGCTTGTGGGTCGCATCCATACACCCCTTCACCGTGGCCGCCGCATAGGCAAACACATCGGGGTCGGGATTGGTCGCCGCCCCCGCCATCCACCGCCGATGGCTGAACATATTGGCCGTGCCCCACAGCAGGCCAATGTCGCGGCCCTGCATCTTTTCGCCCAGGTAATCGGTGATCTCCTCCAGCGTGGCCAGGTTCTGGGCAAAGTTGTCCTGCTCGGGGCGCAAATCCGCATCGTGCCAACAGAAAAAGGGCACGCCCAGCAGATCGAACATCTCGAAAGCGACATCCGCCTTCAACTTGGCCCGGCCCATGTTGTCCTGTGGATGCCAAGGGCGCTCGAAGGTCTGCCCGCCAAAGGGATCGCCACCCTCCCAAGCGAAGGAATGCCACCAGGCAACCGCGAACCGCAGATGCTCGGCCATCGGTTTGCCCATCACGATTTCGCTGGGATCATAATGCCGATACGCCATGGGATTGGTGCTGTTCGCGCCTTCAAAGGCGATAGGGGCGATACCGTCAAAAAAACCAGTGGCCATCGTTCAGATCTTTCTTGTTCTAGGAAGCGGTGTCCCGAAGTGCGGGGTAAAGCGCGCGATAGCGCTGCCAGCGGGCGTGATAAGCATCGGCCAGGTCGGCCCGGGGGGCGACTGTCTGGGCGATGCGGGGTGGTGTCATGATCTCCTCAAGCGGGCCGCCCGTATCCGCCGCAATCGCCAAGCGCGCGGCACCCAGGGCCGCACCGAACTCTCCGCCCGCAGGTATCGACAGCGGCAGGCCCAGGACCGTGGCCAAGGTCTCGACCCAATAGGCCGAGCGCGCGCCGCCGCCCATCGCGATCACCGTTTCCAGCTGTGTGCCCGTCCCGCTCAGCGCCGCAAGGCAATCTCTCAGCGCGAAGGCCACACCCTCGATCACCGCTTGGGTCAGATCGGCCGGTCCGTGCGCGACGTCCAGACCAACAAACGCCCCGCGCACCTGTGCATCATTATGCGGCGTCCGCTCGCCCGAAAGATAGGGCAGGAACACCAGGTCTGAGGGGCCCGTGATCCGCTCGGGCAGTTGGCCGGTCAAATCGGCAGCGGTTTGACCCAAGGAGCGTGACAACCAGTTCATGCAGTCAGTCGCAGCCAGGATAACGCCCATCTGGTACCACCGATCCGGCACCGCATGGCAAAAGCTGTGCACGGCCGAGGCCGCATCGGGCGCAAAGCGATCCTTGGCCGCGAGCAGCACACCCGATGTGCCCAGCGATACGAAGCCCTGCCCCTCGGCAAAACACCCTGCCCCGCAAGCCGCCGCCGCGTTATCCCCTGCGCCGCCCGCAACCGTGACCTTTCCCTTGATGCCCCAGCGCTGGCGCAGAACGTCGCGCAACTGACCGCTGACCGCGCTGCCCTCGCACAGATCCGGCATTTGGTCGCGCCGCATATGCCCGGTGCCGAGGGCCGTATCCGACCAATCCCTGGCGCCGACATCCAACCACGCGGTGCCCGCGCAATCGGACATCTCTCCCATATGCTCGCCCGTCAGCCATAGGCGCAAATAGTCTTTTGGCAGAAGTGCTTTGGCGATCTTTTCAAATGTCTCGGGCTCATGTGTTTCGACCCACAGCAGCTTAGGCGCGGTAAAACCTGGAAACACGATATTGCCGGTGATCGCCCGCATTTCGGGCTGGGCATCCAGCCAAGCGGCTTCCTTGGCCGCGCGGGTGTCGTTCCACAGGATGCAGGGGCGCAGAACAGTATCATTTGCATCGATCAGCGTAGCGCCATGCATCTGACCGCTCAGGCCAATGCCGCGCAGATCGCCCACCATATCTGGCGCCCGGGCGTGCAGGTCGTCCAGTGCTGCTTCGCAGGCTTTGACCCAATCGGCGGGGTTCTGTTCCGACCAGCCGTGATGCGGGTGAGGGTTGGGGTAGTGGTGCTCGACCGTGTCGATCACATGACCCTCGGCATCCACCAGAATGGCCTTCAAGCCCGACGTGCCAAGATCCAGCCCCAGGTACATGCCGCTTCCTTCAACTTTGGTCGCGAAAACTAGTGTCCAATGGTCCGTGGCGTCAACCACGGATCACCACACGCAACGGTCAGTCCGACGCGCCGCCAGAGGGTGTGCGCCAGAACATCCATGCCACCCATAGGCCCAAGCCAATGAAAAGCGCGCCCCAGATCGGGTTGCTCAAAGTAAGCTCGAACACACCCCAGCCCAAACACACGCCAACAATCGCGACACGCCGCCAAAGCGGCGCATAGAAGGGATGTTTTGGATCCAGGATCACGCGGCGTCCGCCAGGACATCGGCCACCGCGACGGCTTGACCGGTTTCGACCGACCGCAAAGCCGCCTCGGCCAGGGCCAAGGCCATCAGACCATCGTGCCCCCCCGTTCTGGGGGCCCGGCGCGCTGTCATCGCATCGACCATCTCGGCAATCTCGGCCGCATAGGCATCCAGGTAGCGGGTCATGAAGAAATCCAGCAGCGGCGGCCGGGCAAAGCCGTCGGCGGTCGCAACCTGAATGCGCGCGGTATGCACATTCTCGACCAAAGCGGATCCCTTGGACCCATGCACCTCGATCCGTTGATCGTAGCCATAGGTCGCGCGGCGCGAATTGGTGATCGTCGCTTGTTTGCCCGATGCGGTCCGCAGGATGACGTTGACGCTGTCATAATCGCCCAATGCGCCGATCTGCGGATCCACCAGGACCGAAGCGGCGGCCTGCACCGTCTGGACCTCTTCCTCCAGCATCCAGCGCGCAATGTCGAAGTCGTGGATGGTCATATCCCGAAAAATCCCGCCCGAGCGTTTGATATACTCAGCCGGTGGCGCACCGGGGTCGCGGCTGGTGATCGTCACCATCTCGACCGCGCCGACTTGGCCAGTGTCAACAGCGGCTTTCAGAGCCATGAAATCAGGGTCATAGCGGCGATTGAAGCCCAGCATCAGGATCGCCTTGGTCTGAGCCACAACATCTAAACAGGCTCTGACCCGCATCAGGTTCAGATCGATGGGCTTTTCGCAGAAAATCGCCTTGCCCGCCCGCGCCCCGCGTTCGATCAGGTCGGCATGCGTGTCGGTTGGCGTGCAGATCACCAGCGCATCGACATCGTCCGCAGCCAGGATGGTATCGATATCGCGAATATCCCCCCCGAACCGCGCCTGCGCCGCTTCTGCCGCTTGCGCGATGGGATCTGCGATCGCCTTCAGGTCGGCGCCATCGGTCGCGGCAATCGCCTGTGCATGCACCTGGCCGATCCGGCCCGCACCAAGTACCGCAAACCTTACACTCATATTGATTGTCCCAAGCCAAAGTTCCCCAGGATCCTGGTAACCAGCGGCGGCCCGGTCGTGCAACCGTTCTTTGTACTGGCACGCGCGAGAGACGGACCCGCAAGTCGGCACCATGGGCGAGGCGGTTACAAAGCGGCCAGCGTCTCCATAGAGTGATAGGCCTGCAAAACTGCACGGGGATCGCCCTCCCATAGGGCCATGATCTGAGCCGAGAACGCGACCATAAAGCGCGGATCGCGACCCAAAGCGCCAAAAACCTCGTCAATTTCGAGAAAGGCTTCAGGGCGCGTGCGGCTTTGGGCGGCCGCTGCGGCCAAAATATCGGCGCGCTCATCTTGGATGACAAATGCTTTGGCCCCGCAGTAGCGGCACCATAAGGCCACTTCCAAGGCAAGCCCGGTGATATCACGTCCCTGCGCCAAAGCATCCGCAATCGTCGGCAGGATGAACTTCGGCTGGCGGTTTGATCCATCCAAGCACAGCCGCGGGATTGTGTCGTTGACCTCGGCGTTCGAGAAGCGTGCGACGCAGGACGCCAGATAGGCCTGATAGTCCACACCCGCGATGGGCGCCAGCGTGGGGATGATCTCGGCCCGCGCAAGTCGTTGGTACCACGTGCGAATGTCGACATCCGCCATCGCGTCATGCACATGCGTATGCCCCAGCAAAGCCCCAACATAGGCGATGGCCGCATGCCCACCGTTGAGGATCCGCAGTTTCATCAGCTCATAGGGGCGCACATCGTCGACAAACTCGACCCCGACTTTTTCAAGCGCCGGACGGCCGGTTGGAAAATGATCCTCAAGCACCCACTGACGAAATGGCTCGCAGGTCACCGGTGCGGCATCCTCTATGCCGAAGCGCTCGCTCACCATGGCCACTTCGGCGGGCGAGGTGGCGGGTGTGATGCAATCCACCATTCCGTTCGGAAAGGCCACCGTTTCGGCAATCCACGCCGCCAGGGTGGGATCCATCAGTTCGGCCAAGCCCAGGACCGCCTGCCGCGCGACATCGCCATTCTCAGGAAGGTTATCGCAGGACATAACCGTAAAGGGGGCCACACCCGCCGCGCGGCGCGCCTGCAGCGCAGCAATCAAGATGCCAAACACCGTTTGCGGGTCCCCCACACCGGCCGCATCATGCTGGATCTCGGGGTGTTCCCTGTCAAATCCGCCCTGGGGATCAACGAAATATCCACCCTCGGTCACGGTAAGCGACACGATCCGTATCGCCGGGTTCTGCAACGCCGCGATGACCACCACGGGATCGACATCGAGAAAATCGATCATCGCCCCGGTGACACGCGCGGTCAGGCTGCTGGGGTCCAGCTCGACCACCGTGGTCAGCCAGTCCTGGGTTTGCAGCGCCGCGCGTTTGGCGGCATCAAAGGACTTCACGCCTGCCCCGACAATCGCCCAGTCGTGATCCAAACCCATTTCGAACAATCGGTCCAGATAAACCGCCTGATGCGCCCGGTGAAAATTGCCCACGCCGATATGCACGATCCCCGCGCTTAGGTCAGACCGGGCATAGCTGGGCCGATCCACCCCGGCAGGCAGATCCACAAGTGATGCGAGCGAGAGTTTATGTGCCATGTCAGCTCATCCAATTCCCACCGTCGACATTGTAGGTCTGGGCGACGACATAGTCGGCCTCGGCCGAGGCTAGAAACACCGCCATCCCTGTCAGATCCTGCGCCGTGCCCATCCGCCCAAAGGGCACCGCCGCGCCGACCTGGCGCTTTTTCTCGCCCGGCGCCAGCCCCTCGGCCTTGGCAAACAGCGCATCCACACTGTCCCAATGATCACCATCGACCACACCGGGGGCGATGGCGTTCACGTTGATGCCATGCTTGATCAGATCCAGCCCTGCGGATTGTGTCAGGCTGATCACTGCCGCCTTGGTTGCGCAATAAACACCCACCAGCGCCTCGCCCCGGCGCCCGGCCTGGCTGGCCATATTGATGATCTTGCCCCCTTGCCCCCGGGCGATCATCGCCCGCGCCACCGCCTGCAACATGAACAGCGTGCCTGCGACATTGACCGCGAATAGCCGGTCGTAGCTGTCGCGGGTGATATCGGCGATGCCCGCCAGATCGAATAGGGCGGCATTGTTGATCAGAATGTCGATGCCACCGAACTGCCCTTCGACCGCAGCGACACAGGCATCGATGGAGGCCTGATCGGTCACATCCAGATGTACCGCCTGTGTCGCCGCACCGATCCCCTTGGCGGCCTGCTGCGCTGCCTCGAGATTAATGTCGGCCAGCGCCACCTGCGCGCCCTCGGCCACATAGGCTTGGGCAAAGGCCAGCCCGATCCCGCGCGCAGCACCGGTGATCAGCGCGGTTTTGCCCGCCAGCCGGGTCATCCCAGCCGCAGTCCATCGGCGCCAAAGCGATGCAGCTTGTCCATTTCAGGGCTCAGGTGAATCGTATCACCGTGGTGCACATCCATCTCGCCGCCGACGCGCACGGTCATCACCTCCATCAAGCCGGTGTCATGCACATGTAGGAAGGTGTCCGAGCCCAGGCGTTCGGACACACCCACGCGACCCGACCAAATGCCTTCGGTTTTCGAGACCGTCATATGCTCGGGCCGGATGCCGATGGTCGTGGCATCGTGCTTGGTGGCCTCGGGGCCGGTGATCAGGTTCATCTTGGGCGAGCCGATGAAGCCCGCCACAAAGGTGTTGCGCGGCGCGCGGTACAAATCCATCGGGCTGCCCACTTGTTCGATCCGGCCCGCCTGCAGCACCACGATCTTGTCGGCCATTGTCATCGCCTCGACCTGATCATGGGTCACATAGATCATGGTGGTTTTGAGTTCGTTGTGCAGTTCGCTGATTTCCAAGCGCATGTTCACGCGCAAGGCTGCATCCAGGTTCGACAGCGGTTCATCAAACAGAAACGCCGCCGGCTCGCGCACAATCGCCCGCCCAATGGCGACGCGCTGCCGCTGCCCGCCCGACAATTGCCCGGGCCGCCGGTCCAGGTAATCGGTCAGGTTCAAGACCTTCGCCGCTGCCTCGACCTTGGCGTTCTGCACCGCTTTATCCAGCCCCGCCATCCGCAGCGGAAAGGCAATGTTCTTGCGCACCGACATATGTGGGTACAGTGCATAGCTTTGGAAAACCATCGCCAGGCCCCGCTTGGCGGGCGGCACTTCGGTCGCCTCACGCCCATCGATCTGGATCGCGCCCGAGGTCACATCCTCAAGCCCCGCGATCAGGCGCAACAAGGTGGATTTCCCGCAGCCCGAGGGGCCGACGAAGACGACGAATTCCCCCTCGTCGATCTGCAGATCCAAGGGTGGAATGACCTGCACGTCGCCGAAGTTCTTTGTGATCTGGTTCAATGTGATGTTGCCCATCTTTCCCTCATTTCCCCGCGTATTGCGGAAGCGCGCCAACTTCTGCGAGGCAAACGTCTAGAATCCACTCCAGGCGCCCAACTGCTCCGGCTGCTTTGAGTACCTGCTGGCCTTCCTCAAAACTGAAGATGGCCCAATCATCATCTTCGTCTGAATTGTTGAAACTGTGCTTTTCAACGTCCGCACCGGCCGGGAACCCGATCCCATCCAGTCGCAGAGTTACCAGCCAGCCAGGGTTGTCCACGCTCTCGATTGTCAAACCTCCCTGATGCTCCCAATCTCCGTCGCAGTTTGAGCGATACCAAGCCTCCAAGGCACCGAGCGTCGAGTTATGCTTGCTTCTCTTGTTCCCCACATCCTGAGTCATCTATTTCACGGCTCCGAATGTCAGGCCCCGTACCAGTTGTTTCTGGCTGAACCACCCCATGATCAGGATCGGGGCGATGGCCATCGTGCTGGCGGCGCTGAGTTTGGCATAGAACAACCCCTCGGGGCTGGAATAGCTGGCGATAAAGGCGGTCAGTGGGGCCGCCTTGGCGGCGGTCAGGTTGAGGGTCCAGAACGCCTCGTTCCAGGCCAGGATGATGTTCAAAAGCAAGGTCGAGGCGATGCCCGGCACCGCCATCGGCGTCAGCACATACAAGATTTCCGAGCGCAGGTTGGCGCCATCCATCCGCGCGGCCTCAAGGATCTCGCCAGGGATTTCCTTGAAATAGGTATAAAGCATCCAAACGATGATCGGCAGATTGATCAGCGTCAACACGATCACCAGCCCACTGCGGGTGTCCAACAGGCCCGTGTCGCGGAAGATCAGATAGATCGGGATCAGCACGCCCACGGGTGGCAGCATCTTGGTCGAGAGCATCCACATCAGGATGTTCTTGGTCTGCTTGGCTGGCACAAAGGCCATCGACCAGGCCGCAGGGATCGCGATGGCCAGCCCCAAAAGCGTGGATCCGACCGAGATTACAACCGAGTTCCAGAAATGCAGAAAATAGTTCGACCGCTCTTGCACAACGCCATAGTTTTCAAACGTCCAGTCGAAGAAGAACAGCGAAGGCGGGTCGGCGATCGCCTCGGCCTCGGTCTTAAAGCTGGTCAGGATCGTCCAAAGGATGGGGAAGAAGATCAGCAGGCCCACAGTCCAGGCCGCGGCAGTGACGATGATCTTACGACGGGTTGTGATTGCACGGGCCATGGCTCAGGCGTCCAGGTTCTTGCCGATCATCCGCATCAGGAAGATCGCAACAATGTTTGCAAGGATGATGGCGACGACCCCACCGGCCGAGCCTTCGCCGACATCGTAATTCAACAGGCTCTCGGCATAGACCAGATAGGTCAGATTGGTGCTGGCCGTGCCGGGTCCACCATTGGTGGTCACCAGGATCTCGGCAAAGATCGACAACAGAAAGATCGTTTGGATCAGCACCACCACGGTGATGGCACGCGCCAGATGCGGCAGGGTGATAAAGAAGAACCGGCTGAACGGCCCTGCCCCATCCATTTCAGCCGCTTCCATCTGTTCGCTGTCCAGGCTTTGGATCGCTGTCAAAAGGATTAGCGTCGCAAAGGGCAACCATTGCCAACTGACGATCCCAATAATCGACGCCAGCGGTGCCTGACTGAGAAAGTCATAGGGTTGTAGCCCCAGCGCCTTGGCCCCATAGGCGAAGAGGCCATTCACCGGGTTCATGAACATGTTCTTCCATACCAGGGCAGAAACGGTGGGCATCACGAAGAACGGCGCTATCACCAAAATCCGTACGATACCCTGGCCCCATATTGGCTGGTCCAACAGGATCGCCAGCAACACACCAAAGACCACAGTGATGATCAGTACCCCGCCCACCAGCAACAGCGTGTTGGTCAGCGCATGGAAGAACGCGGGGTTCGTCAGGAAATTCTCGTAGTTGCCAAAGCCGACCCACCCCTGCCGCTCGGGCGTCAGCAGCCGGTAGCGCCGGAACGAATAATACAGCGTCATGCACAGCGGGATCAGCATCCACGCCAGAAGCAGCATCACAGCGGGCGAGATCATTGCGCGCGCGGCGGTCCGGGAATGCTGGGTCGACATAACGCGAACTCCCTTGGATCAGGCACGAGGGATCTGTCGGCGCCACGGGCACCGGCGGTGTGGCGGGCAGACCCAGAGGGTCCGCCCACCTATCGTCAGCCGGGGTTACTGGATGTAACCAGCGTCCTTCATCTCGTCCAAGGTCAGGGCTTGCGCGTTGGCCAAAGCATCCTCAACCGAGGTGGTGCCCGCCAAAGCTGCCGAGAACTGTTGACCCGTTGCCGTGGCGATCCCCTGAAACTCGGGGATGGCGACGAACTGAATGCCGACATAAGGCACCGGATCGACGGTCGGGTTGGTTGGATCGGCCGCGTTGATGCTGTCCAAGGTCATCTTGGCAAAGGGAACGCTGGCATATTCGGGGTTCTCATAGAGCGAGGTCCGAGTGCCTGGGGGCACATTCGCCCAACCCTCTTTCGAGGCGACCAGTTCCAGATACTCTTTGGACGTGGCCCATTCGACGAACTTCTTCGCCGCTTCTGGACTGTCGGTGCCAGCCGGAATGGCCAACGACCATGCCCACAACCAGTTGCCGCGCTTGCCCAGGCCGTTGTCCGGCGCCAGGGCAAAACCCACTTTGTCGGCCACGGTGCTGTCGTTGGGGTTGGTCACGAACGAGGCGGCGACAGTCGCGTCAATCCACATGCCGCATTTGCCGGTCTGGAACAGCGCCAGGTTCTCGTTGAAGCCATTGCCCGACGCGCCCGGAGGGCCCGCGTCATTCATCAGATCCACATAGAAGTTCACTGTCGCGGCCCACTCAGGGCTGTCGAACTGTGGGTTCCAGTCTTCGTCGAACCAGCGTGCGCCGAACGAGTTCGACATGGCGGTCAGGAACGCCATGTTTTCGCCCCAGCCCGCTTTGCCGCGCAGGCAAACGCCATAGATCTCGTTGTCTTTGTCGGTCATCGCACGGGCCGCTTCGGCGATGAACTCCCAGGTTGGTGCTTCGGGCATCTCCATGCCTGCCGCTTCCATCAGGTCGGTGCGGTACATCACCATCGAGCTTTCGCCGTAGAAAGGGGCGGCATAAAGCTCACCGTCGACTGTCAAGCCGCCCCGGATCGCGGGTAGCAGGTCGTCCACGTCATAGCTATCGGGCAGATCGTTCAGCGAGGTCAACCACCCCTGCTTGCCCCAGATCGGGACCTCGTAAGTTCCGATGGTCATCACATCGTATTGACCGCCTTTGGTGGCAATATCGGTGGTGACGCGCTGACGCAGAACGTTTTCCTCCAGCGTAACCCACTCCAGGTTAATGTCTGGGTTCTTGGCCGTGAAATCCTCTGTCAAGCCCTGCATCCGGACCATGTCGCCATTGTTCACGGTAGCGATCGTGACCGTTTTGGCGTGACCGTCGGCAAGTGCGACGGTGCCAACGGCACACAGGGCAGTTGCGCCCATCAGGGCGCGCATCGTGGTGTTCATAGGTACCTCCCAAGGCCCTTGAGTGGGCATTTGCTTATCCAGTGGGCAAATACTCACTCAATAAATGAGTCGAGTCAATAGCGAAGGTCCCGTAGTGCGCGGGACATGGGGCGTGCCGGGCAGAGGTCACATGATCAGACGTCAAGATCATCATATCGCAGACCACGCCCAACGTGAGGGCCGCCTGCAGGTATGCTGCCGCTCCCGGAACGACGACAACGGCCCCTAACCCGCCAGGATCCGCTCTGCTGTCGCCTCGTCCGTGATCAACCCGTTGATCAGCTTTCCCGTCAGCGCCGCCCGAATCGACCGGGCCTTGGCCGCGCCACAGGCCACGCCGATCACCGGCGTGGGGCGGTCGACGACCAGGGGTGCGCTCAGCACCCGGCGATTCACACCACCCTCGAACACCTCGCCCTGGGCATCATAGGACCAACTGGTGATCTCGCCCACAACGCCCGCCGCGCGCAGCTGCTGGATCTCGTCTGCCGTGATGAACCCGTCAAGAACCAAGGGCGCGTGATCGTCCACCTGGCCGACACCCACAAAAACCACATCCGCCTGGCGACATAACTCCATCGTATTATGGACCGGCTCTTGCGAGTGCAGCACTTTCAACTCGGCCTCGTCACGGGCCAGCACCGGCAGCGGCATTGGGTAGTGGCCCGCGTTCACCCGCTCGGCCAAGCGGATCACGACGTTATAGGGCGTCGCCGAGCCGTCGAGCATCATATTGCCAAGCAGCGAGACAATGCGATGCTGTGGGCAATTCATCATCGGCAGTTGCTCGACACAGGCCCGCAGGGCGCGGCCCGTGCCCATGGCCATGATCACCGGCGACTTCATTTTCAGATGCCGCTCCATCTCGGCCGCCCCCGCGATCGCGACCCCGGTCAGCAGGCCGGGCGCGTCCGGATCACTAGGCACCACCTCGCACAGCTTCAGGCCGAAGCGGTCTTCCAGGGCGCGGCTCAACTCCATGCAGCGGGCAATTGGGTGATCCAGCCGCACCTTGATCAACCGCTCGCTGACTGCCAGCGAAACCAGACGTTGGGCCGATTGTCGCGAGACGCCCAGCTTGCGCGCGATCTCGTCCTGGGTATTGCCCGCCACATAATACAGCCACCCCGCCCGGGCGGCATCGTCCAGGCGCCCGCTGTCACCATTTGGTTTCGATCCTGTGGTCATGGGCGGCGGCGTTCCTTACGCAAACTCAGCCATCCATAGGGGCAGGTCCGCCCAATTGTCAAAGCTCCGCACCGAAGGGTCGTGTTTCAAATGCCGCCCGCGCAAATGTGCCCCGCCCGTGTAGCGTAGCACATGCATACCCGCCGCCTGTGCCGCCGCGATCCCTGGAAGGCTGTCCTCGATCACCAGACACTGTTGCGGGTTGGCGCTTATTTTGCGTGCCGCATGCAAGAACAAATCCGGCGCCGGTTTGCCTCGCTTAACTTCCGAGGCGGTGTAGACGCGATCCCCAAAAAACAAATCAAGACCCGTCAAGGCCAGCGAGCGGCCTACCCGCTCGGGACTGCTGCTGGTCGCCACACAATATGGCTGCGCCAGCGTCTTCAGGACGGCGCCGATTCCCGGTGTGCTGTGCAACTCGCTCTCAAAAACCCGCAGCAGATCGGCACGATAGCTGGCCTCGAACCCCTGGGGTAGATCCACCGCAAAGGTGCGGCGGATCTCGGCAGCGACGGTGGGGAAACTGCGGCCCAGAAAGTGGACGCAGAAGTGATCGAAGTCGATCTCTATGCCCTGGGCCGAGAGCGCCGCGGTCAAGATGCGTGCGCTCAAAACCTCGCTGTCGATCAGGACACCATCGCAATCGAAGATGATCGCTTCAATTGGCATTATGCCTCTTTGTCATGCACTTACCGCCCGACCCTCATCCCTTGACGATGAAGCCGTCGGTCGCGGGGTCATGGCATTGGACGGCGGCAAGGGGGGGCAGTCTGTCGGTCAGTGATTTACGTTGTAACCGCCCCTGTGCCAGGTCTTCTGATGTGCAAATACGCCCCTCGCCGACCGTGTATCCCCGGCCCTTCAAGCAGCTTGCCAGGCGTCGGAGCCGCTCGTCCTCGGCGATGTTGCGGGATCTGTCGATGATTAGTCCTTGATCCATGGTCAGATCCGCGCCCACAACCGACAACTCGCAGCGCCCCAGGTCGCTGGCGCGGGTTTGCACGTCGGCGGTTTCGGACCAAATCACCGGGGTAAACTGGCTCGCCGGTCCCGGGTCACGGCCGCCACAGGCCGCGACCAACAAAAGGATCCCCAGCAGCCGACTAGCCAACGATCAGACCGCGGTTAACCGGATCCGCACATCGGATGCTGGCAAGCGGTGGCAGGATTTCAGGCTGGACCACCAGCGTCCCGCCACGGCGCAAAGCGTCATTGCAGACCGGCAATTGGGTGACGGTGTAACCCTTATTGGTCAGGCAAGCGCGGACAAAGCGGGCCTCCTGCGCTGGGTTCGAGCTGACGGCCGCCGCCATCATTTCGGGGGTCGCATTGGGCGGCAGACCCCGAGCGGCAAGCTCGCATTCGTTGATGTCGCGACCACGGGTGATCCGGGGCGTGTTACCCTTCCAGGTGAAAGGGGTCATCGCGGTCGGGGCCGCGGTAGGGGCACCTGGCAGGGGGGCTAATGCGCAGGCTGAGAGCGACAGGGCGGTGGCTGCGGCGACAAGTGAGGAGCGTAGGTGCACGGGAGGTCTCCGATCTTTTTCGTTTGGTACCGGGTTTAGCATGTTTTTGGCGCAAGGAAGCGTATTTTTAAGCCTCACCCTTGAGGACTTCACCGTAAACCCCTATTCAGCCCACTGATATAATTAACGAAAAGCCTGTGACCTTTATTTCGTGTGGCTTTCGGGCGGGTCAGGTTTCAAAAAAGCTAACACCTTGCTTGAACCGCCGACTCACATCCAAACCGCCTGCACCTCGGCGTCCCAGCCCAAGGTCCGGGTGGCGCCATCGGTGATCACCGGGCGTTTCATGAGGGCCGGATGGGTCTTGAGTTGCTCTTCCGCCTCCGACGCCTGCATCCAATCGCTCAGCCCCCGCCAAGTGGTGGATTTGCGGTTGACCAGGCGATCCCCAAATTCGACGAGCAAGGGCTGCCATTCCGCCTCGGTCAGCGGATCGGCCCGGATGTCGCGAAAGGTGATGCTATGCCCTGCCCCCTCAAGCGCCTTGCGGGCTTTGCGGCAGGTGTCGCAGGTTGGCAGGCCAAAGAGTGTGAGATCCGTCATAAGCATCCCCTGTGCAGCGATCCGTTTGGCGGGCAACTTTGCATAGCTAAGCCGCCTTGGCGAGGCCCGAAGATGCCATTTGCGACCTGGCGCGTCGGCGCTGGACCAGATCGCCTGAGCCGGTATTCTGAGACTGCTGGTGAACCTATGGAAGGACAACCAGCTTGTATCCGCCTCCCCCGTACTACACACCCATGAACAGCCCACATCATTTGTCTTGGATGTGTCTCGACACCACAAAATAAGGGAGGCCTTGTCTCATGCGGACCCATGCACAGGCGGTTGTGATCGGCGGCGGCGTCATCGGCTGTTCGATCTTGTATCATTTGGCCAAGCTGGGTTGGCCCGAGGTCGTGCTGCTTGAGCGGTCTGAGTTGACAAGTGGCTCGACCTGGCATGCCGCCGCGAATATTCATGGGTTGCATGACAGCACCAATATCTCGCGGCTGCAGCACTATACCATGACCCTTTATGAGGAACTTGAGGCCGAGACAGGCCAAAGCTGTGGGGTGTTCCAACCCGGGTCGCTATATCTCGCCCAGACCGAGGACCGCGAGCACCAGTTGCGCCTGCAAGAGGCCAAGGCCCGGCGCTACGGGATGAACTTCCACGAGGTCAGCCGCGACGCGGCCGAACGGCTGCACCCGCTAGTGAATTACGATGGCATCCGGTGCATCATGTTCGAACCCGACGGTGGCAATGTGGACCCCTCGGGCGTGACAAATGCCTATGCCGTCGGCGCACGCCAGCGTGGGGCCGAGATCCATCGGTTCACCCCGGTGACCGGGACCGAGGCGCAGCCGGATGGAACCTGGATCGTCCGTACCGACAAAGGGGATATTCGCACCCCTTGGGTGATCAATGCCGCCGGTCTGTGGGGGCGCGAGGTGGCGGCGATGGCGGGGATCGCGCTGCCGCTGATCCCGACCGAACATCAGTATTTCGTCACCGAAACGATCGCCGAGGTCGCGGCGATGGACCGTCGCCTACCATCGGTCGCCGATCGTGACGGCGAATATTATTTGCGGCAGGAAGGCCAGGGCCTGCTGGTCGGCGCCTATGAACGCGACATGAAGTTCTGGGCCGAGGATGGCACCCCCCCGGGCTTTGGGCATGAGTTGTTCGCCGATGATCTGGACCGCATCGAAGAGAATATGCTGCGTGCCATCGACCGGGTGCCCGCAGTGGGCACCGCCGGGATCAAACGCGTGATCAACGGGCCGATGATTTGGTCGCCAGACAGCGCAGTGCTGTTCGGCCCGGTGCCCGAACTGACGGGGTATTTCTGTTGCAACGGTATCATCCCAGGCTTCAGCCAGAACGGCGGCATAGGCAAACTTGCCGCTGAATGGATGATCGAGGGCGAGCCGAGTTTGGATCTGTTCGCCTGGGACATGGCCCGCTTTGACACATGGGCGGGCAAGGATTTCACAAAAGCGCGGGTCGAAGACCAATACGCACATCGGTTCAAGATCCACTTCCCAAATGAAGAGCGCGCCGCCGGACGTCCGGTGCGCAGCCGCCCTGTGCACAAGATGCAACAGCGGATGGGGGGGGTCTTTGGCCTGAATTCAGGTTGGGAGCATCCCCTCTGGTTCGCGGCCCCCGGTGAGCCAACCGGGGAGACAACCGGCTTCACGCGCCAGAATTGGTGGGCCCCGGTCAACCGCGAGGTGCGTATGCTGCGCGAGCGTGCGGGGATCATCGATATCTCGAATTTCGCGAAATACGAGGTAACGGGGCCCGGCGCGCAGGCGTGGTTAGAGGCGCTCTTTGCCAACCGCATCCCCAGCCAGCCGGGTCGATCCTGCCTGACCCCTTTGATCGGCAAGCGCGGCGGTGTGGCAGGGGATTTCACGGTGATCTGCCTGGCCGAAGACGACTACATGGTCATCGGCTCGGGCATGGCCGAGCGGTTCCATCAACGGTTCTTCAAACAGATCCCCCTGCCCCCGGACACAGAATTTCGCAGCCGAACCATAGCGTTATGCGGCTTCAATGTCGCGGGGCCGTTGTCACGCCAATTGCTGCAAGGCCTGACGAACGCCGCCCTAGGTCCTGAGGATTTTCGCTTTATGCGCGCGCGGCGCCTGACCCTGGCGGGGATCGAGGTGGTCGCGATCCGGGTCAGTTTCACGGGCGATCTGGGGTGGGAGGTGCATTGCGCGGCCCAGGATCAGGTGGCGCTTTACACCGCGTTGATCGACGCCGGGCGCACCCTAGATGCAGGCCCAGTGGGCAGCCGTGCGCTGGGGGCACTGCGGATCGAGAAAGGCTATGGCAGTTGGGGGCGGGAATACAGCCCCGAGTACTGGCCGCAAGAGTCTGGCCTCGCCCGGTTGATCAAGCCGGAAAAGGATTTTTTGAACAAAGCCGCTTGGGAGGCGATTGCCGAAAACCCGCCGCGCGAAACCCTGGTGATGCTGGAAATCGACGCCAAGACCGCCGACGCCAGCCGGGGCGAGCCGATCTTCCTGCCGGACGGCACCCCTGTAGGCCAAGTGACGTCGGGCGCTTATGGGGCCTCGGTCCAGAAGTCCTTGGCCCTGGGCTACGTGAAAACGGGGGCCGTCGGCTCTGAGGGCAAGGTGAGCGTGGCGATCTTGGGACAGCCCCATGCGGCAGTGCTGCTGGGGCGCCCACCCTTCGACCCGGAAGGCGCAAAACTAAGAGCATGATGATGCGTCAGCACGCGGGCCACGACCCGACGGTGAAACCCTGCTCGACCGCGATGTCGATGGTGGGTTTCAGTGCATCTGGGTTCGACGCCGGGTCGGCGGACAGTGCATATTTTGCAAAGAAGCCCTCAGCTTCATAGTCGACAACGCCGTTGCGGGTATGCCCCAAGACCTTGAGCGTCTGGGGATCCAGGAAGGTTACATCCGCGATGCGGTTGACGCAGTCCACCAGGAAATCGTCGGCAGCACCTGTGGCCTCCAGCAGAACTTCTTGCGGGCAGGTGGCCGCGACGTTGACCTGCCGATAGTGGTTGAGAAGCCGCATGCATTCTGGATCCAGCACGGTGATCTTGTCGTTCCAACCAAAGGCCACCGTGCGGGGCCGTGTGCCGAGGGGGACGCTGTTGTCCAGAAATTCAAAATGGATCTTCTGCCGATCCTTTTTGACCCAATTAAAAAACAGCTGCGGCATGCCGGTATACGCTTCGATGTTGTGATCCAAAAGATCGTCCACCGCCTTATAGCGCCCGGTGGCCTGGCCCCGTTTCCAAGCACGTTCGACCGTCTCGGCCGGTGGGGTGATGATAAAGAACATGAAAACCGTATCGCCAAAGCGGCTGAGCAGACGGCTGTCGGCTTGTTGGCTGGCGGTCGCGGCGAAACTGTCGAAGCGGAAGCGGTCGATCAGCAGATGCGGCATTTGCCCCCGCTCGGCTTTCGCCTCCATATAACGGTCGAGTTTTTTGTCTATGATCTCAAGTTCTTGACCGGTCAGCATCGCGGCGTATTTGTAATTCTCGCCCAGGCTGTCGTAGTCCAGCAAGTACTTGCGCCAATAGTCAGGGCTGACCAGCGCGAAATCCTGCCAGGCGACGCCCAACCGCTCGGCCAATTCGCGCTGCCAGGACCGGATGCTGCTTTTGCCCGCGGCCGAGGCGCCTTTGACATTCAGGACAAACGGTTTGGCCTGATGGGGAAGAAAGGTATAACCCTCGGCTTTTGCCGCCGTTTCGATCAGCGGGGCGATCTTGTCACCAATCCAACGGCTTCCATAGGTGTTACAAACCCAAATGGCAGCCAGGCGCACGATCAGATCTTTGTCCGCAATCAAACGCCCCCGCCGCCCCACGATGCCCGAGACAATCGTGTGCAGGCCACAAAGGCAGGCGTGATCAAGGCTAGTGTCGGGCACGGCAATCGCGGCCTGCCAGTCTTGCACCGCTTGTAATTCTGGCAGCGGCTGTTCTGCGGGCGGCGGAACGCTTTTGGAAAACAATCGGCTGAGGAAGCCTGGTTCCGGCGGGGACGCGGGGGTTGAGCGGGCAAAAATGTCCCGGTCGAGTATGGTATGAAGATGGCCCTCTATCTCTTTTCGAAGTTGAGAAAAGTCGCGCTCGATAGCAGGAAGTTCGGGGCAAACATAACCTGTCAAGATGCGGTCGATCATGCCGCGCATGCTGATGCCCAGATCCTCGTAGTTTGGGCCATCCTGCACATGCAGATCGGCGGTCACCCTGATTGCGATCTCGTGCAGCGCCAGTCGGCTGGGCTTGAGCGCGGCCATTTCATGCGGCTTGCGCCCGCACAGGTCGGCCGCATCTTTCGCCGCGCGGTAAGTTGTGTCCGCGTTTTCAGGGGCGTAAAGCGTCACCTTTGGCAACAGAGCAGATGGGATATCCGACTGCAACCCGGGGTTCCAAGCGTTGAAATCACCGCCCGACGCGGATGGATCAAGCGCCATGCGACCTGGCCCGGCCCCTGCGACGCAAAAAGGCAAACAACGGCAGCAGGATGAAAACGATGGCCACGGCCATAATCGGCCCCGAAATCGGCCGGGTGAAAAAGATCATCGGATCGCCCGAGGAGAGCAGTAGGGATTGCCGCAACGTTGGCTCAGCGATGGGGCCCAGCACGATGGCCAAGACGGCAGGTGCCAGCGGGTAGTCGAACTTGCGCAGGAAAAACGCGCTCAGCCCAAAGGCCAGCATCAGCCAAACATCGTGCATATCGTGCGTGGCGGCATAGCCGCCGACGATGGACAGGACAAAGATCATTGGCGCCAGGATGGTGAACGGCATCCGCAGCATCCAGATAAAAAGCGGAATGAACGACAAGTTGATCACCAGGGCCGCGAAATTTGACACATAGAACGACCCAATCAGCCCCCAGACAAAGGCGGGTTCATCCGTGAACAGCCGCGGGCCGGGGGTCAGGCCCCAGATCACCATGCCCCCAAGAAGGATCGCGGTGGTGGGCGAGCCGGGAATGCCCAGGGTCAGCATCGGCAGCATCGACCCGGTCGAGGCGGAGTTGTTCGCCGCCTCCGGGGCGGCGACCCCATCGGGGTTGCCTTTGCCATAACTCTCGGGATCGCGGGCCGTCATTTTGGCGATGCCATAGGCCATGAGTGAACCCGGCGTGGCCCCGGCGGCCGGCAGAATGCCAACGAAAAACCCCAGGGTCGAACCGATGGACATGCCCTTCCAGCCCCTTGTCATGCTCGCTTTGGTGTCGGCCGCGATGCCGCGCACGCTCATCTTCGCCTCGGTCGAGGTGATCTTGCCGCGCGTGGTGTCGATGGTCCACAGCATCTCGCCCAGGCCATAAACACCGATGGCAAGCACCAGGAAGTTGATACCGTGCAGAAAGCCCGTGATGTCGAAAAACACCAAGCGCGGCGCGCCCGAGATCTCGTCGAAGCCGACGGCGGCAAAGACCAGGCCCAGACAGATTGAGAGCACCGTTTTAGGAATGTCGTCACCGCCCAGACCGACAAAGGTCGCAAAGGCGAGCAACATCAGGGCAAACACTTCTGGGGCCCCGAAGTTGAGCGCGACCGAAGCCAAGGCCGGGGCAAAGAGCGTGAACAGGATGATCGAGACCGTCCCCCCGACAAAAGACGCAATCGCGGCAGTGACCAGCGCCAGACTGGCGCGGCCCTTCATCGCCAAGGGGCGGCCGTCAAAGGTGGTGGCCACAGCCGTCGATGCCCCGGGGATCCCAAGGGTGATCGAGCTGATCGCGCCACCATACATCGCGCCGTAATAGATCGCGGCCAAAAAGATGATGGCCGAGGCAGGCGGCACCAGAAAGGTAATCGGCAGCAGGATCGCGACACCGTTTACCGAGCCTAGACCAGGCATCATCCCGATGAACAGCCCCAGCGTCACCCCGATCAGGATCAGGGCCAGGTTGATCGGCTGCAGTGCCTCGAGTAATCCGCTGGAAAGAAGTGCGAGTATTTCCATGTTTAAGTCCCATTCACCTGTCCGATCGGACGGGTTCCCCAGTCGATCAATAGATGATGGTGTTGAGCCAGTTGTAGAACGGCTCGGTAAAGCGCATCCCCTTAGGCATTGTGACCCGCATCAGCGCCTCGAAGAAGAAGAAAAACACAACCGGCGTCACAATCGAGATGGTCGCCGACAATAGCAGCGAATGCCGACCCAGGAACCACAAATAGTAGAACAGGAACAACAACATCGCCCCATACATCGAGATGACGTTGACCAGTGCAACGAAAGCAAAGATCCCCCCAAAGACCAGCACCAGCATCTTGCGCCCCTCGGCGTCCAGCACTGGCTCGGTCGAGCGGGACGGCGGGGATGTCCGCCGCGCCGCGTTATAGGCGATCAGTGCCGTACAGATCAGCATAATCGCCGACAGCCAGAACGGCCAGGCGCCGCCCCCCGGTCCTTCGTCGGCGATATAGCCGATCTCCAGTTCGGTGCTTTTCCACATCATATAAAGGGAAAGGACGGCCAAGATGCCCGCCGTTATGAACTCTCCACGCCGCATCTTGACCTCCCCCTGTCGTTTGGGTCTGGCGCTTATTCGCCCAGTTCCGACAACAGTTCTTTGTGGCGATCGACCTGAACGCCCCAATAGGCCTGCTGATCTTCAGGGCTCATCCAAAGCGGTGACAGGCTTTCCGACGCCATATAGGCCTGCCACTCTTCCGAGTCGTAGATCTTCTTAAACAAGTCCTGATAATAGGCCGCGGCCTCGGCCGACTGGCCTGGGGCCCCAACAACCGCTCTTTGGTTGTAGTAAGCAAAGTCATGGCCCTTTTCCTTGACGGTGGGTACATCTGGGAAGGCCGGAAGACGTTCGTCCGAGAACGCGAGCAAGGGCACCACATCGCCCGATGCGAAGAAGCCTTTGGTCTCGGACGGGTTATTGACGGTCGCCATGATCTGCTTACCCGCCAGATCTTTGGCCACGGCCCCGCCACCCTTGTAGGGGATGTATTTGACCTTGATCCCAAAGGATTTTTCCATGAAGGCGATCACCAGAGAGTCTTCCTGTCCCTTGCCGGTGCCACCCATGATGTAGTCATCCGAGGCGTTAACAGCCTCCAGCCACTCCTCAAACGTGGTGACGCCGCTGTCCTTATGGACCCACAAAACAAAGGGATCGACCCCCATCATCGCCACCGGCGTGAAGGTCGAGACATCGATGCCAAGCGCCTCCTGCCGCAGGGGGGTGGTGAAGAAGGAATTCAAGGTCACCAAGATTGTGTGATCGGGATCCGACGCCCCTTTCAGGGCGATCAGCGCTTCAGCCCCCGAGCCGCCACCTTTGTTGTTCGGCACCAGCGGTCGGGTGGTCAGGCTCTTTTTCTCAGCCACGGATTGCAGAAAACGGGCGATCTGGTCCGCGCCGCCGCCAGCGCCCGCCATGATCACGAAATCGACGGGTTTGTTCGGCTCCCAGGCTTGGGCTGCACCCGTCATTGTCATAAGGCCAAGGGCAGCTGCGCCCACTATTCTTGTTACACTATTTGATTTATTCGCCATTTGGTCCTCCCTTTTGGCTTTCTTTACGCCTCCAACACACATTTTTATTTTCGCAAGACCGTATGAGATCCGGTCCTTATTGTTTTTGTCCTACCTACGCAGGAATGAGCGCTTGAACTAGTGGTTCAAAAGCACTGGAATCGTTGAGGTATCTACGACTGTCTGCGTATTGCCCCCGAATATTGTTTCCCGCTCGTGGCTGTCGCCGTAAGCGCCCATGATCATCATATCCGCCCCAAGGTCTGCGCTGGCATCTAGCAGCGCGCGGCCAAGCTTGCGATTGGGCGGAAAATCCTCGACCCGCGCGGTGATGCCGTGCAGGGCCAAATAGCGCACCAACTCATCCGTGCTCGTCCCGGGTCCGGCATCCGCGCCGTTCGACAGGATCCACACAATGTCAGCCCCGCGCAGCACGCTTTTGCATTGCGACAGCGCACGCGCGGCCTCGGCGCTACCATTCCAGGCAATGGCGACCTTCGCGCCCAGAGCCTGAGGGGCTTCGTCCATTGGCGGGCACATCAGCACCGGGCGGCCGGAATGAAACAACGCGGCCTTTAGCGTGTTATGCCCCAGATTTCGGTCGCGATCCGGCTTGGCCACGGCGATCATATCAGCCAATCGGCCGAGGCGCTTGATCACATCGACCTGACGCCCTGCCTCTTCCACAAATTCGACAGTCGCCACGGTACCGATGGCGCTGTCGGTCGGGTTCAGGGCCAAGGTTGCGGCCAGCGCCTGCAACTCATCCCTCAGGCCGGTCTCGGTTTGATCGGCCACTTGGTTGGACTGCTCGATGATCTGCTTGCGCAAAAACTCGGGCAAAGGCACACCATAAGGCATCAAATCCTGCGGGCGTGGGCGGCAGTGGGCGACGGCGATATGCGCAACATGGCGATGGGCCAGGGCCGCGGCATGGGCCAAGACGTTGTCGCCCTTCCCATCCCCCCTGACCGGCACCAAAATTTTGCGTATCACCGAACGTCCCTCCTAGAACAGGCCTTGAGTTTGGTTTTGTTGGTTGATGTGTATGGCTTCGGCGGCGGGGGATTTGGGGAGGCCTGGCATGGTCATGATCTCGCCGCAGATGGCGACGATGAAGCCGGCGCCGGCGCTGAGGCGAACCT
>CALICM010000036.1 GCA_938049225.1 uncultured Paracoccaceae bacterium
CTCGACCCGAAAATTCGATGATGGTAGTGTCGTCCATGGTGGTGCGTCCTCTTCGGTTGGCTGGTTGTGTCGCAACGAAAATCCAACCAGATGCACCGCCAGCTTTCAAATCACACAAACACCAGATTCACCCATAGCTCGCGGGTTGCGCGAGTTTTGAGAGGGCCTGTCAAGCGGTTTGAAGATCAAGTGCAGCGCCCCAGGTCGCACGGCAATTGCGGCAGCGGTACGGAAACCTTGTGTCTTGCCGATGTGGGAAACCTCAATAGTCCACTGAAATTAAAAGGTATTTGTCGGAGGCCTTTCATCACAAGCGCCGCGATTGATCGCAAATTAACCTTGATGCCCGCGTGATCCCATCACATCCCCGCGCCAATATGAGGTCAGAAACCCACCACACCGTACCACCCACACCGGAGTTCCAGATGTATAAGGTTCCCTCGCCCGTCCAACACAGCCAAAGCCTGAGGCTGCGGCATGCGATCAGCTCTTGTAACGTGGCGCTGGACGAGAACGGCAAAGCTCTGCACAAGATCCGCTATGTTCTTCCTAGCCTGATCTCGATGACCGGCAGCATCCTGATTTTGGCGATCAGCAGCTATCAATTCGCGCCGATCTAAGCTGCTTTAGCGCCTGGCGTGGAAAAGCTGCATCATGCGGGCGCGCCTTGAGAACGTCGGACGCTTGCGCGGGGACAGCTCGCCTGCGGCCTGGCGTGCGATCAGACGTTGGGCCAACAGAACACTGATGATGGCAAAAATGACCCCGCCGACTGCTTGACCAATCAGGACACCAGGGGCACCATAAAGGGCAGCGCCAAGGGCGACCAGGGGAATGGTTCCCAAGGTGTTGCGGCCCCAGTTGATCAGGGTTGAGTAGAACGGGTGGCCCAGGTTGTTGAAGGCGGCGTTCCCCACAAAGATCGCCCCATTAAAGAACCACGCCAGCGCCAGAGGGCCACAGAACAAAAACACCAAATCGCGTGTGATACCCGTTGCCTCGAACAGGGTCGCGATGGGGGCGCGCAGCGCGAAAAGAACCAGGGCGGCCAGCACGGTATAGACACCAACGAAGATCAGCCCGTCACGCAGGGTGCTGCGCACACGATCATGGTTTTCCGCACCGAAGTTCTGACCAATGATGGGCCCGATGGCGCCAGACAACGCGAAGATCACCGCAAAAGTCACTGGCGTTAGGCGGCCGACAATGGCCATGCCGGCCACGGCCTCCTCCCCGAATTGGGCCATTTCGCGGGTCAAATAGGCTGCCCCGATGGGCGTGGCGATATTGGTTAGCATCGCGGGAAAGGCAATGCCGCTGATCGGCTTCAGATCTTGCATAAACGCTGGCAGACGCACCGGGGCAAAGCCACCGTAGTGCTTCAAAATCGGCTGCAAAGCGACAATCATGATCGTCAGCCGCGCGGCGACCGAGGCTAGGGCCGCACCGGTCAGTTCCAGATCCAGGCCGAAAATCAAAATTGGATCTAGGATCGCGTTCACCCCGCCCCCCGCGATGGTCGCCCACATCGCCCGTTTCGCATCACCATGCGCGCGCAGAATGGCGCCGCCCGCCATACCGATCATCAGAAACGGCATCGAGGGGACGATGATCGACAGATAATCTGCCGACAGCGCCAGGGTCTCGCCTTCGGCCCCCAGCAAGGCGGACAGCCGCTCGACGTTCCACCAGACAAGCGCTGCAAAAACCACGGCCAGTCCAAACCCGAAGGCCAACACATGGCTGGCAAGGATCCGGGCCCGGTCTTCGTCGCCAGCGCCCAACGCGCGAGAGACCAGCGCGCCAGCCGCGATCGCCAGGCCGACACTGACCGAGGTGGTAAAGAAAAGGATCGACCCAGCATAGCCAACAGCGGCGGCCAATTCGGCTTTGCCGAGCATCGAGATGAAGACCATGTCGATGAAGTCGACCAAAAAGACCGCCATCAAGCCGACAGAGGCCGTGGAGGACATCACCACGACATGCCGCATCGTGCTGCCGCTGAGGAATTTCGCTTGTTCGTTCAAAGGGGTGTCCTCAGGTTTCGAGGTTCGCCACCCCGTATAGCATGCCGAACTCGGGCGACCAGATCAGAACGGACCGGTAGCGCGATACATCCAGCCCATCGGGCAAAACATAGATCTGATCCCCGTGATGTCGCTCAAGCGAGGCAACCGGGATCACATCCACCGCACGCACATCGCCCGCACCGGTGACCCCCGCCTCGGTTGACAGCCAAACCTGAAGATTGGGCGCATTGCTCACGTTGAAGTCCGTGAACCGAAGAATCTGGATATCCCCCCCATCCAGCAGCTGCGCCCGCCCCGAGGCCCTGCGCACGCTGTCAACGCCGCCAAAGTCACCGGCAGCTAACATGCGCGCGGTCACGGATTCGGGCAAACGTTGCTGCTGACCGCTGTTCAACAAGTCAGGAGCCAGAACTTGCACGGTGACCACACCGGCAAAGAAACCGGCCAGCACCGTGAAGACTGTCGTCAGGAAATTTCCTGCCCGCATCGGTTATCCCCAGATAGCCAGTTACCTTCAGGTAAACCTGGATTTGATGATTCTCAAAGTTTTTTAAGCGTTAATAGTGGCATAAGCCCTGCCATCTCAGGGCCATGTTCGTGCCCTGTCAGGGCAAGGCGCAACGGGCGGAACAGCCCGCGACCCTTGCGCCCGGTGGCGGATTTCACCTGAGCCGTCCAATCGGACCAGGTGTCCGTGGTCCAGGGTTGGGGGGGCAGCAGGGCCAGCGCCTCGCGGACGAAAGCTTCATCTTCGGGGGCGATCACCGGTGCAGCGCCGTCGTGGCAAAGGGCCCACCAGCCTTCCGCGTCCTTTATGGTTTGCAGGTTGCCAGCCACTGCGGCCCAGAATGCTGGCGCCGTCGCGGTCGGCACGCCGATGTCAGACAGGTAGCTCGCCACTTCGGCAAAGGGTTTGGCGTGGACGACCTTGGCGGTCAATGCGGTCAGATCGTCGGGATCAAACTTTGTGGAGGCCGCACCGAAGCGGCCAAGGTCGAAGTCTGCGACAAGATCCTCAAGCGAGGCCGCGACCTCGACCGGCTGGCCCGACCCCAAACGGGCCATCATCGAGGCAATCGCCATTGGCTCGACCCCTTGCGCGCGCAAATCCCGCAGGGACAGGGTGCCCAGTCGTTTGCTCAACCCCTCGCCCCCTGGACCGGTCAGCAGCGAATGGTGGGCGTAGTCAGGCGCTTGCCCACCCAGCGCTTTGACGATCTGGATCTGCGTTGCGGTGTTGGTCACATGGTCCAACCCGCGCACCACATGGGTTACGCCCATGTCCCAGTCATCGGTGACCGAGGCCAGCGTGTACAGCATCTGGCCATCGCCGCGGATCAGCACCGGGTCCGAGACACTGGCCGCATCAATCGACTGCGGCCCCAAAATACCGTCGGTCCACTCGATCCGCCCGTGATCCAGCCGGAAGCGCCAGTGACCGCCACGCTCTGCCCGCAGCCGGTCGCGGTCGGCGTCGGACAGGTTCAAAGCGGCCCGATCATACACCGGCGGGCGACCCATGTTCAGTTGCTTCTTGCGCTTCAAATCCAGCTCGGTCGGTGTCTCGAACGCCTCGTACAGCCGCCCGCTCTCACGCAGGCTATCGGCGGCCTCGAGATAGCGCGCGGCCCTGAGCGACTGACGCTCCTCGCGGTCCCAAGTCAGGCCCAGCCACTCCAAATCCTCGCGGATCGCATCGACATAGTCCTCGCGCGAGCGTTCGGCATCGGTGTCGTCGATCCGCAGGATAAAGGTTCCCCCTGCCTTGCGCGCGATCAACCAGTTGAATAGGGCGGCGCGCAGATTGCCGATATGCAGGTAGCCGGTGGGCGATGGGGCAAAGCGTGTGGTGGTCATCTGGGTCAAATCCAATGGACAGTTGGGCGTGCATAGCTTGTATTGGGTCGGGGCTGAACCCCCGTCGTTACGAAACATGCCAGGGAAAATTCATGGGGGTGGAAACGGCAGCAGCCGATTTGGCGCAGATCGAAGCCTTGGCGCAAGCCGCCTTGAGGGATTTGCCTGACGACGTGCGGGCGATTGCCGCCACAGTTGTGCTTCGCGTGGTCGATTGGCCTGATCCCGCGATGCTACGAGGGTTGGGCATCGAGGATCCGTTGGAGTTGACCGGCCTCTACGAAGGGATCCCCTTAACGCAAAAGTCGGTGATGGATGTGGCACAGATGCCGGATGCTATCTGGTTGTTCCGCCGCCCTATTTTGGATGAGTGGTCGGCGCGGGGGGATATCGCCTTGGCCGACTTGGTCGCGCATGTCTTGGTGCATGAGTTGGCGCATCACTTTGGCTGGTCCGACGAGGATATTGCCGCGATCGACCCTTGGTGGGAATAGGCCACGGCGGATGGTTTTACGCCTTTGTGACAATTGAAACAGTATTGTCTCTGTCAATCTTGGTATATTTTTCATACGAAAACAGACTGTTATGGCTTTGGCGTATGGCCGGTACCGCGCTAACGGTGGATGTCCACCCTGTTGCGACCACAAAGCGGTCACGCAGGTTTGGTTGCTCGTGTTCTTGACTTGTTCTGCCAGGCCATCGCATTTGAAGGTGGAATTCCGCGAAAGACGGAAGCCTCGGGGGGATGACTTATGAACCTCTCGGGCTGAGCACCTGCTACGGCGAACTGTGACTCCGCCCCTTAAAAATGGAGATCACTTATGTTCAAACGCATCCTGACAGGCAGTTTGATTTTTGGCATGGTAAGCCTGGCGCCTCCTGCGTTCTCGCAGGGCATGAACCCGCGTACGATCTGCAGTTCGCGGGACGCGATCACAACCGGCCTGCAACAAAAGTTCGAAGAGACGCAAAAAGGCGCCGGCCTTGAAACTGGATCGCGGTTGTTCGAACTTTGGCACTCGCCCGAGACGGGCAGTTGGACCATCCTGCTCACCCGCCCTAATGGCACCAGTTGCATCATGGCATCTGGATCAACCTGGAAAGACATACCGGCGCAGGCAGCGCACGGCGATCCGGCTTAAGGGTTGAACAAACGTGCGGTCTTGATCAGCCCGCCCTAACGTCGCGCCGTGGCGGTTTGGTGGGCGAGTTGGGGGCTTGGGTCGGCGAACCCGTCGACCTTGACCCCCGCCCTGCGCGCGGCGGCCAGGGCCAGCCACAGGCCACGTTGCGGCTGGAAACGCTGTACAAACGGCAGATAGATCGGCTTGCGTATCCGTGCGCGCCAGAACTCGCCCTGGTATTTGGGCATACCTTCGAGCAGACCCTCGTGCGGGCGGGCCACCAGGCGCAACCCAAAGCGCGTCTTCGACAGGCTTGCCACATCGTCCCAGGTCAAAAACAGCGGCCGTTTGACCGCGTCGAAGGTATAGATCACCCCACCGTCATGCAGTTGGATCTGCGCCCCGTCGCGCAGCAGCAGCCCTGGCAGAACGGCCATTAAGGGCGTGATCCGCGCCACGATGAAGGGGCTGAACATCACAATCACATGCAGCCCCGTGACCCAAGTGATCTGTCCGCCACCCGGCACCGTGGTATAGGCAAAGGTCTGATAACCTTGTGTGATTAAAACGAACAAGAAAAACTGTGTTGCCATCGTCATCTGACGCACACGGGCGGTTGCAAAGACCTTGTCAGCTGTCATCCCGCCACCTGTTGGCAATTGGATAGCGCCGGTCCAGCCAGAATGCCCGCCCGGTCAAACGCGCACCGGGGGCCGACTGAAAGCGCTTGTACTCGGATATATAAAGCAGATGCTCAACCTTTTTAACCGTATCCCGATCAAACCCCGCGTCAACACAGTCAGCAACGCTCGCATCCCCCTCGATCAACATATTGAGGATGCCGTCCAGGACCTCATAGGGCGGCAGGCTGTCCTCGTCCTTTTGGTCGTCGCGCAACTCGGCTGAAGGGGGTTTGTCGATCACCCGTGGCGGGATCACCACCCCGGATGGCCCTTGCATCCAGTCGCGGTGGTTTTCATTCCGCCAGTGACAGGTCTCGAACACCCGGGTTTTGTAGAGGTCTTTGATCGGATTATAGCCACCCGCCATATCGCCATAGATCGTGGCGTAACCCACCGCGACCTCGGATTTATTCCCGGTCGTGAGCAACATTTCGCCGAATTTATTGCTGAGCGCCATCAGCAGCACGCCGCGCAAGCGGGACTGAATATTCTCTTCGGTCACATCCGTGGCCAGGCTGTCGAACAAGGGCGCTAGCGTGTCGGTCACTGCCGCCCTAACGCCCGAGATCGGCAGGGTGTCCAAACGACAGCCCAAAGCCGTCGCCACACCGCGCGCATCCTCGAGCGAGTGGTCCGAAGTGTATTCCGACGGCAGCATGACACAGCGCACATTCTGCGGACCAATCGCATCGCTGGCGATGGCCGCGACGATCGCGCTGTCCACCCCGCCCGACAAGCCCAAGACCACTTTGGAGAACCCCGTCTTCCGCAAGTAATCCCGCAGTGCCTCGACCATCAGCCGGTATTCCTGCTCCAAGACCGGGGGATGACTGGCAAGCGGCCCTGGCTTCGCGATCCAACCGTCGGCCCCCCCTTCGAATTCCACTGTTTCGATCGCCTCGTCGAACACCGGCAGCATCGCGGCCAGCTTGCCGCCCGGGTTCAGCACAAAGGAGCCGCCATCAAATACCTGATCATCCTGGCCGCCGACCATATTCAGATAGACCAACGGCACCTCATTCTCGACGACACGCGCCACCATATGGGACATGCGTTCGTCCAATTTGCCGCGGTAATAGGGGGATCCGTTGGGCACGATCAGCACCTCGGCGCCACTTTCGACCATCGTCTCGGCCACGTCGTCGTGCCAGCTATCCTCGCAAATCGGGGTACCCATGCGCACGGCCTCAACCGCAAAGGGCCCCGAGATCGGACCCTCAGCATAAAGCCGCTTTTCATCGAAGACATGGCTGTTAGGCAGATGATGCTTGCGCGCCATGCCGGTGACCTGCCCACCCTTCAGGATGAAGTAGACGTTAAAGAGCTTTCCGTCTTCGTAAAACGGCCCGCCGATCCCGACGGTTGGCCCGCCCTGGCAGCGTTTGGCCAAGGCCTCAATATGGCGATAGGCATCCGCAACGAATGCCGGTTTTTGGACCAGGTCCTGTGTCTGATACCCGGTAATGAACATCTCGGGCAGGGCCAAAAAATGGGCCCGCGCGTCGCGCGCCTGCTCCCAAGCCGCGAACGCCTTGTCAGCATTGCCCGCCAAATCTCCCACCGTCGGATTCAATTGTGCCAAAGTAAGGCGGAAGATATCGGCCATAAAATACTGCTTTCCTGCGGTTTCGGCACACGTTTATCCGATTGATATGTCGCCGCAAGGGCACAGCCTGCCGCAGAACCAGACTCATTTCGCCATGACATAGACACATTCGGCTATAAAACCGTTGTCAGTGTTTGGCGGAAAACCTAACATCGGGACCAGTATGCGGTGATGTGCTTAACCATTCCGCTTAGACACAATTGGAAGATTGGGCGCCAGGCCCTGCATCTTGAGAGATTGAGGATCGACGTGTTGAACCAGAAACTGACGGCACTCACCCTTGCGGCCAGCCTGATGGCGTCGGCGGCATTCGCGCAGGACGATGGGGTTCAGACCAAACAGTATGATACCGGCGGTGTCTACACAGGTGAGTTCAAGGACGGAAAGCAGCACGGTCAGGGGACCTATTCGCTGCCCAACGGCTATGAATACACTGGCGAATGGGTCGACGGCCGGATCGAAGGCGACGGTGCCGCCAAATTCCCCAATGGCTCGGAATACACAGGCCAATTCGCGAACGGCTCGCCCGAGGGGCAGGGCAAGATTGTCTTCGCCGATGGCGGCACCTACGAGGGTGAGTGGGCCGGCGGCAAGATCAACGGCACTGGCGTTGCGGTTTACGCCAATGGCGTGAAATACGAAGGCACGTTCACCGACGCTGTGCACGATGGCACGGGTGTGATGACCTCGCCCAACGGCTATCGGTACGAGGGCGGCTGGGTCAACGGTGTCAAGGATGGTGAAGGCAAGATCACCTATCCCGACGGCGCCACCTACGAGGGGCAGATCGCGCAGGGTGTGCGCGCGGGCACCGGCAAGCTCACAATGCCAGACGGCCTCACCTACGAGGGTGAGTGGGCCGAGGGTCAGATCAACGGTACCGGTGTTTTGGTCCAGGCCAATGGCGACAAGTACGAGGGTACGCTGGTCAACGGCCAGCGCAATGGCGAAGGTGTCGCCACCTATGCCTCGGGCGATATTTACACCGGGTCTTTCCTGAACGATCAACGACATGGCGCGGGCGTTTTTACCGGCACCGATGGCTATAAGTACGAAGGCGAATGGGCCGAAGGCCGGATCGAGGGCGAAGGCACCGTGACCTATCCCGACGGGTCGGTCTATGTTGGTTCCTTCTTGAACGACGTGGCGCATGGTAGTGGCAAGATCACCTATGCGGATGGCTCCTCCTACGAAGGCGAGTGGGCAAATGGTGTGATCGAAGGCAAAGGTATCGCGAAATACGACAACGGCCTGGTTTATGAAGGCGAGTTCAAAAACGCACGCAACCACGGCATCGGCACGATGACCTATGAGGATGGCTTTACCTACACGGGCGAGTGGAAGGATGGGCTGCGCGATGGCAAAGGTGTCGCAACCTATGCGGATGGCACTATCTATGAGGGCACTTTCGTCAGCGGCCAGCGCGACGGCAATGGCACGATCCGCATGACCGACGGCTTCGAATATGCTGGTGGCTGGAAAGCGGGCGAGATCGATGGCGATGGTGTCGCGACCTATCCCAATGGGGATCGTTACGAGGGTTTCTTCGCCCGTGGGCAGCGGCAGGGCCGTGGGAAAATGGTCTATGCATCAGGCGAAGAATACGATGGGTATTGGGCACGCGGCGAGCAGGCGACAAAGGAAGAGGCCGAGGCCGCCGCGACCGAAGATGCCGCCACCGATGCAGCGGCCGCCAGCGGAAACTGATCGACTTATTTGACCTGATGGGGGCGGCGGCGCTTCGCGCCGCGCCTCGGTTACCGCTTAGGCACACGCCAACGGTTCGCGCATACGGCGCGGACCATCCAAGATTGGTCCGTGACGACCCGACCAACCTTACCATGGGATCTTTTTGAAGGCGCTATCATAGAAGCCGCCGTTGTGATCCGGGCGTAGCCTTTGCAACACCTTGACCAGTTTCTCTGCCGCCTCGGGTGGGGTCACTGCTGGATGACGGCCCAGGTATTTCTGGGTCAAAGGGGTTTGCACAGTGCCGGGATGAAGCGCCACGACGATACTCTCGGGGTTGCGCCGCGCCGCCTCGACCGCCGCAGTGCGGATCACCTGGTTCAGCGCTGCTTTCGCCGCGCGATACGCAATCCAGCCGCCCAGGCGATTGTCCTCGATCGAGCCGACCCGCGCCGATAGGCTGGCAAACACCGCCCGCCCTTTCCGGGGCATCAGCGGTAGCAAATGCTTTAACAACAGCGCCGGCCCTGTGGCGTTCAGCGCAAATTGCGCGGCCATTGCGGCAGGATCGATCTGTGACAAGGATTTCTCAGGGCCATGACCGTCGATCTCAAGCGCCCCGGTCGCATCGACGACGATCTCGAAGGGGCCGTCTAACCCCGCAACGGCCCGTGTGATCGACGCCTCATCCGTTAGGTCGAAACCGTCTCGCGATCGGCTGAGGATGGTCAGTGCAGTCGCACTCAAAGCTTCGGCCAGGGCTTGCCCAATACCGCCCGAGGCACCAATGAGAAGAACATTTGTTTGAGGCGGGAAACTTTCTTTCATGGCCGGTGAGTTAGAACAATGGTGGTGTGCATAAAACGGCTCGTTGCATCTTTTGACCCAAGACCACTGCTTCAATACCCAGTCGCGCGATCCACCCGGTGCAGCAAGGGTTGCCCCGCCTGATCGCGCGCGATGTTCTGCGCCAAAGCCCGCACCGCCGTTTCAGGCCGTGTGACCGAAGCGATATGCGGTGTGACCGTCACCTTGGGATGCGCCCAATAGGGATGATCCTTGGGCAAGGGTTCGGTTGCAAACACATCCAGCGTCGCCTGCGCCAGATGCCCCCGGTCCAGCGCCACGAGCAGTGCGGTGTCGTCGATCATCGGACCCCGGCCTGGGTTCAACACCACCGCGCCCTTTGGCAGTTGGGCCAGGGTTTGTACATTGATCAAGCCGGTGGTTTCAGGCGTCAACGGCAGCAACAGGATCAGGATGTCACCAAGCGCCAACGTCCGCGACAACCCCTCAGGGCCATGGCGGCAGGTCAGACCTGGGATCTGTTTGGCCGACCGGCTCCAACCGTTCACCTGAAACCCCAGACCGGCCAGCGCTTGGCCAGCCGCGGCGCCCAAGGCACCGAGGCCCAGAATGGCAATGTTCCGATCCGTCGCCAAAGGCGGCGCTAAATCGTCGCGCCAAACACCATCCTGCTGGGTGATATGGATATCCAGACCCAGGTGATGCCGCATCACATGACCCACGACCCACTCCGTCATCCCTTGCGTGAGCCCGGGATCCACCATCCGGCACAGCGGCTGGGTCAAACTCGTGTTCCCCACGATCTTTTCTACGCCGGCCCATAAACTGAACACCGCGCGGGTCTGGGTGAAGGGGGTGAAGTCCTGCAGTGGACCGTCAGGCGTATAGACAATGTAGTCCACCGCGGCAGGATCGCGGACCACATTGTCCAAGGTTGCGGTGACGCCCGCCTCAGCCAAAGCTGGTGGCAGCAGTCGTGCGTAGGTTTCCCAATTGTCCGGGTGACCCGCATAGTAAATCAAGACCATGCAGAAACCCCTATCGCGGCCGATGGATATGTGCGCTTTGGACCAGGCCAAAGGCCGCCATCAGCACCAACATCGCCGACCCCCCGTAGGAGACCAGCGGCAGAGGCACGCCCACCACGGGGATCAATCCCATCACCATCGCCATATTGACCGCGAAAAAGAAAAAGAACGTCGCCGCGATGCCGGTGGTCAGCAGCGCGCCAAAACGGTCGCGGTTTCGCATCGCCGAGGCCAGCGCGAAAACAACCACAAGCGCATAGAGGGCCAAAAGCGAAATAGACCCAATAAAGCCAAACTCCTCGGCGAGGGTGGTGAAGATGAAGTCTGTGTGCTTCTCCGGCAGGAAGTTGAGGCGGGTTTGGGTGCCCTCCATAAATCCCCGGCCCGTCAACCCGCCCGAACCCAGCGCGATCTTAGACTGGGTGATATGATAGCCCGAACCCAGCGGGTCGGTGGAAGGGTCGAGAAAGGTCTCGATTCGCTTGTACTGATACCCCTCAAGGATCTGCCATGTGGTGCCACGGCTTTTCATGACCAATGTCACCAGCCCGACCCCGGCCGCGATGGCGGTGCCAAAGTACCACAGCGAGACACCGGCCATGAACATCACGACGCCAGCCCCGGCCGCGAGCAGGATTGCGGTCCCCAGGTCGGGTTGCTTCAGAACCAGGGCCATTGGCACCAAGGTCAGCACAATCGGCAGGATCAGCCATTGCGGGCGGCTGACCTTTTCCGGGTCGAGCCAATCGTAATAGAGCGCTAGGGCCATCACCAAAGCAACCTTCATCAATTCGGACGGCTGCAACTGGATAAAGCCAAGGTTGATCCAACGCTGTGCGCCCATTCCTACAGAGCCGAAAAACTCGACGAACAGCAGCAGAACGATCCCACCGATATAGGCCAAAGGGGCAACGGAGCGCCAAAATCGGATGTGGATGAAGCCAACGATCATCATGATGGCAAGGCCGACGCCGTAGCGCGTCATCTGACGGCTGGCCCAGGGATCCCAAGAACCATCCGCGACGGAATAGAGCATCATGAAGCCGGTTGCTGCGATCGCTGTCAGCAAAACGATCAGCGCCCAATTCATATGCAGCAGTTTGGCAGCGCCCGTGGGCAACTGCCGGTGGGATGGGTCGAGGAACGTCATGCGCGATCCCGCGCAGCTGGGCCGGGTGCGGGGTCGGCCACGGGCTCTGGGCGCGGCGGTGGCGGGGCCTCTTTGCGCTGGCGCTCGATTTCCTCCCGCTCACCCGGGGGATAGGCCTGCAGCGGTGGCGTCGGGCCATAGAGCGCGTGCATCATGACGTCTCGTGCAATGGGGGCGGCGGCGACCGACCCACCGCCGCCATGCTCGACAATTGTCGCGATTGCATAGCGCGGTGCATCATAGGGCGCATAGCAGACAAACAATGCGTGATCCCGCCGGTTCCAAGGCAGGTCCTTGTTCTTGAACACACCGCGGGCCCGCTCCTCGGGCGTGATAATGCGCACCTGACTGGTGCCCGTTTTGCCCGCCATCTTCACGTCAGGATCCGCAATCCGGGAACGATAACCCGTGCCACGCCGATCATTCACCACCGCATACATTCCATCGCGCACCAGCCGCAGCGCCACCGGCCGCACGCCCAGTTCCGGATCATCACCCATCTCAACCGGTCGTCCGTCCACGGCGCGGACCAGATGCGGCGTGATCGCCCGCCCGGTCGCGATCCGTGCGGTCATCAGCGCCAGTTGCAGGGGCGAAGCCAGCATAAACCCCTGCCCAATCCCCGAGTTCAGTGTATCGCCGACCAGCCAAGCCTCGTCATAGGTGCGTTGCTTCCACGCGCGTGTGGGCGTCAGCCCCGGCGTGATGGCTGGTACAGGCAGGTCGTGCTTAACCCCGATCCCCAGCTTATTGGCCATAGCGCTTATCGCATCGACCCCAACCCGGCGGGCGACGTCGTAGTAATACACATCGCACGAGTTCTTTAGGCTGTCGCGCAAGTTGGTGTGCCCATGACCGCCGCGGCGCCAACAGTGGAACCGCCGGTTGCCCAGCTGATAATGGCCCGGGCACCAGACGGTCTCGTCCGCCGACAGCATCCCGGCCTCCATCGCCGCCATCGCGACAACCATCTTAAAAGTCGAGCCCGGCGGATAGGCCCCAGAGACCGCCTTGTTCGACAGCGGGCGATAGGGGTGGTCCCGCAGATAGTTCCAATCGTCAAAGCCGATCCCCAGCACGAAAGCGTTCGGATCGAAGCTGGGGGCCGAGGCTGCGGCCAGGATCTCGCCCGTCCGCACGTCAAGCGCGACGGTCGAGGCACTTTCGCCTTCCATTCGTTTCAGCGCATAGGTTTGCAGATCCGCGTCCAAGGTCAGGGCCAGGTCCCGCCCGGGCGTCCCCTCGCGCCGGTTCAGCTCGCGCATCACGCGGCCCAGGGCGTTGACCTCGATCTGGCTGGCGCCCGCAGCACCCCGCAGATCGCTCTCAAGCCGCACTTCGACCCCGGTTTTGCCGATCTGGAAATCGGGGATCTGCAGCAGTGGATCGGGGGTCTCCTGTTTCTCTAAATCGCTGTCTGACACAGGTCCGACATAGCCGACCATATGCGCGGTCGCCTCCATCTGCGGGTAGTGCCGGGTAAGCCCCACCTCGGGCAGGACGCCGGGCAACGCGGGCGCATTGGCGGCAACACGCGCGATCTCTTCCCAGGTCAGATGCTCGATTACGGTGACCGGAACAAAGGCCGAGCGTTGGTTGATCTCCTTAAGTGCTTTTTCGCGCCGCTCGGGCGTCAGGCGGATCAGACGGGCCAGCTTATCCAGCGCTACTTCGACGTCGCCCGCTTGTTCGCGCACGATCACCACCCTGTAGTTCTGACGGTTCTCGGCCAAGGCGCGGCCGTTGCGGTCCAGCACTAATCCCCGCGCCGGGGCGATCAGGCGCAGGTTCATGCGGTTTTCTTCCGCCAGCAGGCGATAGGTCGCGGCCTCTTTCACCTGCAACTGGCGCATCCGCGCGCCCAAGCCACCCACCGCCAGTACTGCACCGCCCATCAGCAACATGCCCCGCCGGGTGACCAGGGCCTGAGCCGATTTGGGCGCCTTTCTCATCATCCCACACGCCCCAGCCTGCGCGAGCGTTCCGCTGGTTTTGGCGACCGGACACGAAAGAGCACATGCAACACCAATACAACGGCCGGATAGGAGGCGACCGTGACCGCGAACAACTGCAACGTGACCTCGCCAGAGGGGCGCGGGACTAGGGTCAGCCGCAAGATCAACGCCTGGAAAATCAGCGCTACAGCCAGGGCAGCCGCGAAACTCGCCCATTCCACCGGCGCAGGCCCATTGCGTAATAAATCGCGCTGCCCGCGCAGCGCCTCGATCATCAGCAGCGACAGCAGGGCCCAAAGCCCCGGGGGGCGGTCCAAAGCCAGATCGGCCAACAGAAAGATCGGCGCGGTTAACGCCAAGGGCATGCTATCGGGTCGGCGAATAACCCAAGCCGCAGCCAGCGCCACCAACAGGTCTGGCATCACTGGCGTCTCGGCAACCGTCTGAAACGGCAGCAAATCCAGATAGATCATGCTGATCGCAAGCGCTGTGAACAGGGCAGCGCGCAGGGGCGAGAATGGGTATTCAGTCACGCGTGCCCTCCTGCAACGCGGTCTCGGCCGGCAGGGGCGGCAACGGTGGCCCGATCAAATCGCCTGTGCCTGGGATCGTCTCGCCCGGGGTTTGGCGCAGCACGCGGATAAACTCCAACCGTTTGTATTCGGCCGCCAATCGCACCCGCAATCGTCCCTGCGGCCCGGTTGCGACCGTCCCAACCAGCAGGTCCGAGGGGAAAATCCCACCATCGCCCGAGGTGACCACCCGGTCCCCAGGGCGCAGCTGCTCGGGATCCTCGATAAACTCCAACAGTGGCGCGTTGGTGTTGTCCCCTGTCAGCAGCGCACGCTGCCCGGCGGGTTGGACCAACACCGGCACCCGGCTGTTTATGTCCGTCAGCAAAATCACCCGCGCAGTCCGGTCCCCCACGCCCGAGACGCGGCCCACCAACCCCAGCCCATCCACGGTGGCCGAGCCGTCCTGCACCCCATCGATCCGACCGATGTTCAGAAGGGCCGACTGGCGGAACGGCGAGCCCGAGTCGGTCAACACCTCGCCCGAGATAAAGCTGACCCTTGGGCTAAGCCGCACGTTGTTCAGTGCCCTCAACCGCGCATTCTTCTCCTCAAGTTGCAGTGCGGCCTCGCGCCAGCCCTTCATCCGCTGCAATTCGCGGCGCAATTCCCGATTTTGCTCGTAGACGCGGTCAAGCTCTTCGAAGTCGGCGATCATTCGGCTGGCACTGGTGATCGGGTTCAGGGTCCATTCGAAACTGGGCAGCAGCTTGTCCATCAATGACAGGCGCAGGGCTTCGACCCGGGGATTGTCGATCCGCCACAGCACAAAGATTGCGATAAATACCAGGCAAAAACCCATCAGGACCACGCGCCGAACGGCGCGCCACATTGCTTGTGCTTCTTCGTTCGCGGTTGCCAAACTCTAGGGCCTCTCGAAACCGGGGCCCATCCCCGGCTTAGTTTCCGAAGTCTATCACATGCGACAGCTGTTGTTCATATTCCAATGCCTTACCGGTGCCCAGTGCCACGCAATTCAGTGTCTCGTCCGCCACAGAGATGGCCAGTCCAGTCTGCTCGCGCAGGGCCAGGTCCAGATCCCCCAACAGCGCGCCACCGCCGGTCAGCATCACGCCACGGTCGACGATGTCAGCGGCCAGATCGGGGGGCGTGCTTTCCAGGGCGGTCATGACCGCTTCACAGATCTGTTGCACAGGTTCGGCCACTGCTTCGGCCACCTGCGCCTGGGTTACTTCGGTTTCCTTGGGCACGCCGTTGAGCAAATCACGCCCGCGGATTTCCATCGCTTGGCCGCGCCCATCCTCGGGCATGCGGGCCGAGCCGATGGAGGTTTTGATCCGCTCAGCGGTCGAATCCCCGACCAAAAGGTTATGCTGGCGCCGCAGGTAGCTGATGATCGCCTCGTCCATCCGGTCGCCGCCGACCCGGACCGAACGCGCGTAAACAATATCGGCCAGGCTGAGAACCGCGACCTCGGTCGTCCCGCCGCCAATGTCGACGACCATATTGCCGGTCGGATCCGTGATCGGCATACCGGCCCCGATGGCCGCCGCGATCGGCTCGGCGATCAGCCCAGCGCGGCGCGCGCCCGCCGAAAGGACCGATTCGCGGATCGCGCGCTTTTCCACGGGTGTCGCACCGTGCGGCACGCAAACGATCACCTTGGGCTTGGCCCAGGATCCGCCTTTGTGCACCTTGCGGATGAAATGCTTGATCATTTCCTCGGCAACGTCGAAATCAGCGATCACCCCATCGCGCATCGGCCGGATCGCCTGGATCGAGCCCGGCGTGCGGCCCAGCATCAGCTTAGCATCCTCGCCAACCGCTAGGACCTGCTTCTTGCCATCCTTGGTATGATAGGCCACGACCGAGGGCTCGTTCAGAACAATGCCCTTGCCCTTGATGTAAACCAGGGTGTTTGCCGTCCCCAGATCGATCGCCATATCGGCGGAAAACAAGCCCGAAAGTGCCCCAAACATACCCAGCCGCCCGTGAATTGTTGTTGTTCGATCACCGGTGCGGGTGGGCTTCCGCCGATCGAATTTGCAGCGTTATACGCGCGGCATATGGGGGGCGTAAAGGGTTGCCGAAGCGGGATATGCTGCATTGCGGTGGTTTTGTTCGGGTTTCGGCGGAAATTCTCTGAGATCCGCCATCAGACCCGCTGAAATGCGTTTGGACCAAGAAGAAACGCGGCCGCTTTCCTCTTGGCCCAAATACGCCCGCCGGGCTGTCGGCGGATGCCCCAACAACGAAGCCCGATCAGGCCCGTGCCGCATCCAACACATTTGGCGCGGACTTGCCCCGCCGCACCTCAAGCCGGTTGAGTGCGCCCACATAGGCTTTGGCCGACGCAACCACGGTGTCGGTGTCCGACGCTTGGGCCGAGGCGATATAGCCATCGTCTTCCAGCCGAACCGACACGGTCGCCTGAGCATCCGTCCCCTCGGTCACCGCATGCACCTGATACAGCGCCAGCGTTGCCTTGTGCGGCACCAGTTCGCGAATGGCGTTGAACACCGCATCGATGGGACCGTCACCTTGCATCGTAACCTGGCGGTCCTGACCATCGATGGTCAGGGTCAGGTCCGCCGACTGCGGCGCCTCGGTGCCACAGATCACACGCAAAAACTTAACCTGAACCGCGTTCCCGGCCGAGGAAGTGCTGTCGGCCATCATCGCGATCAGATCATCGTCGAAGACCTCTTTCTTGCGATCCGCCAGTGCCTTGAAACGCACAAAGACGTCCTTGAGCTGATTGTCGCCCAACTCGAACCCCAGGTCCTGCAGCTTGGCCCGCAGCGCGGCCCGGCCTGAATGCTTGCCCATCACCAGGTTGGTTTCGGAAAGACCCACATCCTCGGGGCGCATGATCTCGAAGGTTTCGGCGTTCTTCAGCATGCCGTCCTGGTGGATGCCGCTTTCATGGGCGAAAGCGTTCTTGCCGACGATGGCTTTGTTGTACTGCACCGCAAAGCCCGAAACCGCGGCCACACGACGGCTGATCTGCATGATCTTGGTCGCATCCACTCCGGTCCGATACGGCATGATGTCGTTGCGAACTTTCAGCGCCATCACGACCTCTTCCAGGGCGGTGTTTCCGGCCCGCTCGCCCAACCCGTTGATCGTGCACTCGATCTGCCGGGCACCGGCCTCGACGGCGGCCAGGCTGTTGGCGGTCGCCATTCCCAGGTCGTTGTGGCAGTGGGTCGCAAAGATGACATCCTCAGCCCCCGGTACCTGCTCAATCAGCATCTGGATCAACGCAGCACTCTCGCGTGGGGCGGTGTAGCCGACCGTATCGGGTATATTGATCGTGGTCGCCCCCGCTTTTATCGCGATTTCGACCACACGGCGCAGGTAGTCCTCTTCGGTGCGGGTGGCATCCATCGGCGACCATTGAACATTGTCGCACAGGTTGCGGGCATGGGTGACGGTATCGTGGATCACTTCGGCCATCTGATCCTGATCCAAATTTGGGATCGCCCTGTGCAAGGGCGATGTGCCTATGAACGTATGGATCCGTGGGCGCGCGGCGTGCTTCACCGCCTCCCAACAACGGTCAATGTCACCCATTTTGGCGCGGGCGAGGCCGCAAATCACCGAGGATTTCGCGCGCCCAGCGATTTGGCTGACGGCCTGGAAATCGCCCTCGCTGGCGATGGGAAATCCGGCTTCGATGATGTCGACACCCATGGTGTCCAGCATCTCGGCGATCTCCAGCTTTTCGGCCAGTGTCATAGTGGCGCCCGGGCTTTGTTCGCCGTCGCGCAGGGTTGTGTCGAAAATCAGGACGCGGTCCTGTCGGTCGGTCTGGGTCATGGTTTTTGTCCTTAAGCCTTGGGAATGATCGGGGCGCGTAACGTCATCCTCTGAGCGCGCGCGCCGTTATCCCGGCACGCTCAGAGGCGGCTAAGGAGAAGAAGCAGGGTGGTGGCAAGAACTGCTTTTGTCATGCGGCAAAGGATACCCCCGGGGCAGGCAGAATTAAAGTGCGAATTTTGGGTCGCATTTCAGCTTGACATAAAACCTTCTGGTATCATAAATATGAAACCAATAAGTTTCATATAGGGAGGATCCGATGAACCAAACCGCCGAGGCCACGTTTCGCGCCCTGGCTGACCCGACGCGCCGCGCCATTGTCGCATTGCTGGCCGAGCGGGACCTGACCATAGGGGCCGTGGCCGAGAATTTCGACATGACCCGGCCCGCCGTCAAAAAGCACCTAACGATCCTGGAACAGGGCGCGCTGATCCAGGTTGAGGCCAAAGGGCGCGAGCGGATCAACCGGCTGAACCCCCAGGGGCTGCAGGCCGTCACCGACTGGGTGGCCCAGATCGACCTGTTCTGGTCGCGCCGCCTGGACACTTTGAAAGACATCATCGAGAGGGAGACAAAAAATGACTGAGACACTTACCCGAGAGGCGACCGAAACGGCCGATCTGGTCAAAACCATCTTCATCGCGGTAGCGCCCGGCACGGTTTGGGAGTATCTGACCAAACAAGCGCATATCGGCAAATGGTATCAGCCCGCACACGCCGACCTGGCGCCGGGCAGCGACTATGCAATGGGCAAGGATGGTGCGCGCACAATTTGGGGGCATATAATGGAATGGCACCCGCCCCAACGCTTGGTGACCACATTTAACGTCGGCCCGCTTGAGGGGCGCGAGACCACCGTCACATGGGACCTGGTCGCCGTTGCCGGTGGGACCAAAGTGACCATGACGCACGCCGGGATCGTGCCCGAGATGGCCGAGGAGTGTGCGATCCTGGGCCATTTGGACGCTGGATGGGATGCGCATCTGGCAAGCCTGCGTGGGTTGGCGAGCTGACGTTGACCTTGATGCCAAACGTCCGGCGGGGGCCCAGGACGCCGCCGGACACCCCAACACCTCAGCGCAAAATGGGTGGCCGGTCCGGATCCCCACCGGGTGCCGCAGGCTGGCTTGTGGCGGTCTGAGGCATGTCAAAGCGCAGGCCGACGCGTGCCAGTCGCGTCCAAACCTCGGTTTCGGCGTCGACGAACAAGACATCGATGGCTGCCTCGGGCAGCCCCGCCATCGACAAAGCCTCGCCAATGGATTGGCTGACCGCTGGGCGCGCAGGCTCGGGCACATCGGACAACGCCAGAACCAATGCCGCGTCCCCTTGGGCGTACCGCGCCTGGGCCAAACAGGCGCCCGTCGCCGTGCCTGCCAGCATGGCCAAGCGCGCATCCAAAAGCTGCAGCAGCACCGGGGCCACATCGCGCGGTGGATCCAGTTGCACGATCTGCCCCTCGCGCACCTGCGCTTGCGGCGGGGCCAAGTCCGCCAGCCATGCCAGCGCCGCCGCTGGCAGCACAATCCCCGAGGGCGCCACATCCAGGTTCAGCCCCAAGCCCAGGCCTGCCGGGGCCAGCATCTGCGCCAAGGCCCGGCCCGACAGTGTCGCTGTCGCCGTCCCCTGTCCCAAAAACCCCGCCATCCGGGCCTCGGTGTCGAAGGCAAGCACCAGCGGCCCATCGTCTGTCTCAAGCACCAGCGGCGTGATCTGATCGCTGCCATCCGCCACTTCGGCCTCCAGCACCAGCACCAACTCGGCCGCGGCAACCGCCGCGAAAAACGCGCGCCGCGCGGCTTCCGTCTCGCCGCTGCGGATCATCGCGTCATGCGCATGGTCCAGCGCCGTTTCAAGCGGTCCGAGCGCCGAAGGGCCGGTGGGAACTGTCATAGGTGCTGCGCCTCCTGATCCCTGCAAACTGCCTACTTTTGCCTCGGGACAAGCCCGAGGTATTAGAACGTCATGCGCCGCAGGATGTTCACGCGCGTCATTTGATGGCAAGGTCGGATATCACCCACAGCCGCTAGACCACGAAGATGCCCAAACGTACAGAGCCCGATCATCCAGATACCCCGCTTAGGACCCGCATTCGGGGCTGTCGGATCTGTGCCCAGCGTTTTGCCGAAACCGCAACGGCACATGACCCACGCCCGGTTGTTGCCTTCCAGGCAAAGCCGCCAATTCTGATTGCTGGCCAAGCCCCAGGGATGCGTTTTATGACTCACGACTGGTGTCCTTCCTGCCAACCGCGTTCTGTTATCCCATGTCGAAAATGTCTACGTGTTTAGACGTGATGCTTGGCTTGCAACACCAAGTGCAACATAGCTTTGGCCAGAAGCGCGTATACCTCAAATGTAGCAGCGTTGCTGGCCAATGCGGTCCATGGAAGGAGACATTCGTTACAAAGCAAAATCGAGCGGCACGGGAGTTCACACTTTGCGGACCTGGACGAAACCGCTCTCGCGGTATTGGCGCTTGTGGCGGGTGACGTGCCTTGGTCTTTGTGGAGCGATTTGGATGACAGGAGGTTTCGAGGTCAGATCAATATGTTCCCGCTCTGCGTCGGCGGTTTCTCGAAGACATGTGGATCAAGGGTCTGCAGTCGAAGACGCAAACCATGTCCCTGCGGGCGATGTGCGACTTCACCCGGCTCCTGGGCCACTCGCCCGACACGGCGACGCCTGAGGATCTGCGGGCGTTTCAGCTGGATGTGTCCGAGAAAGGCATCGGCTCGGCGACGTTCAACAACCGGCTGAGCGTCCTGGGCTTCTTCTTCTCGGTGACCTGTGCGCGCGAGGAAATGAAGCGCCACATGCGCTGTCAGCGTCTTGCGAAGAAGGTCCCCGTGGTGTTCGGCGCCGAGGAGGTGACGCGCATTCTCGAAGCGGCACCCGGTCCCGGGCTCAGATAACGGGCCGCCTTTAGCGTGGCCTATCCGCCGACACAGAATCAGGAAGATCAGGCGTCTGATCGATACAGAGCCAGAGCCGGATCAAACGACCGGTGAGGACGGGCGCGCCGATGCCAACGAGCGCGACCCGCGCCAGACATGCCCTAGATGCGGTGGCGCGATGCGCGTCACCGAAACCTTCACCCGCGGCCAGACCCCGAAATCCCGCGCACCGCTATGGGAGGAGGTCGCATGCCCCACCCATCACACCCGGCCCTGCGATCCGAGCCGCCGGACCAATCAGTGCGACCAGCCTCATAACGTTAGCGGTGAGATGGGCCGTTGAAACCAGCAAGACAGGCCAAACGGCGCCATCAGACCATGAAAGTCAACCGGTTGACTCTCGCCCAGTGACCAACGCGGATGCGGATCCGCTCCTCGACTGACGCGCCGGTAACGCACAATCCCCATAGCTGCGAAAGCCGCCCGCGCTTTCCTCCTTGTCAGGTTTATCGCCGCTGGATCGCGAACATCCAGCAGCCACAAACCCTAGACGAAAGCGGACATGGCGTATCTGCGGCGAATCCAGCTTGGGAGGTTTCGAACATCGTTAGTGTCGATGTTGAAACCCCAAGGCCACAGGAGGACCACCATGAAACGCTACGTTGGAATTGATGTCGCCCAAGAGCAAAGTGCGC
>CALICM010000037.1 GCA_938049225.1 uncultured Paracoccaceae bacterium
CCTGCTCCGCAGATCACCATACCGGCCAGCGGCTTCTGAAAACGCCGCACTTAAAGGCCTGACAGAAGACCGCACTTGATCACATGCTCATCGGAACAAAATCTTCTTGCATCACGGGCGGCAACCACAGAAGACTCTCAGAGCCGGGTCTTTTTACATAACGCCGCGTTTCCGCGGGTGACCTTTGGCGCATCGGCGTTATGCTGTCCTTGGGACATTCAACAGAAGAGGGATTTGGCATGCGTGGTATTCTGATTTCAACGGCTTTTGGTGCTTTGGTAGCGACAGGGGTCTTGGCACAAACAGCACAACAGCCCGAGGAGACGCTGAGCGTCGCTGAACGGACATCCGTTACGGCCAAGACGATGATGGTAGCCGCAGCCAATCCGCTGGCAGCAGAAGCCGGGCGCGCAGTGCTGGCCGCTGGTGGGTCTGCGGCGGATGCCGCGGTCTCGGTGCAGTTCATGCTGAATTTGGTCGAGCCGCAAAGCTCGGGCATCGGCGGTGGGGCGTTTCTACTGTATTGGGATGCTTCCGAGGGCAAGTTGAGCACACTGGACGGACGCGAGCGGGCGCCACTGGCCGCGACACAGGACTATTGGCTGGACGAAAGTGGCGAGAAGCTGGGGTTTTGGGACGCGGTTGTCGGCGGCCGGTCGGTCGGTGTGCCAGGCACGTTGATGCTGCTTGAGACGATGCACAAGGCGCATGGTCGCACGCCTTGGGCGGATCTTTTGGCGCCAACGATCGCGACGGCCGAGGAAGGGTTTGCGATCAGCCCCCGGATGGCCGGGTCTATCGCGGGCGCGCAAGAGCGGTCGTTGGATCTGTTTCCAGCCACCAAGGCCTATTTCTTCAACGAGGACGGCACCCCGAAAGCCGAGGGGACGATCCTGAAGAACCCCGACTTCGCGCGCACCCTGCGCCTAATCGCGGCCGAGGGGGCTGCGCCGCTCTATACTGGGGCGATCGCCGGGGACATCGTGGCGGCGGTGCAGACCGACATCAATCCCGGTATTCTGACCCTCGAGGATATGGCCAGCTACACCGTGCCCGCGCGCGATCCGATCTGCGTGCCTTATCGCAGCTACGAGGTTTGCGGCATGGGCCCGCCGACCAGCGGCGGTCTGACTGTGGGCCAGATCCTGGGGATCCTGTCGAACTTCGACTTGGCGGCCCTTGGCCCCTCGGTCGAGGCTTATCACCATTATGCCGAGGCCGCGAAACTGGCCTATGCGGATCGCGGGCTGTATATGGCCGATGCGGATTTCGTCGAGATGCCGACCGAAGGGTTGGTGGATCCGCTTTACCTGGCGTCCCGTGCCGAGTTGATTGACCCAGCGGCGGCGATGGAGAGTGCGGCGCCAGGCGAGCCGCCATTCAAAGAGGGGTTGTTGTGGGCCCCGGACACCCAGGCCGAGCGCCCTGGAACCTCGCATTTCGTAATCGTGGACCGCTACGGCGATATGGTGTCCATGACCACGACCATCGAGACGGGTTTTGGCAGCCGGGTGATGACCAATGGGTTCTTGCTGAACAACGAGTTGACCGACTTCAGCTTTGCCCCTGAGGCGGATGGCAAGCCGATTGCGAACCGGGTCGAGGGGGGCAAGCGGCCCCGCAGTTCAATGGCACCGACGGTTGTGATGCAGGATGGTAAACCGGTGCTGCTGGTTGGCTCGCCAGGTGGGTCGCGGATTATCAACTATGTTGCGCGCTCGATCATCGCGATCCTGGACTGGGGCATGGACCCGCAGGAGGCGCTGAATATGGGCCATGTGGTGAACCGCAACGGGGCAACGGACCTTGAGGAAGGGACCGATGCCGAAAGCTGGGCCGAGGGACTGGCGGCCCTGGGGCACGAGATCAATGTGCGAAACCTGAATTCGGGGCTGCACGTGATCCAAATCACCGAGGATGGCCTGATCGGCGGGGCTGATGGGCGCCGCGAAGGTGAGGTTCTGGGCGACTAAGGTACATCCTGCTCGGTATCCTCAAAGGTGCCGAGCAGGGTTTCCAGCGCCTCCAGGTCTTGGGCGTCGAAACTGCCGAACGCCTCCATCCAGACCGCGGCGGGGCGCAGGCTGTGGATGTCCAAGCGGCACCATTTGACGCGGCCTGCGCGGGTCTGGATGACCAGGCCCGCGCGGGTGAGGATCGCCAGATGTTTCGAGACAGCGGCCAGCGATATCTCGAACGGTTCTGCCAAATCCCCCACCGTGCAATCCCCCGAAAGCAGTCGCGCGACAATGGCGCGCCGGGTGGGGTCGGCCAGGGCAGCGAAGGTGGCGTCAAGCTGTGCATCAGCGTCTGTCATACGTCAGGCTTGGCGGGTTCGCGGTGAATCGTCAACCGTTCGGTTGAATGAACTTGGGGCCGGGTGCGGTTGTATGGTGACGGTTCCGCAGGACCTGCGCCCGCCGGTCGCACCCATTTTTATCACATTATAATCAACACTTTAAACCGATCTCGTGCGTGTCCAACGTCGCTTGACACCCTGGTTGCCGCCGCCTAGTGTCCGCGCAAGTCTCCGAAGGTGCGATGTCGTTGCAAAGGTACCTTACAGAAGGCGGGTTCGCATGGTCGACGAAACTGAACGTAAGCGGCTAAAGGACCTGGAAGCGCGGATCGAGGGTGCCAAAAAGCGCCGCGAAACGGGCAGCCCGAAGATGGAGAATGAATATACCGGCGCCGGGCAAGCCTGGCGGATGGTGATTGAGTTGGTGACCGGAATGTCCGTTGGTTTTGCCATCGGATACGGGTTGGATGCGCTTTTTGGAACGCTTCCGCTGTTTCTGGTGATCTTTTGTTTGCTGGGCTTCGCGGCCGGGATCCGGGTGATGATGGAAACCGCGCGACAAGCTCAAAACCAGGCAGGCGCGCAAGTGCCAGACGAAAGAGACGAGGCTTGAGGCATGGCAGACGACGCGAAGGCGGCTGAAACCGGCGGAACCAATATCCATCCAATGGACCAGTTCGTGGTTGAGCCGCTGTTTGGCGACGGCGCGCTGCATTGGTACACGATATCGAACGCTACTTTGTGGTTCGGCATGGCTATCCTTGCGACAACCGGTCTGTTGGTGCTGGCGCAAAGCGGCCGCAGCTTGGTCCCGACGCGCGGCCAGTCCGTGGCCGAAATGATCTATGGCTTTGTCTATAAAATGGTCGAGGACATCGTTGGGAAGGACGGGTTGGCCTACTTCCCTTACATCCTGGCGATTTTCATGTTCACGCTGACCGCGAATGTGATCGGCCTGCTGCCGATGAGCTTTACGACCACCTCGCATCTTGCGGTGACCGGCACGCTGGCTTTTGGGCTTTTCTTCATCATCACGTTGATCGGCTTCATGAAAAACGGCCTGGGCTATTTCAAGCTGCTGTGGGTCTCGTCCGCACCGGCCATTCTGCGGCCCATCTTGTTTCTGATCGAGTTGATCTCGTATTTCGTGCGCCCCGTCAGTCACTCAATTCGTTTGATGGGCAACATGATGGCGGGCCATGCGGTGATCAAGGTTTTCGCGGGCTTCGCGGGCGCAATGGGCGTTGGCGCGGTCTTTCCAATCATCGGCATTATGGCCGTTTACGGGCTGGAAATGCTTGTGACGGTCATTCAGGCCTATGTCTTTACCATCTTGACCTGCGTCTATCTGAAAGACGCGCTGCATCCGGGTCACTAATTCCAGCCATTCCAACGTAAGGAGAACACACCATGGAAGGCGATATCGAGGTTATGGGGAAACTGATCGGCGCGGGCCTGGCCTGCACCGGAATGGGCGGCGCCGCTGTGGGCGTGGGCCATGTTGTCGGAAACTTCCTGGCAGGCGCATTGCGCAACCCCGCCGCGGCCCCTGGTCAGACAGCTACAATGTTTATCGGCATCGCGTTCTCCGAGGCGCTGGGGATCTTCTCGTTCCTCGTGGCCCTTCTATTGATGTTCGCCCTCTGATCTGAGGTCTCCTTAAGTGGTGGGGCCCATGGCCCTGCTGACGAGGCTGTTTCAGGAGAGTAGCATGGCGACGCCAGCAACAACCGAACACTACCAGGGCATGCCGCAACTGGATCCGGCGTTCATGCCGAACCTGATCTTCTGGTTCGTTGTGACCATGGTGGTGCTATATCTGATCATCGATCGGGTCGCGATCCCGCGCATAAGCGGCACGATCGAGGATCGGCACGAGGTCATCTCGAATGATCTGGAGGCCGCTGCCGATCTAAAGCTTCAAGCCGAAGCGGCCGAGGCGGCCTATCACCAGGCGCTGGCTGACGCGCGCGGCGAGGCACAGCGCATCGCGGCCGAAACGAAAGCGGCGATCCAAAGTGAGCTGGCCGCAGCGACCGAGGTGGCCGAGGCTGAAATCGCCGCGCAAACGGCCGAGTCCGAAGCCCGCATCGTGGCAATCCGCGAAGGCGCGACCCAAAGTGTCGAGGCGGTCGCGAGCGACACCGCCGCGGCCCTTGTTGCGGCACTTCTACCGGGCGATGCCGACGACGCAGCGGCTGGTGCGGCTGTTTCTAGTCTGATGAAAGGGTAAGCGCCATGATGATCCTTCCAATGGCGAGTGGCCCATTTTTTAGCTTGAACAACACCGATTTCGTGGTGTTGATCAGCTTCCTGCTGTTCATCGGTGTGTTGTTGTACTTCAAAGTGCCCGGCATCGTCGCGGGCCTGCTGGATAAGCGTGCCGACACGATCCGAACCGAGTTGGAGGAGGCGCGCGCCCTGCGCGAGGAAGCGCAGAGCCTTTTGGCATCCTTTAAGCGCAAGCAAAAGGAAGTTCAGGATCAAGCGGCGAATATCGTGTCATCGGCAAAGGTCGAAGCGGACGCGGCCTTGGTTCAGGCCAAAGAGGATCTGCAGGTTACCATGCAGCGCAGGATCGCGGCCGCGAAGGACCAAATCGCCTCGGCCGAGCAGGCGGCGGTGAACCAGGTGCGGGACCGGGCGATTGCCGTGGCGGTCGAGGCGGCGGCGAAAGTGATCACCGACAAGGTCGATGGCGCCAAGGCGGATGCGATGATCGACGCCGCGATTGCCGATGTGCGGGGCAAACTGCACTGATCTTCGGTAAATTTGAATGCGAGAACGCCGGGTGATTTGCCCGGCGTTTTTGTTTCAACGGACTGACGGGGATCTAACTCTCCATCGCCTCCAACTCGTCGATCATGCCCGAGATCATCGAAAGCCCCTTGTCCCAAAACTTGGGATCCGAAGCATCGAGGCCAAAGGGGGCGAGCAGTTCCTTGTGGTGTTTCGAGCCGCCAGCCTTGAGCATGTCGAAGTACTTTTCCTCGAAGCCCGGCGTGCCCTCGGCGTAAACCGCATAAAGGGCGTTCACCAGCCCGTCGCCAAAGGCGTAAGCATAGACGTAGAAGGGCGAATGGATGAAATGGGGGATATAGGTCCAAAAGGCTTCGTATCCGTCCATATAAGCGAACGCTGGGCCCAGGCTTTCATGGCTCACCTCCATCCAGATGGCGTTCAACTGGTCGGGGGTCAGTTCGCCGTCCGCGCGGGCAGCGTGGACGCGGCATTCGAAGTCGTAAAAGGCGATTTGGCGAACCACCGTGTTGATCATATCCTCGACCTTGCCTGCCAGCAGGGTCTTGCGGGCGGCCTGGTCCGGCGCGGCGGCGAGCATCTTTTGGAACGTGAGCATTTCCCCGAATACGCTGGCGGTTTCGGCAAGCGTCAGCGGGGTCGAGGACAAAAGCTCACCCTGATCGGCGGCCAGCACCTGGTGCACGCCATGGCCCAATTCATGCGCCAGGGTCATCACGTCGCGGGGTTTTCCCAGGTAGTTGAGCAGCACATAAGGATGTGCATCGGTGACGGTTGGATGGGCGAAAGCACCGGGGGATTTGCCGGGTTTCGCAGCCGCGTCGATCCAGCCTTTGTCAAAGAACGGCCGCGCGAGATCGGCCATCCGGGGGTCGAACCCGGCATAAGCGTCGAGAACCGTTTCGCGCGCCGCGGGCCAGTCGACGATCTTTTTGTCTTCCATCGGCAAAGGCGCGTTGCGGTCCCAAACCTTCAGCTTGTCCAGGCCCATCCATTTGGCTTTCAGCGCGTAATAGCGGTGGCTGAGGCGTGGATAGGCGGCCACAACGGCGTCGCGCAGGGCTTGCACGACCTCAGGTTCCACATCGTTTGAGAGATGGCGTGAGGTTTGCGGGCTGGGCCTTTTGCGCCACTGATCCTCGACCTGTTTTTCCTTGGTCAGCGTATTCGTGATGCGCGAGAACAGCGTGAGGTTTTCGCCAAAAACCTTGGCTAGGGCCCGGGCACCGGTCTCGCGTTTGGCGCGGTCGTGGTCGGTGAGCAGGTCCAGCGTGGCCTCGAGCGGTCTTTGCGTGCCATCGATGTCAAAAGTGAGTGCCGCCATCGTCTCGTCAAAAAGGCGCACCCAAGCGCCGGGGCCGACGACGGACTTGTCGTGGAGGAATTTCTCCAACTCGTCGGACAACTGATAGGGTTTTTGCGCGCGGATCCGGTCGAGGACGGCCTTGTAGCGTGCGACATCCGGGCTGGCGGCGTAATGCGCGGCGAGGGTCTCGTCCGGGATGCGGTTCAACTCGAGGGTGACAAAGACCAGCGCGGTGGTGGCCTTGGTGATGTGGTCCTGCATGTCCGACAGGAATTTGCCGCGGTCGGGGTCGGTGGTGTTCTGGGCATGCCGTAGACCGGCATAGCTCATGACGCGGCCCGTCTTGGCCTCGATCGCCTCATAGGCGTGGATCATGGCGAGAAAACCAGGGGCGTCCAGACTTGCCAGATTGCCCTCGTAGGTCTTGGCGAAATCGGCGCAGGCTTGGGTGATCCAATCCAAGTCAGTCTTTAGCTGCGGGCTGTCCTGGCCGGGGTACAGATCGTCCAGGTTCCATTCGGGCAGATCGCCAAGGGCTGCGCCAGCGCTGGCGTCTTTGGCATCGTAAACACGGGTCATTCGGTGTCCTTACAAATCAATCGGATCGTTTTGCTGTTGTTCGAGGAAGTCCTCGGGCAGGTCGGGGGCGTCCGGCCTGCGGCGGATGATGATGTCACCGTTGGGCAGAACCTCGGGCAGTTCATAGGCTGTAAGACCGCCCAGCGTGTCAGTCAGGTCCTGAAGACGCGGCATGACCTCGGCCATCAGGCGGTCCATTTCAGGCCCCAGATCCTGCATCAGATCGCGCAGCAGGTCCTGGCCTCGGTCGGTGAATTGCTCAAGAAACGGCAGCAGCGGGTCGTTCGCCTCGGGCGATGTGTCCTGAGCCGTCGCGGGGAGGGCGATGAAAAGGGCAGTGGCGAGGGCAATTGGTTTCATGAAGATGAATATGGGTGTGCCGCAGGTCAATGTCACCCCATCGGGTGCACTGGATCAGTTGTTGATTCAAGACGGCTCTTTTGATGGTGGCTTTACGGCTGCTTTGCACAGGGTGACGTTTGGCTCTGTGCCCGGTGGGCCACGGTGGAAGACCACAGGGGGGCACGATCATTCACAGCAGTCTTTGAAGCAATCAGGGAAATCTACGTCCCCCATGCGTGCTGGAACGATCTCAAAACTGCCAGACATTCCCCAAGCTAATCCCAAAAGCTTAGCTTGGGCGCCTTTTCTGCTGTGCTAAAGGACCTTCAACCGACACTGGCTCAACTCAATCGAGTATTGGCAAAATCAATCCACCGCATTGCCGTTACCCTCAGGCATGCTACAATTTGGGGCGGGGGAATCGTAGGGAACCATATGTCGGGTGCCAAGCTCCATCTTTTGAAGCTTTCGGTTGGCTCGGAAAGCCTTGAGACGCTCAACGAGTGGCAGCATATCCGCATCGCCGAGAATGCGGCGGCGGGGCGCGGCCCGATCTACACCCATGTCACCCGAATGTGGCCCCGGCGCGAGGCGGAGTTGCTGGATGGCGGCTCGATCTATTGGATCATCCGCGGGTCGGTCGCCTGCCGCCAACGGATCGAGCGGCTTGACGAGCGCATCGGTGCAGATGGCATTCGCCGCTGCGCGCTGGTGCTCGAGCCCAAGTTGGTCCGCACCGCACCGCAACCCCGCCGGGCGTTCCAAGGTTGGCGCTATCTGAAACCTGAGGATGCCCCAAGTGATATCGGCCCCTATACGCCGGGCGAAGAAACTCTTCCCGCAGAATTGGCGCAGGAATTGGCCGTTCTGGGCGTGATGTAGCGCCGAGGGCCACTTGGGCGCCGCCTCAGGACCCGAGTTTGGACGGCACCGCTGGGCCCGCGGTTGATTGGGATCAATTCGCGCCAGGGCTGTCACGCCTAGGGATTGACCATCTTTATCATTCCGGGGTGGGCGTTGTCCTTGAAACTTAGAATCCTGATGTCGCTCTATCTTGCGATTGTCCTGTTGCCGTTGGGGCTTGCGGCGGTCCAGGCGCGCCCGCCGCGCCCGTTTTGGGACGAGCTTGCAACTGGTGCGGGCATGCTGGCGTTCTCGATTATCTTGGCAGAGTTTCTGCTGTCGGGGCGATTTCGGACCGTTTCGGGTGGTGTGGGTCTTGATGTGACCCTGCGCCTGCATCAGTTGATCGCGCGCACCGCGGTGGCTTTGGCGTTCATCCACCCGTTCTTATACACGGTGCCGATGTCGCCGCCCATGATTTGGGATGCCAGCCGTCAATACACGGTGACATCGGATTTCTGGTCGCTGGCGGGCGGTATTGTCGCTTGGTTGCTGCTGCCAGTGCTTGTTCTGCTGGCCATTGGGCGCAGCCAGTTTTCGTATTCCTACGAGGTCTGGCGGCTGATGCACGGGGTTGGCGCGGCGCTGATCGCGGGGGCTGTGCTGCAGCACAGCCTGTGGGCGGGGCGCTACAGCCAGGACCCTGTCCTTGCGGCCGTTTGGGTGGCGATGGCGGGGGTGGCCCTGGCATCGCTGGTCTTTGTCTATCTCTGGGCGCCCCTAAAACAAATGAGCCGCCGCTGGCGGGTGGTGGGGGTGACTGCGGTTGGGCCGCGTTTGTGGGATCTGGTGCTGGAGCCTGACGGGCACAAAGGGCTGCGTTACACGGCGGGGCAATTCGCGTGGTTGAACCTGCGGCACAGCCCGTTTTCACTGCGCGAGAACCCGTTTTCCATCGCCTCGGCCCCGGCCTTGGGGGGCCAACTGCGTTTTATTATCAAGGAGTTTGGCGACGCGACGCGCAAGCTTGGCGCGGTCGAACCGGGAACGCGCGCTTATCTGGATGGGCCGCACGGAAACCTGGTGGTGGAGGGTCGGCCCGAGCCGGGTGTCGCGTTGATTGCCGGGGGCGTTGGTATTGCCCCCCTGATCGGTATCCTGCGCCAGTTGCATGCAACCAAAGACCCCCGCGCCACACTGCTGGTCTATGGTAACCGGATCGAAGAGCAGATCGTCCACCGGGCCGAGCTTGACGCGATCGCCGCGGCGCAAGGAACCAAAATTATTCATGTTTTGTCAGAGCCGCCCGTTGGCTGGGCGGGGGAGGCCGGCTTGATCGATGCCGCCCTGATCAAAAAACACTTCCCGGCGCCCGACTGCCAGTCGTGGGTCTATGTGATCTGCGGCCCGGGTGCGATGATGGAAACTGTCGAAGAGACGCTGAGCGACCTTGGCGTTCCCGCGAGTCAGGTCCTCTCGGAAAGGTTCAGTTATGATTAAGCGCCTGCGAATTCTGCCATCGCATCGCCGGATGATGCTGATGATCTGGGGCTTGAACGTGGCGTTTCTTCTGGCACTCATGGCTTTCGGTCTGCGCGGGTATGGGGGTGATCCGCCACCGCCGGTGTTCCCGGTCAAGGTGCACTGAGTCGTGGAATTGCATGTCACGTTCCTGACCCTTGGGGCGCTGTTTCTGGCGGGGCTGATCGCCGACCAAATCGGTCGCCGGACATGGCTGCCCCGGGTGACGTTGTTGCTGTTGTGCGGAATTTTGGCGGGTGGCTCGGCGTTGGATCTGCTGCCCGCCGAGGCCCGCTTGTGGTATGAGTTTCTGGCGACCTCGGCCCTGACGATGGTTGCGTTTCTGCTGGGCAGTGCGCTGACTGCAAGAAACCTCAGCGTCAATGGGCGGGCGATCCTCTTTGTGTCCATCGCTGTTGTTGTGATCACCATTGCTGTTGTTGCCGGTGGTCTGGCGCTTGTGGGCGCAGATTTGCGGTTGGCGTTGTTGCTGGGGGCGATTGCCGCGGCCACCGCACCTGCGGCCACACAAGACGTCATCCGCCAGTCGGGCATAACCGGCGCTTTTGCCGATACGTTGGCCGGCGTGGTCGCAATTGATGATGCCTGGGCGCTTATCGCGTTCAGTATCGTGCTCGCGGTTGCCGGGAACCTGACGGGCATAATTGATGCGACGCTCATTGGTGATGCGTTGTTTGAAATCGGACTCGCCGTGGGTTTGGGCTTTGTAATCGGTGTTCCGGCGGCGGGTTTGACCGGGCGGCTCCAACCCGGCGAGCCTGTCGAGGCCGAGGCGCTGGGCCTGGTGTTCTTAAGCGCCGGATTGGCGATCTGGATGGATGTATCCTTCCTAATCACCGGAATGACAGCCGGGGCAGTGATCGTGGAGCTATGGGTGAATCTGGTGTTTGTGTGATTTGAAAGCTGGCGGTGCATCTGGTTGGATTTTCGTTGCGACACAACCAGCCAACCGAAGAGGACGCACCACCATGGACGACACTACCATCATCGAATTTTCGGGTCGAGACGCCGTATCCGATCCCCTTACGGAAATGTTGCGCAAAGGCGCGCGTGAGCTTCTCCAGACGGCGGTTGCGGCTGAGCTGGAGGCCTTCCTCGCCCAGTTTGCAGATCACCGGACACCGGAGGGGCGCGCAGTGGTGGTGCGCAACGGCCATCACCCTGAACGCGCCGTGCAGACCGGGATAGGCCCTGTGACAGTGCAGATTCCGAAGGTTCGATCAAAGACAGGCGCGCCGGTCAGTTTCAAATCCGCTTTGATCCCGCCCTATGTCCGAAAAGCTAAGACCATCGAAGCCGCGCTGCCTTGGCTTTACTTGAAAGGAATATCGACCGGCGAGATGGGCGCAGCGTTGAAGGCGTTGGTGGGGCCGGATGCAACTGGGTTCTCCGCCAAAACTGTATCGCGATTGAAGACGCAATGGGCGGGTGACTATGACCAATGGCGCAAGACTGACCTGGGCCGTGACGACTGGGTCTACATCTGGGCAGATGGTATCTACAGCGGCCTGCGTGGCACCGATGATCGGCTCTGCGCGCTGGTTGTCATTGGCGTAAATGCGCGCGGTGAAAAGCATTTCCTCGCCATTGAGGACGGCGTGCGGGAAAGCACCCAAAGCTGGCGGGAGGTGCTGCTGAGCCTCAAATCCCGTGGTCTCAATGCGCCAAAATTGGCCATCGGGGATGGTGCCATGGGGTTCTGGGCAGCGCTTGAGGAAATCTTTCCCTCCACGCGCCAGCAGCGTTGCTGGATGCACAAAACGGGCAATGTTTTGAATTACCTGCCCAAGCGCTCCCAGCCTAAGGCGAAGAAGATGCTGCACGACATTTGGCAGGCCGAGACACGCGAGGATGCGCACAAGGCGTTTGATCTATTTGTCGAGATCTTTGAGGCGAAGTATCCCAAAGCTGCCGAATGCCTGATCAAGGATCGCGATGAACTGATGACCTTCTTCGACTTCCCTGCCCAACATTGGCAGAGCATCCGGACGTCAAATCCCATCGAAAGCGCCTTCGCCACGATCCGCCACCGTACCAAACGGACCAAAGGCTGCCTGTCGCGCGACGGCATGCTCCACATGATGTTCAAGTTGGGCCAGTGCGCCGAAAAAAGCTGGCGCAAACTGCGCGGCTTCGTCCATCTCGCCGACGTTATTGATGGCGTCGACTTCATCAATGGCATCAAGCCATCAACCCAAAATCAGGCCGCCGCATGAGGGTCGCTCAAACACCAGATTTGACAGTAGCTC
>CALICM010000038.1 GCA_938049225.1 uncultured Paracoccaceae bacterium
CCCTCTGGCCCGGGCGGGCCATTCACCCCCTGAGGATATTTGATGGACAGTAGAAGGCCTGGGCATAGTGACACCGACAAGTGAACGTGAATTGGCCGAGGTTGTGACCGAGGCGGCCACAGCGGGCATGCCCTTGCGGATCCGCGGCGGCGGATCGCGGGCGGGGCTGGGGCATGCGGTGGTGGGCGACGTGCTGGACACCGGCGGGCTGTCCGGCGTGACGCTTTATGAGCCGGGGGCTTTGACCCTGGTCGCACGGGCGGGCACCCCGATGACCGAGGTTGAGGCAGCACTGGCCAGCGAGGGGCAACAGTTGCCGTTTGAGCCGATGGATCATCGGGCGCTTTATGGCGGCGGCGCGCCCACGATTGGCGGTGTGGTCGCAACCAATGCCTCGGGGCCCCGGCGGATCCAGGCCGGGGCGTGCCGGGACAGTTTGATCGGTGTGCGCTTTGTGGATGGGCGGGGGACGATCCTGAAGAACGGTGGGCGGGTAATGAAGAATGTCACCGGTTATGATTTGGTCAAGCTGATGGCGGGGTCGCAGGGCACCTTGGGCGTGCTGACCGAGGTAAGTTTCAAAGTGCTGCCAGCGGCCGAGGCCGAGGCCACGGTGATCGTCCAGGGGCTTGGGCCCCACCAGGCGGTGGCGGCGATGAGCGCGGCTTTGGGGGCGCCCTATGATGTCAGCGGTGCGGCGCATTTCACCGGGCCGGATGGCGCGCGGACTCTGGTGCGGGTCGAGGGGTTTGAGGGCTCGGTCACTTATCGTGCCGGGCAGTTGAAGGATCTACTGGGCGCGCACGGAGTGGTCGAGGTCGTTTCAGACGCGGCAATTTGGACGGAGCTGCGGGACGGGCGCCCAGTGGTTGAGGGCGAGGGCGATGTATGGCGGATCTCGGTCAAGCCGACCGATGGCGCGGCGGTGGCGGCGGCCCTTGGGCCAGAGGCCGCGGTGCAAATGGATTGGGGCGGCGGGCTTGTCTGGGCGCGAGTGACACCCGGGCGCGACATTCGTTCGGCGCTGGACGGGATCGCGGGGCACGCGACCTTGATGCGGGCATCCGACCAAACCAAGGCGGCGCTGGGGGTTTTCCCGCCCGAGCCAGCGGCTTTGACCCGGATCAGCGCCGGTCTGCGGGCCCAGTTCGATCCCAAAGGGATTCTCAACCCCGGTCGGATGGGCTGAATGAGATACATGCCAAAAGTGATCACTGCCGGGAAACGGAGGCCTTAGATGCAGACGAATTTTTCTTCCGAGCAGTTGAAAGACCCGGCGATCCAGCGCTCGAACGAAGTGCTGCGAACCTGTGTGCATTGTGGCTTTTGCACCGCGACCTGCCCGACCTATCAAGTGCTGGGGGATGAGTTAGACAGCCCGCGCGGCCGGATTTACCTGATCAAGGATATGCTGGAAAACAGCCGCCCGGCGGATGAAAAAACCGTCAAGCATATCGACCGCTGCCTGTCCTGCCTAGCGTGTATGTCGACCTGCCCCTCGGGCGTGCATTACATGCATCTTGTTGATCATGCACGCGAATATATCGAGCAAACCTATAAACGGCCACTCTCGGATCGTCTATTGCGCTGGGTTCTGGCGCGGATCTTGCCCTATCCGACACGGTTTCGGCTGGCACTGCTTGGGGCCAAGATCGGCAAGCCTTTCGCGTTTTTGATGCCCGATGCGCGGCTGAAGGCGATGCTGGCGATGGCGCCCAAGACAATCCCCCCTGTCAGTCGGTTGGACGATCCGCAGGTACTGCCCGCCATCGGCCCGCGCCGCAAGCGCGTGGCCCTGATGACGGGCTGCGCGCAACGGGCGCTGAACACCGATATCAATACGGCGACGATTCGCCTTTTGCAGCGGCATGGCTGCGAGGTCGTGGTTGCCGAAGGTGCGGGCTGTTGTGGGGCGCTGACGCATCACATGGGAAAAACGGCGGAAAGTCACAGCACTGCCGCCAGGAACATCCGTGCCTGGGTGCGCGAGATGGATGGCGCGGGGCTGGATGCGATCGTCATCAACACAAGCGGCTGCGGCACCACTGTAAAAGACTACGGGCATATGTTCCGCAATGGGGACTTAGCGGCGGACGCGGCCCGGGTCTCGACCCTGGTCAAGGATATTTCCGAGGTGATGATTGATCTGGGCTTGGCGCAGGCAGATAAGGCTGTGCCGCTGCGCGTCGCCTATCATTCCGCCTGCTCGTTGCAGCATGGGCAGCAGATCAAGACCCACCCGAAAACACTGCTTAAATCGGCGGGCTTTACGGTGCTTGAGCCACAAGATCCACATCTGTGCTGCGGTTCAGCGGGGACGTACAACCTGATGCAGCCCGAGATTTCGGGGCAGCTCAAAGCGCTAAAGGTGAGTAGTCTTGAGAAAATACAGCCAGAGGTTATCGCCGCGGGCAACATTGGCTGTATGATGCAGATCGGCGGTGGTACGAAAGTGCCTATTGTTCATACAGTTGAGCTTTTGGATTGGGCAACGGGAGGCCCAACTCCGCCACAACTTTTGGGCCGGATTGCCTTATCGGCCGAATAAAATAGCCACATTCGTAAGCGACTGTTGATCTTGCGTTAATATGCAAGTGATAAGGGTTGGGATGATGATTTTGCGCGCGATAACAGTGATCATGGTGTTGTTCGTCGGTACGGCGTCAGCCCAAGATGCAACGACGCTCCGCAAATTGACCGAGGCTGAGGATGCGCGGGCCTGGCAGGCCGTCGGCCGTCTGGACTTGGACAATTCGGGGTTCTGCACAGGTGCACTGATCACGGAACGGCATGTCCTGACCGCAGCGCATTGCGTGTTCGAGCGGCGTACCGGAAAAATGTACGAGCCTGGGCGCATCGTATTTCGCGCCGGGCTGCGCAATGGCCGCGCGACTGCCAGCCGGCGTGCACGACGTTTTATCGTACATGAAAATTACTTGTTTGATGACACGGACAAAATGAATCGGGTTGCGACCGACGTGGCGATTGTTGAGTTGGACCGCCCTATCCGCGACGCAACGGTGATCCCCTTTGAACGGTACGAGCGTCCGCGCACAGGTGACCGCGTGATGGTGGTGTCCTATGCCGCCGGACGCGAGGATGCGCCGTCGCTGCAAGAAGCGTGCCACATGTTGGACGTCCGCGGCGATGTTTTAGTCTATTCCTGTGATGTGACCTTTGGCGCATCGGGATCGCCGGTATTTGTGCAGTCGGCCACCGGCCCCAAGATCGCGAGTGTGATGTCGGCCATGGCGCAATGGAAGGATCAGCCGGTGTCTCTTGCGGCCTCGCTCGGGGCGCCCTTGGATAGTTTGCTGCAGCAACTCGTGGTCACGGATCCTGTGTTCCGCTCGCTTGCAGCACCCAAGCAGGGAAATACACGGCGGTCCATCGCGGCGCAATTGGGTCGAACCCCGACCGCCACCAAGGGCGGTGGTGGTCTGCCGCAAATCACCCGCTAAACGCGTTCGCAGCTCCGGCCAGTTTGATCTGATCGACTGGTAGTCTGAATATCCTTTAGCCAGCTATCGGCTTACGCAGCTTTGTTTGGCATTTTTGGGACTTATGCATGGTGCGAACACCACCTTTATCAGCCGACTGAGTGAGGTGGCAAAACCCTCAATCTGTTTCTTTAAAGAGCGCACAAACCATCCTCTATTCGGCTTGATTGACGGTCATGAATCCCCAGTCGGGCATGGTCCTTGGCCACTTTGCGCGAAATGGGCACCGACGATGACGACGCGTGGGTGATTTTGAATGCTGGTGCGCTTGCACCTGGTCATCCGCATGGCATGTCGGGCGCTCAGCTGTCGTGGACGGCGGCGTTGGAGCTAAGGCTTGGGGGGGGTCGCTATGCACGTTACACAATATGCGTTAGCGTCGACCAAAGCAAAACGATGATTATTGAGGCTGCAAAATGACATCAGGTATCACCATAATCGACCATTCGGACCGGATCGAGGCGCTGTTTGCGCCCTATAAGGACATCATCGGCAAGGACTATGATGCTTATCGTGGGCACGTATATCGCATCTTGACTTACGCAATGCATTTTCTGGATGGCGACGAAGCGGCGCGGCCTTTGGTCGAAACGGCGTTCGTCTATCACGATATCGCGCTTTGGACCGAGAATGAACTGGCCTATCTTGAGCCATCCGAAGAATACGCCCTGCGCGATAATGAAAAGCACGGCTGGGGTCTGGACCCCGAAGAGCTGCGCGCCGCGATCCATTGGCACCACAAGGTGCTGCCCTATCGCGGCCCACATCAGCGCGTGGTCGATGCGGTGCGCCGCGCTGACTGGATTGATGCCACTGACGGAAAAATCCGCAAAGGCCTGAGCAAGGCGCAGGTCGCCAAGGTTCAAAACGCAATCCCCAACTACGACTTTGGGGCGGTGTTGCAGCGCTTGGCCGGTGATCTGGGCGGCAATAAAGTCCGCGGAAACCTGCGGGTTCACCGGCATGTATTCAAATGGTGAGAAAGGGCTGACCATTTACGCGCAAATGTGTTTGATGCCACATCTGACACGCTCTTCTTTGCATCGATGTTTGTAGCGGCATGGCATCTTGCGCATGCCAGACGTGAGCAGTGACAAGCCAAAGCGGCATAGGTTCAAGCGCTACCCCATCGGCTTCTTTCACATCGACATTGCCGAACTCAGGATTGGGGAGGGAAAGCACTATCTCTTTGTCGCCATTGCCCGAACCTGCACGTTCGCGGTTGCGCCGCTGACGGCGAAGGCCGATCGCAAAACGGCCTGGGAGTACCTCGAACACATGCTCGAAACCGATGTCCTACAAGATCCACACGATCCTGAAGGACAATAGCATCCAGCTCACCGAGCAGCCCCGGAACCGCGATAGCGTCCCTTTCGGCAAGACGCGGTTCGATATGATCTGCGAGGGCGTGGGTTTCTTAGCCATTGGTCCGGGGACACCGCCGCGCGGGATCGAGATTCGCTTCGACAAAGGGTGTTTAACTTTCATTCGGAAGGCGCATGAAGGTCCTCTATATCTTTGGGAGGCGCTGACAGGGCTTTCTTGATAACCTTCACAATAGGAACAACGCCATCTACGCCAAAGTAATCTTGCGGATGCGCACACTTGACCACCCTACCAAACCCCCGCATATCCCCCTGATGACCGACCTCTCAAAGATCCGCAACTTCTCCATCGTCGCCCATATCGATCACGGGAAATCCACCCTGGCTGATCGGCTGATCCAGTCGACCGGCACCGTGCAGGACCGGGATATGAAAGAGCAGCTGCTCGACAGTATGGATATCGAGCGCGAGCGCGGCATCACCATCAAGGCCAATACCGTGCGGATCGATTACCGCGCGCAGGACGGGCAGGACTATACGCTCAACCTGATCGACACCCCCGGGCACGTCGATTTCGCCTATGAGGTCAGCCGGTCGATGCGCGCGGTCGAGGGCTCGCTTCTGGTCGTCGATGCCTCCCAAGGGGTCGAAGCGCAGACGTTGGCCAACGTCTATCAGGCCATCGATGCGGATCACGAGATCGTCCCGGTGCTGAACAAGATCGATCTGCCAGCCGCCGAGCCGGACCGGGTGCGTGAACAGATCGAGGATGTGATCGGCATCGATGCGTCCGAGGCCGTCGAGATTTCGGCCAAGACCGGCCTGGGCATCGGGGACGTGCTGGAGGCGATCGTCACGCGCCTGCCTGCGCCCACCGGTGACCCAGACGCGCCGCTGAAAGCCATGCTGGTCGACAGCTGGTACGACGCCTATTTGGGAGTGGTCGTTCTGGTGCGCATCCTCGACGGATATCTGCGCAAGGGCGACCGGATCAAGATGCTGAACACCGGTGCGGTTTACCCGGTCGACCGCGTCGGCGTCTTCCGCCCAGCGATGGCGCAGGTTGATGTCTTGGGCCCGGGCGAGATCGGCTTTTTGACCGCCTCGATCAAACAGGTCCGCGACACCAAGGTCGGCGACACGATCACCACCGAGAAGAAGGGCTGCGAGACACCGCTGCCGGGCTTCCAACCCTCGGTACCCGTCGTCTTTTGCGGGCTCTTCCCCGTCGATGCCGCCGATTTCGAGGATCTGCGCGAGGCGATCGAGAAACTGCAACTGAACGACGCCAGCTTCTCGGCCGAGATGGAAACCTCGGCCGCGCTGGGCTTTGGCTTTCGCTGCGGGTTTCTGGGGCTTTTACACCTCGAGGTTATCCGCGACCGGCTGGAGCGTGAGTACGACATCGACCTGATCACCACCGCCCCTTCGGTGATCTATCACATCCACATGAACGACGGCACGGTGCAAGAGTTGCACAACCCCGCCGACATGCCCGACCTTACTTATGTTGATCATATCGAGGAGCCGCGGATCAAAGCCACGATCCTGGTGCCCGACGACTATCTGGGCGATGTGCTGAAACTGTGCCAGGACCGGCGCGGGGTGCAGCTGGACCTGACCTATGCCGGGTCGCGCGCGATGGTCGTCTATGACCTGCCGCTGAACGAGGTGGTCTTTGACTTCTATGACCGGCTGAAATCGGTGACCAAGGGCTATGCCAGCTTTGATTATCAGATGATCGGCTATTCCGAGGACGCGCTGGTCAAAATGCAGATCCTGGTCAACGACGAACCCGTGGACGCGCTGTCCACCATGGTGCATCGGAACCGGGCCGAGGCCCGCGGCCGGGCGATGGTCGAAAAGCTGAAGGAACTGATCCCCCAGCACATGTTCAAAATCCCAATCCAGGCCGCCGTCGGGGGCCGGATCATCGCCCGCGAGACCCTGTCAGCGCTGCGCAAAGACGTCACCGCGAAATGCTATGGCGGGGATGCGACGCGAAAGAAGAAGCTGCTGGAGAAGCAGAAGGCGGGGAAAAAGAGGATGCGGCAGTTCGGGAAAGTGGATATACCGCAGGAGGCGTTTATTTCGGCGTTGAAGATGGATGGGTAAAAAATGATTGAATATGGCGACATCGAGATCGCAGAAGAAGATGATGAAGATGAAGATGAATTCTATGTTACTTATGATATAACTACGTATCCAAGTGATTTAAGCATACAAGTTTTGGTTGATCAATTCAATGATGGTGATATTGTCATTCCACACTTTCAGCGTGATTTTGTTTGGACAATTAAACAATCATCTCTATTGATCGAGTCTTTTCTACTCGGCCTTCCTGTTCCACCAGTTTTCTTCTACATAGACAGCGACAACAAGAACCTTGTCATTGATGGGCAGCAGAGAATTCGATCTGTTGTTGACTTTCTGGGCGGATTCTTTGGGCCGGAGGATAGCCGAGGCCGTCGAAGGATATTTCGACTTGAGGGCATTGACAGCAGAGCACCTTATTCGAGGAGTAGCTTCGAAACCCTCGATGATACCTATAAGAGAAAAATAAAGAATTCCGTCATTAGAGCTATAAATATAAGGCAGATTTCACCGGATGACTCCGGCACAAGCATGTATCATATATTCGAAAGACTTAATACAGGCGGCACGCCACTGAGCCCTCAAGAGATAAGAAATTGCGTATTCCACGGAAATATTGTCGAAAAACTTGATAGTTTGAATAGAGACAGCAATTGGAGGCAGATAATTAGAAATAACAAACTAGACAAACGAGGCAGAGATGCAGAAATGATACTCCGAATACTGGGATTATCTATGGGCTGGCGGTCCTATGAGAAACCTATGAAGGAGTATTTAAATAAGACCATGAAAAAGTTTAGAAGTGCAAATTCTTCTGACCTGGAGGCGTTCGAAACGGATTTTCGAAAAACAGCAATTTCAATTATAGAGAAACTCGGGGAAAAACCGTTCCGGATTAGTGGCCCACTAAACGTGGCGGTTTTGGACTCGGTTTTCTCCGCCGCTCTATCGCTGAAGGGTGAATTGCCGGGAGATTTTTACGATCGATACAATCGTTTGGTTAGAGATGCCGAATATATGAGCTATGTTAGCAGTTCTACTGCGGACACGCAGCAGGTTCGCCGCCGAATTGAAAAGGCTATTGATTACTTAGTGACTCCTTAAGAGACCATTTATGGTGGATTTCACTATCTCGGATGACATTTTTGACCATCTAAAAACAGTCGTGCCGCAGCTCGATGACCTATACTTGTCTTCCAAGTATGCTGGGTTTGCCGCTGTTTCGGCGGTTGCTGTTTTTGAGCTGAATGTGAAGCAGATAATTTTTTCTTTTTGTAAAAAGAAGCATCACGTATTTGGCGATTTTGCAGAACGTCAATTTGATCGCATAAATGGAAGAATAAAACTAGATAACCTCAGTAAAGACTACACGAAAGCGTTTGGTGAAAAATATGAACTGAAATGGAAGAGGAAGATTGATGATGCGGAGAATAAATTTCTCGAGAAAGAGCGGCGATCACTAAAAAATAGCTATACTAATATTATAAACTGGCGGAATGAATTTGCGCATAGTGGTCGCGTTCCACCTTTCGCAACGTTTGACGAAGTTCTGCAAGCATATGGCGATGGCAAGCTGGTGATTGAATGCTTTGGGACTTCGCTAACTAGGTGATCCAACTTTTGCTGGCTATCGCAACAAGGCCGTTAAAATGTCACTCCGCCCGGCGTTTACGCCGGGCAGCGCCCGACCCGCCCCCAGGGCGGGCGCTGCCCTCTCCAAGTTAGGTCAGCGCTGCAGCAAACACCTAACCCCGGGGCTTTGCCCGTTCGTGACCGAAACCGTCCACCGGACGGTTTCCGGGAAGTTCACTCACCCCCGGGGCGCCGCCCGTTCAGGTCTGGAACCCACCGCAAAGCAGAACCGCTCAGAACAGCCCGTCCCGCTCGGCCAGCGTGTCCGCGCCCACGGCGGCACCGGCGCCCACCACCAGCGGCACGCAGGCCGAGGTGCTGGCGGCCCCGCCAAAACTGCGATCAACATCCAAAGTGGCGGTCTCATGACTTTCCTTTCTTAAAGCCAGAGATCATTAAGTGCGCATCCTAGCGCCCCTCCCCCGCTGGCTCCATAAGAAAACAGGGACTACCATCTACCTATCCAACGCCTGAATATACGCCGTCAAATCATCCACCTCATCGGGCCACATGATTGCGCCAAACTCGGGCATATTCGCGTGGTACGGCGGGAAATAGATCCGGCTGCGGATCTGCTGTTCGTCCCGGAACCGGGCGATCGCGGCGAAGCTGGGCGGATACTCTTTGTCCGGCCCTCCCAAATCGATATTATGGCACGCTGTGCAATATTCCTTGGCCAATCGCCCCCCTTTGACCACATCGCCCTTCGATTGCGCCACCGCGCTGCCGCCCAGCGCAAGCCCTGCCAAAACCCAAATAATGATCCGCATATCCGCCCCTCCTGAGCGGGATCCTGACATGCCGCCGTGCGTCGGGCTTGATGCAAATCAACCGCACCCTGAAAGGCCTTTCGCCAGGGCTCGGTCCAAAAAATAATTTCCGCGCTGTTAACCCCTTGCAAAACTTGAATGTTTCGACTTATCCACATGTATTTCCACAAGGATATCAACGGGTTATCCCCAGGAAAATGCGAGCCATGGTCGTTTTTTCCTTGCGGGAATCACACACCAATGTGAAGGTTTTGTTACTGCAAAGGTTCTTTCGGGGACCTGAGCGGGACGCAAAGGCCTCTTAGGAGCTGGAGCAGACGGGCACGGGTCTTCGGAAACGAGTCAGGATGCGAAGGATCGGGGAAACTGAATGGTTACAACGGATCTTATGATTTGCGGTGAGCGAACAGTGAAACCAGGTTAGAGCGGGTCAGGAAAGCTTTTCGGAGTTGGAATGATCGCGACGGTTCGCAAGGGCCGACGCAACTGGACCGAAAGCCCTTCGGGGTGGATGGTTTCAGGAAGGCGTCAGGGTGTGTCGGCAACGGCACGATGCGAGGACCGCGTCTGAGCACCTGGCGCCTTTTCCTTTTTCAGACATAAAATAAAGCAGGGCCCGTTTGCCGTTAAGCAAATGAACCCTGCTCCCGTCAGTTAATGCATTACCGCGTCTATGCACCTGTGCGTCGACGGATACACTGGGCGGCGCGGCAGATCAACTATATATCGCGCAGAACGTCGGGAAAACCGCAGCATTCTGCTTTTTCACCACATATATGGGGCCAGGAGTATGAGCACCCACACGCAGCGTCAGCGCCCGGTCGCGGTCCATTCGATCGCGGGCATCGTAGTCAGCGTGCCCGCCGCCAGCCGTTGCAACTCGGCCGCGAAGGGCCTGAAATAGTCCCGGCTTTGCAGTACCCGCCCTGTCCCGGGCTCACCCCAACTGCCCCATTGACACCATCGGCACCCCTGCCTAATGCCCGGCCAAAGGAGTGCTCCATGTCCAACACACGCCCCGCCCATTTTACCACCCAAAACGGTCCCAAAGCGCCGCTGCCCTTTTCCGCGGCTGAATATGACCGCCGCCTAAGCGCCCTGCGCGCGATCATGGCCGCCCGGGATATTCCCGCAGTATTGCTGACCTCGATGCACAACATCGCGTATTATTCGGGCTTTCTCTATTGCAGTTTCGGCCGTCCCTATGGCTGTGTCGTCACCCAGACCGCGTGCACCACGGTCTCGGCCAATATCGACGCAGGCCAACCCTGGCGCCGCTGCCATGGCGCCAACATCACCTACACCGACTGGCAACGCGACAATTTCTGGCGGGCCGTCGCCACCTTGACGACCGACAATCGCCTCGGGATCGAGGCCGATCACCTCACCCTCAGCGCCCGCGACACCCTTCGCGATATGCTGAACGCCCCGGAATTGATAGACATCGCCCCTGACACGATGGTCAGCCGGATGATCAAATCCCGCGAGGAGATCGCCCTGATCCGCGAAGGCGCCCGTATCGCCGATATCGGCGGGGCGGCTATCCGCGACGCCATTCGCCCCGGCACCCGCGAGATCGACGTCGCCATGGCAGGCCGCGATGCGATGGAGCTTGAGATCGCGCGTGCCCACCCCAAATCTGAGCTTCGCGACACCTGGGTCTGGTTTCAATCCGGGCTGAACACCGACGGGGCGCATAACCCGGTTACCACCCGCGCGCTGCAGCCCGGTGACCTTCTCAGCCTGAACTGTTTTCCGATGATCTCGGGCTATTACACCGCGCTGGAACGCAGCCTGACCCTTGGCGAGCCGGACGCCGCCACACTCAAAATCTGGCAAGCCAATGTCGCCACCCATGAATTGGGTCTATCCCTGATCAAGCCGGGCATGACCTGCACGCAAATCTGTGACGAGTTGAACCGCTTCCTCGCCGATCAAAACCTGCTGCAATACCGCTCGTTCGGCTATGGCCACTCGTTTGGCATTCTGTCGCACTACTACGGACGCGAGGCCGGGCTGGAATTGCGCGAAGACATCGACACCGTGCTAGCGCCGGGCATGGTCGTCTCGATGGAACCGATGCTGTGGATCCCCGAGGGCACCCCTGGGGCGGGCGGCTACCGCGAGCACGACATCCTGGTTGTGGGCGCGGACGGGGCCGAAAACATCACCGGCTTCCCCTATGGACCCGCGAAAAACATCGTCGACCCCTGAGTCTCCCTCGGGTTCTGGGGTCGAACTGTCGCTGCAGGGCGCCAAACCGCGCGTCAGCGCTCAAAAGACTTGCGCCGTAAGGCGCGCATTTTGGTCACAGGCGGCGCGACTTATCCAATATGGTTGCATCTGCGCCGCAGAGCGCCTTTAATACCGTGTCACAAGGCGGGACACACCGCCGCGGCAAACACAGGGAGCCAGATTTGGCAGATGGCAGCACCGACGCGTTCGTCGCTTTTGAACGCGTGCAAAAAAGCTATGATGGCGAGACGCTCGTCGTCAAAGACCTGAATCTTTCCATGCCAAAGGGCGAATTTCTGACCATGCTGGGCCCCTCGGGCTCGGGCAAGACCACGTGCCTGATGATGCTTGCGGGTTTTGAGACCGCCACCCATGGCGAGATCATGCTGGATGGTCAGCCAATCAACAACATCCCGCCGCACAAGCGCGGCATCGGCATGGTGTTTCAGAACTACGCCCTGTTCCCTCACATGACGGTGGCCGAGAACCTTTCCTTTCCGCTGGAGGTGCGCAAGATCGGCAAGGCGGACCGTGAAACCAAGGTCAAGCGCGCGCTTGATATGGTCCAGATGGGTGAATTCGGCGGGCGCCGTCCCGCGCAACTGTCTGGTGGCCAGCAACAGCGCATCGCCTTGTCGCGCGCCCTGGTGTTCGAGCCTGAGTTGGTGCTGATGGACGAACCCCTGGGCGCGCTGGACAAACAGCTGCGCGAGACGTTGCAGTTCGAGATCACCAATCTAGCGCACCAACTGGGCATCACCGTCGTCTATGTCACCCACGATCAAACCGAGGCGCTGACGATGTCTGACCGGGTCGCTGTCTTCGACGACGGCCGGATCCAGCAGTTGGCGCCACCAGACGAGCTATACGAGCGCCCGGAGAACAGCTTCGTTGCCCAGTTCATCGGTGAGAATAACACGCTTGAAGGGGTGGTGCAGGAGATCAACGGCGGTATCGCGTTGGTCCGCTTGGACGACGGCTCGCTGATCGACACCAAGCCGGTGAATGTCAGTCAGCCGGGCGAGCGGACCAAAGTGTCGATCAGGCCCGAACGGGTCGAGTTTAACACCGACAGGCTGGCCGAGGGCGCCCATACGCTCAAGGCCGAGGTGCTGGAGTTCATCTATATGGGCGATATTTTCCGCACGCGGCTGCGTGTCGCGGGCATCGAAGATTTCATCGTCAAAACCCGCAACGCGCCCGATCAGGTGCGGCTGGAACCGGGGCAGACGGTGGAGATCGGCTGGCAAGCCGAAGATTGCCGGGCGCTTGATGCCTGAGTGCTCGGCCACGACCAGACTAACGCGCACATCGCGCGGATTCGACCGGCGTCCTGCACCAAAGCGCCGCCGTAATTCCAACGGGAGAAACAAGGGAGTCCTCCTTATGAAAGTAACCGCAGCACTTTTGGCCTCGGCCGCGCTGGTCGTCACGGCCGGATCGGTTCTGGCCGATGGCCATATGGCCGACGAGATGACCATCGTGTCCTGGGGTGGGGCCTATTCCGCCTCGCAGCAGAATGCCTATCACGACCCCTATGCCGAAAAGACCGGCATTTCGATCATTAATGACGAAAGCTCGCCCGAGGCCGTGGCCAAGCTGCGCGCAATGAACGAGGCCGGGAACATCACCTGGGACCTGGTCGATGCCGAGGCCGCCGACGCGATCCGTCTGTGCGACGAAGGCCTAGCGCTCGAGATCGACCACGATGCCGTTCTGGCCGCAGCACCCGACGGCACCTCGGCCAGCGACGATTTCGGCGATACGATTGCCTCGGACTGCTTTATTCCGCAGATCGTGTTTTCCACGACCTTCGGCTATCGCACCGACATGGTCCCTGCGGGCGTCGAACCGCCAACCGGCGCCTGCGATGTTTTCGACCTAGAGACCTATCCGGGCAAGCGCGCGCTCAACAAGCGGCCCATCGCCAATATGGAATGGGCGCTGTTGTGCGATGGTGTGCCCTACGAGGAAGTTTACGACGTGCTCGAGACCGAAGAGGGTCAGGAAAGGGCATTTGCCAAGTTGGACACGATCAAGGATCAGACGATCTGGTGGTCGGCGGGCGCCGAGACGCCGCAGTTGCTGGCCGATGGCGAGATCTTCATGGGCTCGACCTTTAACGGGCGTCTGTTTAGCTTGATCGCCGAGCAGGGGCAGCCGGTCGGCATGGCTTGGGATTGGCAGATGTTCGACCTGGACGGATGGATCGTCCCCGCCGGTCTGCCCGAGGATCGTCTGGCCCGGGTGATGGACTATCTGATGTTCGCCACCGACACCCAGCGTCTGGCGGATCAGGCCAAGTATATCTCCTACGGTCCGGCGCGTGCGTCCTCGGCACCGCTGGTCGGCAAGCACGCCACCTTGGGCATCGACATGGCACCCCATATGCCGACCGATCCGAACAATGCCGAGAACACCTTCGTCAACAATTACGAGTGGTGGGCAGACTATCGCGACGACCTGGACGCCAAGTTCCAGGCGTGGCTGGCGCAGTAAACCATCCCAAGGCGGGGCCAAAACGGCCCCGCCTTTTCGTACAGGGGTGATGACATGCCAAAGGGCTATTGGATCGTCCACGTCACCGTAACGGACTCTGAGCGGTATGCTGACTATATCCGACTGGACACGCCGGTGATTGCCGAATACGGCGGCACTTTCCTTGTGCGTGGTGGCCGCCATGAGGCGCCCGAAGGACCACAAAAGGACCGCCACGTCGTCGTTGAGTTCGCGGATTACGACACCGCGCTGGCCTGTTATCGCTCAACCGCCTATCAGGAAGCGGCGGCAATCCGCAAGGCGACCGCACAATCCGACATTGTGATTATCGAGGGGCAGCCATGACCGACGCGACCGCAGGACCCCTTGCGCCGACTGCCCCGGCCGAGCCCATCAGGGCCGCCGCGGGCCCTTTGACCGCCGCCGACGGCACCCCGCTGAAAAAATCGCTTCATCGTGCCCTGCGCCGGCAAAAGCTGCGCGCGTTGATGCTGATCGCGCCCCTGCTGATCTTTGTTTTGATCACCTTTATCGCGCCGATCGCCGATATGCTGTTCCGCTCGGTCGAAAACCAGATCGTGTCCGAGACCATCCCCGAAACCGTCACCGCCCTGTCGGACTGGGATGCGACGACCGGCGAGGCGCCGGGCGAGACGGTTTTTCTGGCGCTTTACGTCGACCTGTTCCTGGCCGCCGAGCAAAAGCAGCACACCCGCCTGGGCACGCGTCTGAACTATCAGATGACCGGCATCTCCTCGTTGTTTCGCAAATCCGGCCGCCGCGTGGGCCGTTTCGATACCGATACCTACGGCAAGCAGTTTGAAGAGAGCAATCCGCTGATCGCAGACCCCGCGACCTGGATTGCCGCCTTCGACGACGCCGCGATACGCGACGCGCTGCCGCTGACCGCCAGGACCTGGGACCGATGGACCACCTTTCTGACCGAGGTCGAGGGCGATGATCCGGCCAAGGAAGACGTCCCCGATATCCTGTACACCACGCTCTATACCGAGCTGGCAACGGGTAACCTGTCCGCCGCGCCCGGCCCCCTGGCCGCCAATGTTGCCGGTTTCGAGCCGATCAATATTCAAGAGCAGTTCGTCGACATTGACAAGGATTGGGCCGATCCGGACATTTGGAAGACCATCCAAACCTATGCCCCCAACTACACGGGGGGGTACTTTCTGAATGCCGTCGACCTGGAACTGGGCCCCGAGGGGATCCAGGCGGTCGATGAAGACGTTCAAATCTATATCAAGCTGTTCCTGCGCACGCTGTTCCTGTCGCTGGTGATCACCGGCAGCTGCATCTTGTTGGGCTATCCCGTCGCCTGGCTGCTGGCCAACCTGCCGATGCGCACCGCGAACCTGTTAATGATCTTGGTACTGCTGCCGTTTTGGACATCGCTGCTGGTCCGCACCTCGGCCTGGAAGGTGATGTTGCAGCAGCAGGGGGTGATCAACGACACGCTGGTGTGGCTGGGGCTGGTCGATAACGCCGGGCGGCTGGTGATGATCAACAATCAGTTCGGCACCATCGTGGCCATGACCCATATCCTGCTGCCGTTCATGATCCTGCCGCTTTATTCGGTGATGCAGACCATCCCGCCCAGCTATCTGCGGGCGGCGAAATCCCTGGGGGCAACGAATTGGACCGCGTTCTGGCGGGTCTATTTCCCGCAGTCGGTGCCGGGGATCGGTGCTGGGTCAATCCTCGTGTTCATTCTGTCCATCGGCTATTACATCACGCCCGAGCTGGTTGGTGGCACCAGCGGCATCTTTATCTCGAACCGGATCGCCTATCACATTTCCAGCTCGCTGAACTGGGGATTGGCGGCCGCGTTGGGATCGATCCTATTGGGGGCAGTGCTGATCCTTTACTACGCCTATGACCGGATCGTTGGCATCGACAACGTAAAGCTTGGGGGCTGAGGCATGGCTATCGTTGCACTTAGACCCCAAACGACACCTTTTGTGGCTTCGGTCACCTCTGCATTTGGCGCATTTTTCGGGCTGTTCGCGGGCACGTCGCAGGGATCAGGCATCTTAGGCGTGATCCTGGGCGCCATCATCGCCGGCGGGTTAGCCTTTGGCTTGTTAAGCGCCTTCCCTCAACGCCGTGCGGCCACCTGGGCTCTGATCGTGGTGCTGGGGCTGTTGGGGCTGGTCTTTGTCGGTGCTCCCGGCGCGGTGCTGGGCGCGGCCACCGGGTGGTTCTTTGGCTGGCTGATCTTTTGGCTGGCCGAGGGGCGGTATCGGGCCGGGGTCCCACCCTATGCCACACCCGCCCAGGTCCTGTGGCACCACGCCTTCAGGGTAATCTGCGGGGTGATCTTTTTCTTCCTGATCGCACCGATTGTGGTGGTCATGCCGCTGTCGTTCAACGCGCAGGACTTCTTCACCTTTACGCCCGAGATGCTGAGTTTCAGCCCCGAGGGCTATTCGTTGAAGCACTACGACGATTTCTTCACCAACTCGGACTGGCAGAACGCCCTGTGGAATTCGGTCCGCATCGCGCCCGCCGCGACGCTGCTGTCGGTGGGCTTCGGGACGCTGGCGGCCATTGGCCTCAGCCAACCGCATGTGCCGTTTCGTAGGGCGATCATGGCCATCCTGATCTCGCCCATGATCGTACCGCTGATTATCTCGGCGGCGGGCATGTATTTCTTCTACAGTCGGATCGGGCTGCAGGGGACGTATTTTGGGGTGGTGCTGGCGCATGCAGCACTAGGCATTCCGTTCGTGATCATCACCGTCACCGCCACGCTGGTGGGGTTCGATCAATCCCTGACCCGGGCGGCCGCGAATATGGGGGCGAACCCGTTGACCACCTTCTTCAAGGTGCAAATGCCGCTGATCCTGCCGGGCGTGATCTCAGGCGGGTTGTTCGCTTTTATCACTTCGTTTGACGAGGTGGTGGTGGTGCTCTTCGTCGGCTCGGCCGGACAAAAGACGCTGCCCTGGCAGATGTTCACCGGATTGCGCGAGCAGATCAGCCCGACGATCCTGGCGGTGGCCACGATCCTGGTGGTCCTGTCCATCGGCCTGCTGACCATGGTCGAGATCCTGCGCCGCCGGTCCGAGCGTCTGCGCGGCATGTCGCCGGGCTGAAACCGCCGCCCGCATGTACGAACAAGACAGCCTCTTCACGCTCTCGCCCGCTGGACAAGCTGGCGTGCTGGCCATCACGGCCGTCCTCTCTGTTGCCCTGTTGTGGCTGACCTATCGTCTGACCCGCCGCCGAAGCCCGCTGATCCGGGTAGCCATCGCCGCAGTGCTGTTTGCCCTATTCATATGGCTCTCGCCGCAGATCTATTACACCTATTACCTGCAAATCTTTGACGGCCTGCCCGTGCAATGGGTCATCAAATGGCCCGACCCGGGCCGCTTGATCCGGCTGATCACCTTTCAAAGCCAAGTCAGCCTGTCCGATCACGGTAAAGGCGCTTTATTCTGGGCTATGGCCCTGCTCGGCCTTGCCGCCCCGCGCCTGACGCGGCGTTAATTCACGCCGCTATCACAAGCTCTTGCGCCTGCATTGCGACGTATAATGCGCCGCCACATCTGTCCTAACGCAAAACGCAGGAGATGACAGATGACCACCCCCACCCTTCACACGCTCGACACCGCCCCGGCCGATGCTCAACCCCTGCTGAAAAAATCGCAAAAGGCCTTCGGGATGATCCCCAACCTGCACGCTGTCATGGCCGAAAGCCCTGCCCTGTTGGAGGCCTATCAAAAAACCCATGAGTTGGTCGTTCTGGGCACCCAATTCAGCGCCACCGAACGCACCGTCGTCTGGCAAACCGTGAATGTCGAGCACGCGTGCCACTACTGTGTTCCCGCCCACACGGCCATCGCCCATATGGACGGCGTGCATACTGATGTGATCGAGGCGCTGCGCACCGGCGGGCCGTTGGGTGACGAGCGCTTGGAAGCCCTGCGCAGCTTCACCCTGTCGGTTCTGCGCAGCCGGGGTCAGGTCAGCAACATAGACCGCACTGCCTTCGCCGCCGCTGGCTTTGGCGACCGCGCCGTTCTCGACGTGATCCTGATCGTCAGCCAAAAGGTGATGTCAAACTACGTGAACCACCTGTTCGACACACCGGTCGACGCGCCCTTCCAAAAATTCGCTTGGGATGCGGATGTGGCAGCTTGATATGTCATAGGGGCGACCAGAGGCCGCAGTGATGACTGTGGCCTTAGTTCTTCTTAATCGGCTAATTAGGTAATATATGCTGACCTAATGAATCTTTGTTTCAGCAGATTCCCTTTGTACTGTTTTTGTGGTTCTATTCATTATGGAACTCTCGTCTCATATAACCAACGAAATGATCGAAGATATCGTGTCGAGGCAGCTGGGCTCTGACCGGGTAATTTCAGTTGAGAGTCGCTTGTTGGATAATGATGATGGAAATCCTGTCATTCGAATAAAGGTCATATATACCTCTGAGGACAGTCTTACAGTGGATGAGATGGAACAAGTCCTTGACGCCATTTGGCTAACGGACAGATCGGCGGAAGCGCCCTTTCCTGTAGTGGATTTTCAGGAAGATACGGACGAGAAGCATATTGCGGCTGAGTGATGAGCTTGTTCGAGTTGCCAAAGCTCGTCTAGAGGATATGACTGTCCGCAGCGAGGCAAATCTTAGGCGGGCAACAAGTGATTTGTATTATGGGGTGTTTCATGCAGTTTGCGAAGCTCTGGTAGAGCCGTTTGGACTTCATCCCAATAATTCTAGTTTCAAAGAGTCCTATACTAGACTATATCGCCAACTGGATCATGGGTACGCTGAAAAGCGCTGCAGGGCCGCCACAACAAGCGGCGATTACTCACCAGATATCGCGCGTTTTGCAAAACATTTTATTACAATGAAGAATAAGCGTGAGCTGGCAGATTATCAGAGAGTGTCCGACCTTCTGTGTATGAGTAAATTGGCCCATGCTTCACCAACGAAGGAGCATGACGACAATGACGATTTCCAAAGAATTACTAGACGATCTGCTTAGCGGCGTTGAGCGGCCCGAGGATCTGCTAGGCGACAAAGGCCTGATGAAGGAGCTGAAGGTTCGGCTTATGGAGCGGATGCTGGGTGCTGAACTGACTGAGCACCTGGGCTATGAGCCGCATGGCGAGCCTGCCTCACAACAGGCCAACCGGCGCAATGGTTCAGCGCGCAAAGTCTTGAAGGGCAATGACGGCGCGGTACCCATCGACATTCCGCGTGATCGTGATGGTAGTTTCAAGCCGGAACTTATCCCGAAAGGCCAAACCCGGATCGACGGGATGGATGATAAGATCATTGGTCTTTATGCCGCCGGATTGTCGACCCGCGATATCCGCGCCCACCTTGAAGAAGTTTATGGCCTGAAGGTTTCCGCCGACTTGGTCAGCCGCGTCACCGACGCCGTCTTGGAGGAGGTTTCGGACTGGCAGAACCGCGCTCTGGAGCCGATGTATCCGATTGTTTTCCTCGATGCGCTTCGGGTCAAAATCCGCGACGCGGAAAGCCGACAGGTTAAAAACAAGGCCGTATACGTGGCCCTGGGCGTTACGTCAGAAGGCGAACGCGAGGTTTTGGGTCTGTGGATTGCCAATAATGAAGGGGCCAAATTCTGGCTCTCGGTGATGAATAATCTGCGCAACCGGGGCGTCGAAGACATCCTGATCGCCGTTGTGGATGGCCTCAAGGGCTTCCCTGATGCTATCAATGCCGCGTTCCCGGACACGACCGTCCAGACGTGTATCGTGCATCTCGTGCGCCATTCCCTGAACTTCTGCGGGTGGAAAGACCGCAAGAATGTCGCCAAAAGCCTGAAACGGGTTTACCAAGCCACGGATGATACCGAGGCCACGAAAGCTCTCGATGATTTCGAGGCCGAATGGGGCCAGAAATACCCCTCAATCGCACCCTCATGGCGGCGCGCATGGCAGGAAGTCATCCCATTCTTTGCCTTCCCGCCAGCAGTTCGGAAAATCATCTACACCACGAATGCTATTGAAAGCTTGAATAGGGTCATCCGCAAAACGACCAAAACGCGCGGCAGCTTTCCAACCGACGATGCCGCCACAAAGCTGATCTATCTGGCGATCCGCAGCTTCGAGAAGGCTGGTAGGTGTGTCAGACAATGGGTGGACGCTCGAAATCAGTTCGCTATCCTATACCCAGAACGGTTCAATAAATGACCCGTCGAAACCGCATGGGCTAAGCCTCATACACAGAGTTTCGGATACTCCCTCGTCGCCGCCATTTTGGCTGAACGAGAATGTGTCCGCGTCCGCACCGCCTTTGAGCTTGTCGTTGCCGCGCCCCCCGTTCAGTTTGTCGGCGCCGGTGCCCCCTTCAAGCCGGTCATTGCCGCCGCCGCCTAGCAACAGATCGCTTCCCTCAGCGCCCTTGATCACGTCATTGTCGCCGCCGCCCGAGATTTTGTCGCGGGCCCCGCCGCCGTTCAGCACATCATCGCCTGCATTTCCGATCAAGCGGTCTTTGTCGTCGCCGCCGCGGATGCGATCATCGCCCGCACCGCCCAAAATGCGATCGCGGTCCGCGCCGCCGTCGATGACATCATCGCCGCCCTCGCCAAACAATTTGTCGTTGCCATCACCGCCCTTGATCATGTCGTTGCCGCCGCCAGCCTCGACTGTGTCGCGGGCGCCGAAGCCCTGGAAAACCTCGTCAGCATCGGTGCCGACGAAAATGTTCAAACCCGCGTCGCCTTTGTAGATCAGGTCGCGTGGCAGTTCCTCGTTGTCGTAGATGACCACGAAGCCGGGTGAGATCGCCGCGATCTCGTCCACGCCATCGAAGTCATAGTCAACCAGGGTGAGGCTTTCATTGGAGCCGCCGATGTCGTTTTGCGAAAACTTGAACGTGCCCGTGTCGTCTTGCAGGAACACGCGGTGCCCTTCGGGGAAGGCGAATTGGATAACGAAGTCCAAATCGCCGTCCTGATCCAGATCCGCGAATTGGACGTCACTGGCCCAGCGGTCGAAGGCCGTATTGGGGAAATCCATATCGATCGCGTTCATATAGGTCGCGGTTTTGTCCTGAAAGCTACCGTCGCTTTTCTGGATCAGGAATTGAACGGTCATCCCAGAGTAAAGCGTATCGGCGCTGGTTTGCAGGAACACAATGTCCTTGCGACCGTCGCCGTTGATGTCCAGCACATTGGTGTCCAGGTTGATCATAGGGTGGTTCGGCCCGAAGGCATTGTTGCGCGGCAGTTCGGTCAGATCGAAACCGGTGCCATTCCACTCAGCGATCACCGAATTCGCGCCGCGATCGACGTTTTCATCGCGGCCCAGGATCACCTCGTCGTCGCCGTCGCCATCGAGATCGGCAAGCTCGACGGTGGTGAAGGAATCGACTCGGCCCGGCAGGGGGATGGCGTCGAAAGTGACCCCACCGTCGTTGCGGATCGTGGCGACGTAAGATGCGTCCACGCCAAGGTTGTTGAAGAAGATGTCGACCCGACCATCCCCATCAATATCACCGATGGCGACCGAGTGTGTGAAATCATCGGTCTTCGAGAAGGCGTCAGAACGGTCGATCAGAACGGTCGATCAGACGCCCTTTGCCGTTAGAGATCAGAACCGTATTGCGTGCGCCTGGGAAGGGATCGGCGTCAAAGCCATGATCAGCGATGATCAGATCGTCATATCCATCGCCATTGATGTCGTCGACCAAGATCTCGCGGCCGAAGTCCGAGGTGGCGCTGCCGCCGACAATCACTTCAGGGGCGATGTTGATCAGCGTGCCGTCGCGCTGCACCTCGAAAATCGGGAGCGGTTGGTCGATGCCGCCGGGGACCGTGAAGCGGATGAAGGTAAGTTCCGGCAGCCCATCTTGGTCGAAATCCGTGGTCACCGCCCCGCCTGGAAATTCGTACACCGCGCCAAGGTCGATGAATTGGGAATAGGTGAAGGGCATCTGGAACTCCTGACAAGTGACCCTTTGGCATCTGCCTTTGGTCTTTGGCGACAATATGGCTTTAGCGGCGGATCATGGATTTAGGGACGGCGTCCGCTTCATGCGGCGGTGGACCAAGGGTCGGAGAATGGTCTAGCGTCACGCCTATGAGCGATCCGCGATTCATTCATCTGCGTGTGCACACGGCCTATTCCCTGTTGGAGGGGGCGGTGCAGGTGAAGGCCCTGCCAGGGATGGCCGCGAGCGCGGGTATGCCCGCAGTGGCGGTGACGGACAGTGGGAATATGTTCGCGGCGCTTGAGTTCTCGGAAAACGCGGCGAAGGCGGGGGTTCAGCCCATCTTGGGGGCGCAACTACCTGTGGCGGTGGGCGAAACGCCGCGCCCGGGGCAGCGGGTGGCCGCCCCACGGGCCGTGGTTCTGCTGGTGCAGGATGAGGTTGGGTATCTGAACCTGCTCAAGCTGAGCAGTGCCTATTGGTTGGAGAGCAACGAGGCTTTGCCGCATGTCACCTTGGCACAGTTGGAGGCGCATAGCGCGGGGCTGATTTGCCTGACCGGTGGCGCGTATGGCCCGGTGGGGCAGCTGTTGCGCGACGGGCAGCGGCCTGCGGCCGAGGCGCTGATGGCGCGGCTGGCCGGGATCTTTGGGGATCGGCTGTATGTGGAGCTGCAGCGGCACCCGACGGAAGGGCACGCGCGGACACCGGCCGAGGCGGAAACCGAGCCCGGTTTCGTCGAAATGGCCTATGCGATGGATCTGCCGCTGGTCGCCACCAATGATGTTTATTTCCCCAAATCGGCAATGTACGAGGCGCATGATGCGCTGATTTGTATTGCCGAGGGCGCCTATGTGGATCAATCCGCCCCGCGACGGCAGTTGACCGATCAGCATTATTTCAAGAGCGCTGAGGAGATGGAGCGCCTGTTTTCCGACCTGCCCGAGGCTTTGGAGAATACGGTCGAGATCGCCCGGCGCTGCGCCTTCCGGGCGACGACCCGCGATCCGATCTTGCCGAAGTTCGCCGAGGACGAGGTTGAGGAGCTGAAGCGCCAGTCGCGGGCCGGGCTGGCGGCGCGGCTGGCGGTGATCCCCCACGCGGCCCAGGTCGAGGACTACGAGAAACGGCTCGAGTTCGAGTTGGACGTGATCGAGGGGATGGGGTTTCCGGGCTATTTCCTGATCGTGGCCGATTTCATCAAATGGGCCAAGGAAAAGGACATTCCGGTGGGTCCGGGGCGGGGGTCGGGGGCCGGGTCGCTTGTGGCGTATGCGCTGACGATCACAGATCTGGATCCGCTGCGGTATGGGTTGCTGTTCGAGCGGTTTTTGAATCCCGAGCGGATCTCGATGCCCGATTTCGACATCGATTTCTGCATGGATCGCCGCGAGGAAGTGATCGCCTATGTGCAGCAGAAATATGGGCGTGACCGGGTGGCACAGATCATCACCTTCGGTGCGCTCCTCAGCAAGGCGGCCGTGCGGGATGTCGGCCGGGTGCTACAAATGCCCTACGGACAAGTGGATCGCCTTTCAAAGCTGATCCCGGTTGAGGGGGTCAAGCCGGTCAGCATCGAAAAGGCGCTGGCCGACGAGCCCCGCCTGCGCGAGGAGGCTAAGCGCGAGGAGGTTGTCGCGCGGATGCTGGACTACGCGGGCAAGGTAGAAGGTCTGCTGCGCAACGCCTCGACCCATGCCGCTGGTGTGGTGATCGGGGACCGGCCGCTGGATGAATTGGTGCCGCTTTACCAAGACCCGCGCTCGGACATGCCCGCAACGCAGTTTAATATGAAGTGGGTCGAGGCTGCGGGTCTGGTGAAGTTCGACTTCCTTGGGCTTAAGACGCTGACGGTCATTCAGAACGCTTTGGATTTGCTGAAGGCGCGTGGGGTCGAGGTGGATATCGGGGCGATCCCGCTGGATGATCCCAAGGCCTATGACCTCTATGCCAAGGCCGAAACGGTTGCTGTGTTCCAGGTGGAAAGCAGCGGCATGAAAGACGCGCTGCGGCAAATGAAGCCGGACACGATCGAGGATATTATCGCGCTTGTGGCCCTCTACCGCCCAGGCCCGATGGAGAACATCCCCAAATTCTGCAATGTCAAAAACGGGCGCGAGGACCGCGAGGGGATCCACCCGCTGATCGACGGCATCCTGGACGAGACGCAGGGGATTATCGTCTATCAGGAACAGGTGATGGAGATCGCCCGGAAGATGGCCGGGTACTCCTTGGGCGGGGCCGACATGCTGCGCCGCGCCATGGGCAAAAAGATCCAAGAGGCGATGGACGCCGAACGGCCGAAGTTCCTGGAAGGCGCGGCGAGCAATGGCGTCGACAAGGACAAGGCGCTCGAGGTTTGGAACCTGCTCGACAAATTCGCGAACTACGGCTTCAACAAAAGCCATGCCGCCGCCTATGCCGTTGTCAGCTATCAAACGGCCTGGCTGAAGGCGAATTACCCGGTCGAATTCATGGCTGCCGTGATGAACTGCGACCTGCATCTGACCGATAAGCTGAACGTCTATAAGCAAGAGGTCGACCGGCTGGAGATCGAGATGATCCCGCCGTGCGTCAACCGAAGCCATGCGACCTTTGGCGTGGTCGATGGCAAGATTGCTTATGCCTTGGGGGGTCTGAAAAACGTAGGTGTCGAGGCGATGCGCATGATCGTCGCGGCGCGCGAGGCGGGGCCGTTTCGCGATGTCTTCGACCTGGCACGGCGGGTGGATCTGAAGCGGATCGGCAAACGTCCGGTCGAGATGCTGGCCCGCGCGGGCGCCTTCGATCAGCTCGACAGCAATCGTCGTAAGATGCTGGAGAGTGTGGATCAACTGGTCGCCTATTCGGCGGCGGCGCATGAAGACAAGGCCTCGGACCAGATCAGCATGTTTGGCGATGGTGGCGCTGATCTGCCCAGTCCGCGTTTGCCTGAACCCGAGGACTGGCTAGCCACCGAGCGGCTGGGTCAAGAACATCAGGCGGTCGGGTTCTATTTGTCAGGGCATCCGCTGGATGACTACCAAGGCCCGCTCAAGCGCCAGCGGGTGCTGACCCTGGCGGAGTTGACCGAAAAAGTGCGGCAGGGGCCGCAAGCGGCCAAGATCGCAGGGGCCGTGGCCGGTCGGCAAGAGCGTAAGTCGGCGCGGGGCAATCGGTTCGCCTTTGTGCAACTGAGCGACCCGACGGGTTTGTATGAAGTGACCGTGTTTTCGGACACGCTTGAGAAATACCGCGACTATCTCGAACCTGGGGCAAATGTGGTGCTGGCCGTCGAGGCCAATTTGGAGAGCGATCAGCTCAAGCTGTTGGCCCGGGGCGTGCAGCCGATTGACGACGCGGTGGCGGGTGCCGATCCCGCGGGCCTTAAGATCTTTGTGAACGACCCCAGTGCGGTGGCGTCCGTCGCGACCCGGCTGGACGAGGCCGCCACGGGTCAGGTGCGCGCGGGCGGGCCGGTGAATTTGATCCTCATGCATCCCGATCTGCCGGGCGAGGTCGAGATCGCGCTGCCCACAAAATACCCGATCACGCCGCAGATCAAAGGGGCGATCAAACACGTGGCTGGCGTCGCGCATGTGGAAGAGTTTTAGCGGTGTGGCGCCCGGCTTTAAGCCTGAACTCGATATCTTCCACGGACGCTCTTTGCCACGAAGGCAAAAATGGGACGTGCTAGATCCATGTAGGGCGGCGGGCCCCACCCCCGCGAATGCGGGGGTGGGGAGATTGGACTTGCCCCCGCGTTCGCGGGGGCGCCTTTGGATCAATAATGAGGTGGTTTTTGGTCGGCCAGCGGTACGGTCCCGGGTGTTTCGTCAGCCTCGGCCTGGGCGGCGCGTTGCATCAGCAGCGCAACACGGCGGTCCAAGCGGTCGATTTGCACGGCCTGGCGGTGGACAACCTCCGACAGATCCTCCACGACGGCTGTTTGATGGGCCAGGGCCTCTTCCAGGGCCGTTAGGCGGTCGTCGCTCATGTGCTGGCGTCCTTATCTCGCGGCCTCAGGTCTGTTTCACCTCGGCCCCTTCGCCATCCAGTTTTGGCACACTCAGCGTGGACCAGGTGTCATCGCGCGGTGGTGACGGCGGGGTGACGCATGATTTTTTGTGCATATTCACTTTGGCGATGAAATTGGCCGAAATCGGCGCGGTGACAAAGAGGAAAGCCATGATCAGCAGCTCATGCATCGATCCCTCGCCAAAGATGTGGGCATGTATGATCGAGGCCAGCAAAAGCGCGCCCACCCCCATGGTCCCCACTTTGGTCGGCGCATGCAGCCGTGTCATCGCGTCGTTAAACTTCAGCAGGCCGATGGCGCCGGCAAGCGTGAAAATCGCCCCGATCAGCAGGCTAAGGGCGACGGCATAGGTGGCGATGATCTGGAGTGTCATTCGATAATGTCCCCCCGCAGGACAAACCGCGCGTAGGCCACGGTCGAGACGAAGCCAAGCATCGCGATGATCAAGGCCACCTCGAAATAGATCTGGGTGCCTTGGTGGATCCCCAGCAGCACGATCAAACCGATGGCGTTGACGACCATCGTGTCCAGGGCCAGGATCCGGTCACCCGTGTTGGGCCCGATCACCAATCGGATCATCGACATAATTTGCGCAAGTGCGACGACAACAAAGGCAATGATCAGGGCTGCGTTCATCAGATCGGTGGCGAGGCTCATGCGAAAATCTCCTTCAGGCGACGCTCATAGCGCTGTTTGATCTCGTCGCGCACCCCGTCCGGATTGCCGGTGTCCAGCGCATGCACCAACAAGCTGTGCCCCTCGTCCGACAGATCCGCCGAGACGGTGCCAGGCGTCAGCGTGATGGTCCCCGCCAGGATGGTGATCGCCTCGGGCTGGCGCAGGTCCAGTGGCACGACGACCCAAGCCGAGCGCAGCTGTGAATTTGGGCGGGTCAGCACGATCCAGGCGACATGCACATTGGCGACAATGATGTCCCACATCACGATGAGGCTATAGGTGATCATCCGCCACAGACGAAAGCCCCGCGGGGTATCGGGCCACCAGGCGGCGGTCCCCCAAGGGATGATCACCCCCAGGATCAAGCCGAAGACCACCATCCCGGCCGAGACGGTATTTTGCAGCAAGACCCAGACCACGGCGAGCAAAAGCGTCAACAGCGGGTGGGGCAGCAGCCAGCGGAATGCTTTGATCATGTCAATGCGCCTCCTTCGGGGTGCTCATCTTGCCAGGCGTGTCCAGAACGGTCGAGATATAAGGTGTGGGCGCGAAAAGCTGCGCGGACATGGCCGTCATATAGGCGTGGACCGGCCCGGCAAAGACGGTATGCGCGACCAGCAGAGCCAGCAGCCCGCTCACGGCGACAAAGGACAATGTCGCAGGCGCGGGAGGTGTCGGCGCATCAGCCGGCGGCGCAAGGCTTTGGGCGCGCCAAAACAGCGTGCTGCCCGCCCGTGCAAACCCCACAACACTAACCAGACTGGCGCCAAGGATAATCGCCCAGGTCCAAACCACCAGCGGTATCGGAAAGGCGGCATCCATGATCAGCAGCTTGCCGACAAAGCCCGACAGCGGCGGCAGACCGGTCATGGCAATGGCCGCCATGAAGAACAGGGCAGCGGTTAGAGCCGCACCTGCGATGGGCGGTGCCGCTGTGAATTCGAGGGTCGCGCGGCTGCTGCGTACCAGATCGACGATCAGAAATAGAGCCGCTGCTGCCAGTGTGGAGTGAACGATATAGTAAAGCGCTGCCGCGATGCTATTCGGGGTGAACATCGCGATGGCCACCATCACCATCCCCATTGAGCCTATGACCGAAAAGGCCACAAGCCGGTCCAGGTGTTTGGCGGCCAACACACCCGCCGCACCGATCGCCACGGTGATCAAGGCGGCGGGCAGCAGCCACAAATCGTGCAGACCGGTGGTCACTTCAAGCTGCGGCGGGAAGATCATCGTATAGACGCGAATGATGGCATAGGCGCCGACCTTGGTCATGATCGCAAAAAGGGCCGCGACCGGGCCGGGTGCCTCAGCATAGCTGGACGGCAGCCAGAAGTGCAGCGGGACGATGGCGGCTTTGATCGCGAACACCAACAGCAGCAGCACTGCGGCGATACGGATCCCGACGCTGGCACTCGGGTCGATTAGCTGTGCCCGTTGCGCCAGATCCGCCATGTTAAGTGTGCCTGTCTCGGCATAGATCGCCCCAAGGGCAAACAGGAACAGGGTCGAGCCCAGCAAGTTGAACAGCACATATTGCACGCCCGCGCGCAGACGTTTGTTGCCGCCAGCGTGGATCATCAGGCCGTAGGAGGCGATCAGCAGAACCTCGAAGAACACGAACAGATTGAACAGATCGCCGGTCAGAAAGGCGCCCATGATCCCCATCAGTTGAAACTGATAGAGCGCGTGGAAATGCCGCCCGCGACTGTCCCAGCCCGAGCCTATGGCATAAAGCAGCACCAACAGCGCCAGCACGGCGGTCAGCAGGACCATCAGCGTCGACAGCCGATCACCGACCAGCACGATGCCAAAGGGCGCGGCCCAATCCCCCAGTTGGTACAGGGTAACGGTGCCGTCCGATGCTTGCCAAGCCAGACCCGCCGCCACCGCGACAAGGGCCGCGACGCCCGTGATCGAGAACACCCGCTGGATGCCAAGGTGATGGCGCGCCGCAAGCACGATAAAGGGGGCCAAGATCGCCGGAAGGACAACGGGGGCGATGATCCAATGGGTCATGTCGCGTCCTCGCCCCTTGGATCCGACGGCGCGGCCAGATCATCCACATGATCGTCGTCCGAGCCCAGATAGGCGCCAAGGCCGATCATCACGACAACGGCGGTCATCCCGAACGAGATCACAATCGCGGTCAGCACCAGCGCCTGGGGCAGGGGATCGGTGTAGCTGGCAACCCCATCGCGCAAAATGGGCGGCGAGCCGATGGTCAGCCGCCCCGAGGCAAAGAGAAACACGTTAACCGCATACGTCAGCATCGAGATGCCCAGGATCACCGGAAAGGTCCGCAGGCGCAGGGTCAGATACAGGCCCACGGCGGTCAGGATGCCGATGGCTGAGGCGACAAGCAGTTCCATGTCACGCCCCCCCTTTCGCAGTGGACCGATCATCGCGCGACGGGTCGATGTCCATCGGATGCTCGCTTGGTTCCATATCGCTACGGCGGGCCAGGCGCGAGAAGCTTTCAAGCGACAGCATGACCGCGCCCACGACGGTCAGGAAAACGCCCAGGTCAAACGCCATCGCGGTCGCGAGTTCGAATTTCTCAAACGGCGGGATCCGCACATATTCGAAATACGAGGTCAAAAACGGTTTGCCCGCGAACCAAGATCCGATGCCGGTCAGCCCCGCCACCAACACGCCGGTGCCGATCACCCCATGATACGGATAGCGCAGCCGGGCCGAGGCCCAAGTGAACCCGCTGGCCATATACTGCATCACCACGGCGATCGAAACGACCAGACCGGCGATAAACCCACCGCCCGGCTCGTTATGGCCGCGCAGGAAGATATAGAAGCCCACCATCAGCACAACGGGCATGATCACCCGGGTTAGTACAACCATCATCATCGGATGCATGTCGCCCGCATGTGGCTGATCCGGCAACCGATTGAGCAGGCGCGCGCGCACCGGACCGGACAGCAATGTCTCGGTCAGCGCATAGATCAGCAGGGCAGCGATGCCGAGGACGATGATCTCGCCATAGGTGTCGAAACCCCGGAAATCGACCAGGATCACATTGACCACATTCGTGCCGCCGCCGCCTTTATAAGAGTTGGCCAAGTGAAATCCGGAAATGGGCGTGGTGACGCTTTCGCGCAAAAGGTAGTGAAACGACAATGCCATCGCGGCCAGGCCACCGGCCAAAGCAACGGCCGCGTCGCGGGTGCGGCGCAGTACCGTGCTCTCGATCGGGGTGCGTTTGGGCAGGAAGTTCAACGCGAGTAGCAGCAGTATTATGGTAACCACCTCGACCGTGATTTGCGTCATCGCCAGATCCGGCGCGCTGAGGAAGACAAACCCGACCGAGACCATCAGACCAACGATCCCAATCAAGATCAGCGACAGCAGTCGATTGCGGTGGAAAATCACCAAGCCAATACTGGCCGCCGTCAGCATAAGCCAGCCCGCGATCGGCACCGGCCCCGCAGGCTGCATCGCACGGGTTGCGGCCCCCACACTGCCAGTGGTCCATGCGTGATAGCCCGCGGCGAGGACGGTGATCGCCATGATGAGGGCATAGCGCGTAAAGGCACCGTTGTGCGCTCCATGGACAACGCGACGCGAGAGGGCCACAGCACTGTCAATGACAGCGTCGAAAATCGTCTTGGCCTCGGGGCGCCGGGTGTTTTCCCAAAGTTTCAGCGCCGGTCCGAAGATCGCCAGCAACGCGATCCCGCCACCGATGGCGATCATCGACAGATAAAGCGCGGGCACCAATCCATGCCAGATTTTAAGATACGCTTTGGGCATCTCGGCCGCGCCGCCCAGGACGGCCGCTGTGACCATCTTGACCAGCGGCTCGGCCAGGAAGGGGGCGACACCGATGACCACGACGGGCACCACCAAAAGGGCAGGGGGCAGCCACAGGCCCGCGCCCGGATCATGCGGCTTTGCGGGGTAATCGCTGCGTACTGGCCCCAGGAAGACATGACCGATCAGGCGGAAGGAATAGGCAGCTGAGAAGAGCGAGCCGAATGTGGCCAGGGCTGGCACCAGCCAAGGGGTGTTGAAAAGGACGGTGTGCGTGGCCTCCTCCAGCATCATTTCCTTGGACAGAAAGCCGTTCAATAGGGGGATACCCGCCATCGACAGGGCTGCCAGTGTCGCGATCCCAAAGGTGATTGGCATCAGGTGCCGCAGGCCTCCAAGCCTGCGAATGTCGCGGGTGTGCGCCTCGTGATCGATGATGCCGGCGGACATAAAAAGTGCGGCTTTGAATGTGGCATGGTTCAGGATATGGAACACCGCCGCCATCGCGCCAAAGGCCGTCCCGGTGCCCAAAAGCATGGTGATCAGCCCCAGATGGCTGACCGTCGAAAAGGCCAGCAGCGCCTTAAGGTCATGCTTGAACAGCGCGATCACGGCGCCCAGGACCATCGTGGTCAAGCCCGCCGTTGTCACGATCACGAACCATTCGGGCGTGCCCGACAGCACAGGCCACATCCGCGCCATCAGGAAAATTCCCGCTTTGACCATCGTGGCCGAGTGCAGATAGGCCGAGACAGGCGTGGGCGCGGCCATCGCATGGGGCAACCAGAAATGGAACGGGAATTGCGCGGATTTGGTGAAGCAGCCCAGCAAGATCAAGATCAGGGCGGGGACATAGAGCGGCGAGGCTTGGATCAGCGCGCGGTTCTGCAGGATCACGCTTAAGTCGTAGCTGCCCGCGATCTGGCCCAACAGCAGCATGCCGCCAATCATCGCCAAACCGCCCATTCCAGTCACGGCCAATGCCATACGCGCGCCCTGCCGCCCCTCGGGCAGGTGTTTCCAATAGCCGATCAGCAGGAAGGACGATAGCGAAGTGAGTTCCCAGAACACCAGCAATAGCAAGATGTTGTCACTCAGGACTATCCCCACCATCGCGCCCTGGAATAGCAGCAGATAGGTAAAGAACTCGCCCATATTGTCCTCGCGCGCGAGGTAAAACCGCGCGTATGCGATGATCAATAGTCCGATCCCAAGGATGAGGCCCGCGAAAAAGAGGCCCAGGCCGTCCAGCATCAGCGTCACATTCAGACCCAACAGCGGCAGCCAATCGACCCGTGCGGTGACCAATTCGCCCGACATCACGGCCGGGACATTGGTCAAAAGACCGATCAGTGCTGCCAACGTGACGGTGAAGGTGACGCCCGCACAGGCCTGCCGCCCCGCGGAATTCATCAGGCCGGGTAAGAGCGCGCCAAGAAAGGGCAAGGCGACGACAAGAAAGAGGGACAAGGGGGCTCCTGATCTGAAGGCCTAAGTTTCGTCCTATTTGTGGCAGTTTTAGCCTAAGCTCAAGAGAAACCGACAAAAACGGTCGTGAATCTTGGCCGCTTCCAGAACAAAACCTACGCGTCGCCTTTGAACAAAGAAAGAGGGCTGGTCGGCGTTCTGCGAAGTGCAGTCGCCTCGAAGTGCCTTGGTTTCGCTCACACCAGATCAAGACGTCGAATGCGATTTTGAGGTCGATGACCCCTGGGACACCAACGGAAAACGCGCCGTTTGAGAGTGAATCTCAAAAGCGATACGGGGAAAAGATGTCCGGGCAGCAAGAACCGCCCGGACTTCAAAATTAAGCCACGAGGTCGAACCGGTCGGCGTTCATGACTTTTGTCCAGGCCGCCACGAAGTCGCGAACGAACTTTTCGGCGTTGTCGTCCTGGGCGTAAACCTCGGCATAGGCCCTTAGGATCGAGTTGGAGCCGAACACCAGATCAGCGCTGGTCGCAGTCCACTTGGCCGCGCCGGTCTTGCGGTCGCGGACCTCGTAGGTGCCGTCTTCGGCCGGGTGCCAGCTGCAGGACATATCGGTCAAGTTGACGAAGAAGTCACTCGTCAACTGGCCTTCGCGGTCGGTGAATACGCCGTGCTTGGTGTCGCCATGGTTGGTGCCCAGCACCCGCATACCGCCGACAAGCACGGTCATCTCGGCGGCCGTCAGACCCAGAAGTTGCGCCTTGTCGAGCATCAACTCTTCGGGCGCGACCGCGTATTCTTCCTTTTGCCAGTTGCGGAATCCGCAGGCCAGCGGCTCCAGCACGCTGAAGCTGTCAGCATCGGTTTGCGCCTGGGTCGCGTCGCCGCGGCCTGGGGCGAATGGAACCGCGATGTTGTGCCCCGCGGTCTTGATCGCCTGTTCAAGCCCCACGTTTCCGGCCAGCACGATGACGTCCGCCACCGACGCCCCGGTTTCGGCCGCGATGGGCTCCAAAATGCCAAGGACTTTGGCAAGACGCTCGGGCTCGTTGCCCACCCAGCCGTTTTGCGGGGTGAGCCGGATGCGTGCGCCATTGGCGCCGCCGCGTTTGTCAGATCCGCGGAAGGTGCGGGCGCTGTCCCAGGCGGTGGCGATCATCTCGGCCGCTGTCAGACCGTTTGCGGCGATCTTTGCCTTGACCGCATCGACGTCGTAAGCGGTCGACCCCGCTGGGATCGGATCCTGCCAGATCAACTCCTCTGCCGGAACATCCGGGCCATGGTAGTTGGCTTTCGGCCCCATGTCGCGATGTGTCAGCTTGAACCATGCGCGGGCGAATGTGTCTGCGAAATACTCGGGATCCGCCAAGAATTTCTGGCAGATCTCTTTGTAGATCGGGTCGACCTTCATCGCCATGTCGGCATCTGTCATCATTGGGTTGTGACGGACCGACGGGTCCGAGGCGTCAACGGGCTTGATGTCTTCGGGCATGTCGACCGGTTCCCATTGCCAGGCCCCGGCGGGGGATTTCTTCAACTCCCATTCGTATCCGAAGAGGTATTCGAAATAGCCCATGTCCCATTGCGTCGGGTGCTGGGTCCATGCGCCCTCGATGCCCGAGGTAAAGGCATTTGCGGCCTTGCCCTCTTGACCCGGATTCTCCCAACCGAAGCCTTGCATGTGAACAGGGCAACCTTCGGGGGCGTCACCGATGGCGTCGACGGCGCCACGGCCGTGCGCCTTGCCGACCGTATGGCCGCCGCAGGTCAGCGCCGCGGTTTCCTCGTCGTCCATGGCCATCCGGGCGAAGGTCTCGCGGATGTGCAGCGCGGTTCGGGCTGGGTCGGGATTGCCGTTCACCCCTTCGGGGTTCACATAGATCAGCCCCATATGGACTGCGGCCAGTGGGTTGTAGAGGGTCGAGGTATCATCCAGATCCCCATAACGGTTTTCCGAAGGCGCGAGCCATTCGGTTTCCGCGCCCCAGTTCACGTCCTGTTCGGGCCCCCAGATGTCTTCCCGTCCGAAGCCGAAGCCAAATGTCTTAAGGCCCATCGATTCGTAGGCCATGTTTCCGGCAAGAATGATAAGGTCGGCCCAGCTGAGCGCGTTGCCATGCTTTTTTTTGACCGGCCAAAGCAGACGCCGCGCCTTGTCGAGGCTTGCGTTATCGGGCCACGAGTTCAGGGGCGCGAAGCGGATGTTGCCCGAACCAGCGCCGCCGCGCCCGTCGCCTGTGCGGTAGGAACCGGCCGAGTGCCATGCGAGACGGATCATCAAACCCCCGTAGTGCCCCCAGTCCGCCGGCCACCAGTCCTGGCTGTCGGTCATCAGTGCTTTGACATCGGCCTTGACCGCTTCGAAATCCAGGGCCTTGACGGCCTTGCGGTGGTCATAGTCGGGATCCATCGGGTTCGTGCGCGCGCCGTGCTGATGCAGGATGTCCAGGTTCAGCGCACGCGGCCACCACTTGGTGACACTGTTGCCGACCTCGGTGTTGCCGCCATGTGTGACGGGGCAGCCGCCAGCCGGATCGATCGTGTTTCCGTCCATCATTCTCTCCCTTGTGGTGAATCAGCCCGAGCTTGACGCTCAATCTAGAACAGTTCTAACGAATACGCCTAATAAACTCCAATTGGATATTCAAAAGAATTTGATAAGCTGGGCAAATGATCGGATTGACCCTGAAACAACTGCGTTATTTCGAGGCTTTGGCCCGGCATCAGCATTTCCGACGCGCGGCCGAAGCCTGCTCCATCTCGCAGCCCGCCCTCTCGCTTCAGATCAAGGAACTCGAGGGTATGTTCGGTGCGCCACTTGTCGAGCGCAGCACACGCCAAATCCGCCTGACCCCTGTCGGGGAGGGTTTGCTGCAAAAAGCGCGCCAAATCCTGTTGGCCGTGGAGGAGCTTGACGATCTTGTGCGCGCTTCAAAAGGGCCGCTGGCCGGTCGGCTTCGGCTTGGCGTTATACCCACCGTTGCGCCCTATTTTCTTCCAACCATCATCACGGCGCTGTCGCGCCGTTTCCCCGAATTGGACTTGAAACTGCGCGAGGCCATGACTCAGCCGTTAGTGGACGATCTGCTAGATGGCCGCCTTGACCTCGCGGTTGTGGCTCTGCCGGTTTCGGAGCGGGCACTAACGGAATTCGCACTGTTTGAAGAAGGCTTTCTGCTGGTTCGGCCGTCCAAGGATGCGGGCAAACCGGTTCCCACTGCCGAGAGGCTGCAGACGATGCGGCTGCTTTTGCTTGAGGAAGGGCATTGCTTTCGTGATCAAGCCTTGTCGTTTTGCCAATTCGGCGCGAACCAGCCCCGCCAATTGATGGAGGGGAGTTCACTGTCGACCCTGGTGCAGATGGTTGGTGCCGGCATGGGTGTCACGTTGATCCCGGAAATGGCGGTTGGTCTGGAAACACGTTCGGCGAATGTGTCCGTCAGCCCGTTCCCACATCCCCGCCCATTGCGCACTATCGGTATGATTTGGAGAACGACGAACCCACTTTCCGATCAACTCATGCAAATTGGCGCCATCATACGCGCCGTTGGACAGTAAACGGGCGCCGGCACCGGAAAGTCCGACTGATACAGGCGTTCATGACCTGGAAAAGGGCAAAGACTTTTCCCGAATCACCGTCATTGCCGCTGGCCCACCGCGGCGGCATGCATATCAGCCGAAAGATCTATCCAGATCGCGAGTGCCTCAGCCCTGCAGGGTTAGCACGCACCGCACCTCCCTTCATGGATCCCAGTCCGAAACCCTTATAGAACCTGAAAAGCTCATGCCCGCGGCCCTTCCAAAAAACTGACCGCCGCCCTTTGTTCTGTACTCAATTCCAGCGACCCCTTTTGGGGGACCCAAGGTGACCTACCGCCAAAGGGGTTCCCCGGCCGGGGCACCCCACCCGTCGGATTGTGGGGCACCCATAGATTCGTCATCCTTCATGTCAGGCCTGAACGCCATCAGGCGTTTGGACCGCCGGCCGGAAAGGCCATCCGATTAGCAGCCAGAAAGGAGTGTCGAAATGGCTCTCTATGAGGAAGACATGTTCGACGATCTTGCCTACGACGAGGCGGAAGGCGCTGCGGACGCCTTCGGTGACGGCTTCGACGAATACGACGAGTTCGACGAATACGACGAATTCGACGAGTATGACGAATTCGATGAATATGACGAAATGGACGCGATGTCCGCTTTCGATGAGTTCGACGAATACGACGAGTTCGACGAGTCTGATGAATTCGATGAGTATGACGAATTCGATGACTATGATGAGTTCGACGAATTCGACAGCTATGAAGAAGATGCCATGGACACCATGCTTGCCTATGCCCTTTCGGCAGAGGATGAGGATGAGTTTTTCGGCAAGCTGTTCCGAGGCATCAAGAAAGTCGCCAAGAAAGTCGGCCGGGCCGTTAAGAAAGCCGCGCCGATCATCGGCAAGGTGGCGCGCGTCGCGGGGCCAATCCTCTCAAAGATCCCGCACCCCTATGCTCAGATCGGCGCCAAGGCGGCGCGATTGCTGGGCCGTCTGCGCATGGAAGGCGCGAGCGAAGAGGAAGCGCTTGAGGCCTTTGCCGAACTGGCTGCGCGTGATCCGCGCGCCTTGCCTATCGTCGCAACCATCGGTGCGCGTACAATTCTGAAGAGCAAGGGTAAGCGGATGAGCTTGGCCGCACGCAAGAAGGCGGTAAAGGATGTCAAGGCTGCGGCCAAGACACTGGTTCGCGCCAAAGGTCCGAAAGCCGTTCGGGCGCTGCCAAAGATCGTGCGGTCGTCCAAGAAGATGGCCGCGCGCAAAGGCACGCCGGCCCAACTGCGTACCAAGGTCGTCAAGGCTGCTGCCAAGAAAGTCGCCCGCAGCCCTGCGCTTACCAGAAAGCTGGCCAAGCCCAAGATGAAGGCGATCGCAACCGTCAAGAAGGCGGGTGTTGCCAAGCGATCCACGGTGGCGGGCGGCAAAAGTTATGTGATCCCCGGCCCCGCCCGAATCACCATAACGGCTGCCTGAGCGCTGTGTAGGAAGGGAAGGTCCGCCCATGATAGCTGTTGCGACACGCGAGTTTATTGATGCCAAGGTGCGGGCCCTGATCGCACGCTCTGGCCGATTGAGCGCGCTTTCGCCCCGGCGGGTGGGCCTTCCCAGACGCTATGCGGGCTTTGCGCCAAGTGCCGCTCACTTCAAGGCCGCTAACAAGCGCCTGATGTCCATCGACAAGCGGATTGCAAAGCGCATTGGGCATCTTAGGTCCGGCGCAAAAACGGCGCATCCCAGAACAGTACTCATCTCGATCGCATTGGCCGAGCGCGAGGTGGATCGCGCCCGCCGCACGTTCGGTATGCTTTTCGAAATCTTTAGTCAGCGCAGCTCGACCTTTGCCCCCGCGCTGGCGGCGCATGACGCGATTGCGGGCGACTGCTACCAGGCGGTTCTGCGCGCGGCACCCATGGTCTTTGACCATCAGATTCTACGACCCCTCACCTATATGGAACATGGCTACTCTCCCGCCACGATGCGCCGCGGTGTATCGCTTGCGCGGCTGCTGGGCGAAGCCAATCCGTTTCCTGTCATTCGTATCCCCTGGGATCGCGACAATCCGTGGCAATCCGTTTTTCTTCATGAGGTTGCGCATAATTTACAAGCCGACTTGGGGATCTGGCACGAGAACCGCCAGGCGGTTTCCAGGCGGCTGCTCAGATCGAACGCCGGGCCGCTGGTGACAACTGTTTATCAGCGTTGGCACAAGGAGATCTTTGCCGATTTGGCCGCGATTTGCCTGGGCGGGACAGCATCCGCTTGGGGCATGATGGATTTTCTGGCACACCCGGGGCCCAAGACCCTGACCTATAAGCCTGGCGGGGCGCATCCCACCGGATATCTGCGGGTAATGATCCTGGCAGAGATGATGAAACGCCTGGGCTTTGCAACGGACGCCGACAAAGCGCGCGAGGTCTGGCGCGACCTTTATGGTACGGCCAATAAGGGGCGGATCCCCCGTCCACTTTTGTCGTCGGCGTCGAATGTGATCCCAGCGGTGGTCGACGAGATCGCGTTCCAGCCCCGGCGCAATTTGGCGCAACGGGCTTTGGTTGATGTGATACCCTTCACCCGCAATGACGAGGCACGCATCCGACGCGGGGCCGTGGCCTTGGCCAATGGGAAAATGCCCGACCTGCCGCCACGGTTTCTGGTGAGCGCCAGCCGCTTTGCCCTGACCATGGGGGCGTGCCCCAAGACTCTATCAGACGCCGTGATCCGGCATCTGTCGCAACATGCGGCGCGCCAGCGTCGACAACCCGTACTTCGAACCGCCCTTGCGGCATGACCCTAACTGAAAGGTGACTGCGATGACCGAACACAACGACCCGGGCCGCGCGTTTGCCCATCGGTCCCCGACCACCGTGACCGTCGACAATGTCATCCGCCGCGCTTTGCGTGTCGCTGACCCTGGGGATCCTGGACAGGTGGCCAAGGCGCTGCTCGAGCGGTTCGCGGGCGATGCCGAGGCGCTGAAGCGCGAGAGGGCGGGGAACTCGATCCAGGTGCGCTCGGCCCCCGCGCCGATTGTCATGGCGAACGAAACCGAACAGGCCGAAGCGGCCGAGGCCCGGCGCGATCTGGACCGGGATCTGGACGCGCTGCTGCACGAGAGCCAGCTTAAGGACATTGAGCCGGAGTTGCGTGGCTGGGCAGGCGCCATTCGAAGTGCCGCGACCAACGGCCTGGCCGCCGCGCGTCTGGCGCTTGGCGCTAACGAGCGCGATCGGGCACTCGCTGCCCGCCACACACTGACAGATTACGCCAGACTGGCCCGTTATCTGGCGGCCCTGACCGCGTATGAGCCGGGTCTATTCTGCCGTTTGGCACAAAGCTGTGATGTCATGGGCGGTCTGATTCTGGTTACGGCGGGCAACGCCTTGGCCGCTGGTGGTGTGACCACAACCTCGGTCATCCTGCAATCGCCTTCGTCAGAGTTGCAGGTCCGGCGCGAGGCGGTATTGGCTTCCCTCCGCAACCTTCTGGGGTCCACCCAAGAGGCGCATGAGCCGAACGAATGGCCACGTGGTCTGACCGCACTGCGGCAGCTGATGCGGGCGCTTGAGGACAATGGCGCCACCGACCTGCGGGCTTATCTTGACGAGGGGTATCTGGGAGGCATTTTCGATCAGATGATTTCGCTGGCCTCGGGTCGATCCGTTGACGGTACGCGGGCGCTGGGGGCAACCTCGGTTGTTACCACGACCCAGCTTGAGCGGTTCCTGCGCATCTGCCAGCAGATCGCCGAGCCGGAAAGCCCGCAACTGACCAACTTCCTGACCGCGATCCAATATTTTATCGAAGGCTTTGGCGCCGCGCGCTCAGGCTACCGGCTGGTTCATATCGCCCGCCCACCGATCTTGTTCTACGGGCTTTATGGTGGCACGGGCCGGGACGCACCGACCCGTCGGCTGATGCGGTTGATCGAGTATCGCGGTCAATTCGCCCAAGCGCTCGATTGCTACTGCTGCGGTTGCGAGGCCGATGCGGCCGAGATTCTGACCATCGGTTGCAAGGCGCTTTACGACATCGACCGTGCGATCGATCTGCTCGCCACCGGGTCGAACCTGGAAGGCGCGGGCGAAGCGGAACTCAGGGCCGCCGCCTTTGGCCTTGTGGTCCGGGCCGCGCGGAACACCATTGAAAACAGCATCGATACCGACCGCGATCTGCGCGCGCTTGTAAGGCCGCTTGCCTTCGTCGTCGAGGAAGGGTTGCTGATGCCACGGCGAGAGGACAACAACGGCAATGTGGTCGAGGTCCTGTTTGACCTTGACCACATCAACGACCCAGATGCCCGTCAAAACGAGCTTGAACGCCGGGTAGAGGTCATTCACAGCGTCCTGTGCCTGCAACGGGCCGGAGAGCGCAGTTGGCGCGACTTGATGCGGGCGATGTCGACAAGCTGCCGTCACGATCTGCTGCTGGGCAGCGAGCGGGACGATACCGAACCGGTGATCATCACGCTTCTCGACGATGCGGATGCCATTCTGCAAGAGTTGAGCGGTGTGGACCTCGAAGCTTGCGACGATCTGGATATCACCATCCCGGATCACCACGAAGTGTCGCTTGAGACACTGGTGCACAACATCCCCTTCAAAGGGGCGCGGCGCAACCAACTTAAGAAAACGCCATAAGGAGGTATCGACATGCCACGTCGCCCAACCCAGGCGTTCTACGCCAATATCGAAGGGCTGAAAGCCAACATCAAGGACATCAGTGCCGAGGCCAATGTCTTCAACAAGAACTTTGTCGCCATCGCTGACAAGGGTGCCGATATTGATGGGGAGTTGCGCGGAATTTCCAAGCGCCTCCACCGTCTCGAAGGGGCCCATAACAATCAAGAGCTGAGGATCGCCCGGCTAGAGGCGCATCATTGGCATACCCATTGGCGGTACAAACGATGGGTCCCGCGTGTTCTGATGCTTGGTATCTCGCCCAGCAGCCGCAAGTTCGTCGCCAGCGAGCCCGCCGTCGCCAGTTTGCGTCAGCTTGGCTACGAAAGCGTCGACCAGGTGCTTGAGGTCAAGGGCACGCCCGAGCTCGATCCCCCCGCAGTGATCCATTCCCAATGGGCGGACGAGCACAAGAAGAGCCCCGACAAAATCTCCGAACCGCCGGAGTTAAACGAAATCGAAGAGTTCTGGAAAATTGCCCAGGAGATGATGCGCCCGGAGGCGGACTGACCGCCGTCATCACGCAGACGAAAGCTGAGGTTCCGCGATGTTACCCTTTGAGACAAATGAGACCCTGAAGCGGCTGTTCCAGCGGTTCTACCGCGAAGAGCTGAACAATCTCAGCGCCGATGAGCGTGCCGCCTTTGAGCGACAATTCGAGGAGAGGTTCCAAAGCCTCCTAGAAGAAACCGGCGGCGACAGTTTCGGTTTCGCTGACCTGATTGGCTTTGGCGGCGAGGGCGTGCAGCCCTTTGGCGATCTGCCCTACCATCGGATCAAGCCGGACTTCGACGCGGCGGTCATTCCCAGCCAATTACATGCAACGGCTGAACTATACTACATATATCAACATGAAAGGATGAAAATATTTGAGGTTGTTGATGTATTACGTAAATTATTTCAGCTGGGTCGCCTGCGAATACAGCAAGGACCAGGGGCTCGGGGGTTGTACATCCTCGAAAAATGGCGCCCCTTGCGATATTCACGCCGCGACCGGGTGATCGCTTACAAGCGCGCGTTCAACTATGGCACAGGCAAGGTACCGGCGGGTGCGGTTCTGAATAAGAACTTCCACTTTCAATTCGTGGCCTTCATGTCCTCGCTGGCGCAGTACACACGCGACCTGACGGTGAGCGAGGTCATAAAGGGCAGCCAACAGATCGACGACCGGCCCTATGGTACCATCGCCTCGATCCAGCGTCTTGGAACCGATCTGCGATATGCACTCGACCGCGCAAGCTATGGCAACATTTTGGCCCTGACCCACGAGGTCGGTCAGTATCTGCAAACCGCGCTTGATCTGTTGGAGGCACCCGACATCATGAAAAGCTTTGATGCAAACAACAAGTGGGATGTGGTCGAGCAGGTCAGCCAGCGGCATCTGAACGGGCATGCGCCCCTCTCGCAACGTTCCAAGATGGCCGAGGCTGGGCGTCGCGCGCTTGAGTTCGTAGCCTCCAACGACTTCGACACCACGATCGACATCGAGGTCTTCCGCTCTGAAATCCGTCCCATAGCCTCGTATGCCGAGGCCTGGATCGCCGCCTATCGGATGACCTCCGAAGGGCGCCGTTTCCCAGGGGTGACCGACCAATTGCGTTGGTCGCAGGGCCTGCCGCGTCGCAGCGGTGCGCGGATCCCGGCCTGATCCCGGTGAGGGCGGGCGATGACACATCACCTTTCCCCGCAGCTCTCGCTGGTTGAGACGTGCCCCGACTTGATCATCGACGGCAGGCTTGCCTTTGCCGAACATGGGCTTCTGATCTCGCTGGCACTGGCAGCCCAGCGGCGCTGCTGGCTGGTGCAGGGCCTTTGGGCGTTGTTGCAGCGTTACGAGGTGATTGATTATCCCGAATTCGCCGATCCGGCCGAGGATGCCGAGGCGATGATGCCACGGGTTGCCGAATGGCATGCGGTCTGGACCGCAACGACCCTGTTGGAACGGTTCTACTGGTTGGGTGACATCCTATTTGAAAGTCGTCTGCCGCCAGCAATCGATCCTGGCATTGTCCAGCGGACCCAAACATTCGCGGCACAGTTCGAGAATCTGACCCGCGACAAGATACAGATGACCTCGCTCGCGATTTGCGCGCGTGACGCCGCGGCGCTGGCGGCGGTCCGCGCGACCGCGGCGCCTGTCGTGATGACCACGACCGAAAAGAACGGCCGTCCCCGCTTTTGCCGTTTGCTGGAGCACGCGGGCATTTCCAGCGTGCAGATCAGAGGGGAGAGCGCCAAGCGCATGGCCAAGACGATCCTGGGCGCGCCGGCACCGATGGCGGTCGAATTGGCGCTTCAAGGGGGTGTCAAACTGGCGCTGGTCAGCCTGCTGGCACCGCGTGCTGTCGCCGCGCTGTTGGAAGAAGAGCCAGACTTCGAGCCTGAGGATCTGAACTATTCCGAGGAAAACGATCCCTGGCGTGGCGCGCGCGCGATCTGGTGCGAGGTGGCGGCGTGAAACACGTATCACGAAGCCCGATTGCAAGACGCGCCGCCCGCAAAGCTGCGCCTGCGAATACGCCCCGACTTAATGTGAAGGAAATCGCGACAATCTCGGTCCTTGGCCGTGTCGCACCGCCCTTGACCAAAGGCTCATCTTATCGGATCGGGCAGGACGGTGGGCTCAGGGTCTTGCCGGGGTCGGGGGGGATCACCCTCAGCCACCGCGTTGGGGATCGCTGTGTCGGCTTGGCGGCGGATCACTTGGAACCGGCGGTATCGATCCGTTCGACCGACAAGGGTGGTGGTGCCGTCAAGGACGCCGCCAATCGCGCGCTGAACGTGCTGGCCTGCGTCGGTAATGTGGCGCGTGTGGTGTCGGGGCCTGCCATGGGTGCGACAGGGGTTGTGACCGGCAAACATGGGGGTGTCGCCAATGTCCTGGTCGACTTTCCCGTTGAGCAAATGCGGCGGATGCGGATCGGCGATATGATCCAGATTTCCGCTGCGGGCCAAGGATTGCGACTGCTGGATTTCCCGGATATCGCGATAATGAATGCGGCCCCCGATTTGCTGATGCGCGCTGGGGTGCGGGTACACGACCGCCGCCTGAGCGTACCGGTAACCCATTTGGTTCCATCAGCGTTGATGGGGTCGGGTCTGGGCAAATCCTCGGCCGCACGGGGCGACTATGACATCCAGTTGTTCGATACCGAAGTGGTGCGGCGCTTCCGGCTGGACACATTGCGGTTCGGCGATCTGGTCGCGGTCGTCGATGCGGACGGACGATACGGGCGGTCGTTCTCGCAGGGTCATACCACGGTCGGCATCGTCATCCATTCGGACAGCACGGTTGCCGGGGGCCGGGGCGTCCGAGACGGCGCAGCAGGACAATGTCATCCGGGCCCACCCACTGGCTCGAACGCCTCCCGCCCGCCAGCCCAAGCAGCCCATGAGCGATCTGTTCTCGCCCGAAGAGGAAGCGTTTCTAAGCAATGCCGCTGATTGGCTTGCCGGGCGCGAGAACGCCGACATCCTGCTTGATGCCCTGGCCCGTCGTATCGAGGCATCGCCTTCCGAGGATGACGATTGGGACGACTTTCTGGCCGAGGAGGCCATGGTCCCCGGGACGGACGACGATGACTGGAATGGCCAACTTGATCACGACGAAGAGGACGAGGATGACCTGATCCAGAGTCACAACAGCAACGCCGAGGATTGGGGCGACCATGACATAGCTCCCGAGGATGGCGATTGGGGCGGGATCCCTCAAGGTGACGACCCCGACCCAGAGCGATGACAATCGGCACCCCGGCGGTGATGGACCGCATGGTCGAACGGCTCGACCATGCGGTATTGGGCCCGTCCGATGGCCGGTCGCGTGTGCGTCAGACGACAACCAGCCCGTTCAACTCGGTTTGCCATATCGAGCGGGATTTTGGCACTGGGCGGCTGTCTGGCTGCTCGGCCTTTCTGGTCGCGCCGCGCCTTTTGATTACTGCGGGCCATTGCCTCTTCTCGCCCAGCCGCCGTCGCCCGCCGAAACGGATCCGGATCAGCCCAGGCCGGAACGGCGCCACCCGACCCTATGGCGCGCAATGGGCCAGCGCTTGGTTCGCCCACCCAAGGTTCTTCAAGGCCTTCGACGCGCGCTACGACTACGGCGTCATTCTTCTGCCAAAACCCTTCGCGGGTCTCACGCCTGCATTTGTCCCTGTGGCTTTGTCCACGGCGCGCCTTGCAGGGGTGCGCCAGCGCCAGCCACTTCGGATTGCGGGGTTTCCGTCGGACAAACCGCGTGGCCAAATGTGGGATCACGCCGAGCGGCTGGACCGGATTTCAGAGCGCGTGCTGCACTACAGCGTCGATACATGTCCGGGCCACTCTGGCGCGCCAGTTTGGATCAGGTCTGGCGCTGGGCCAGCCTTTGCGTTGGCGATCCACACCCGTGGACCGCGCCCCTCGGCTCGCGGTCCGTGGGGGTGCCGCCCGGCTGCACCGCTTGCCCCGCCGGGCGCCTTTAACGCGGGCGTGCGCATAACGCCCGAGGTCCTTGCCGCGGTCCGCTCGGCGCCGCTGGGCCAGGGCCCTCTAAAGCGACTGTCCAGCTTGAAATCCGCAGCAACCGGGGGTTGATCCATGAAATATAAGGAAAATGCGAGAACTCTCACTTACCGCAGCGTCCCGAATCTGGCACAATCACAAACAGTTGAGAAACACGTTGAGAGCACGGCCGATGGGGGGGCCGGCGCCGGTAACAAGTGTTTGAGTGACCCGGCCAGGGGATCTGACGGCACGGGGGGGACAGGCCGGCTTCAACGAGCACCGACCTATTCCGCCTTCGCGACAATATATGACAAGGCAATGGGGGAGGCCGTGTTACCAAGCGTGTTGGATGCATTTTCGGAAAGTCGAAACCGTTTTGCTATCAGCACCGATAGTATCGCAGACATCGGATGTGGAACCGGTCGTTTCCTTAAATATCTGACCCGCTTCAATGGCAAGCTTACGGGAATAGATATGTCCCGCGCGATGCTCAAACTCGCCGAGCGGCGTTTGGCCGGGGCTGATGTGCGGCTTGCACGGATGGATATGCGAGAATTGGTTTTGCCGCAAAGGGTCGAAACGGTGACAGCGACGTTCGATACCCTCAACTATCTGTTGTCCAGCACGGATCTGTCCAAAACGTTCCGCCGGTTCGCAACAGCCTTGGCCCCCGGCGGCACGCTGCTTTTCGACTTTATTCCGCGTGGCGCAAACAAGGGTGCGACCGGTGGAACCCAGCACGTTGAACTTGGGCCGGTCCGCTCGGAGTGGCGTATCCGGATCGATCCCGAGGGGCGTGGCAGTGCGGTCGCCATCATAATGCATCGCGATGACGATAAAGTGCTGCCGCTGGTCGAGGTCCATCGCCAGCGTTGGCATGACGTGGGCGAGGTGAAGAGGCTTCTGACCGCCAGCGGTTTTGAGCTTTTGGACTGCCGTCCCGCTGAGCCTGGGGGTGACGGCAACTGGCTTCACGTCGTGGCGCGTAAGACGGGCCAGACAGGGGCGCCCTTATGAATTCAACACCCTCGGACTTCGCTCAGGCTGATCGGTTTGACATCGATACCGACCTTAAGCCGCTCTTGTCCAGGTTGGACGAAGCGGTTGTCGGGTTTGATTTCAATGGCCGACACATGGCCGCGATCCGACAAGACGCCTGGGCGGCCTCGACCCACCTTGGTATCGCGCGGCGCCTTAAGGAACACGTCGCCGGGCGGTTGTTTATGAATGACGACGTCTATGTCCTTTTTGCGCCCAGCGCGGCGCTGTCCCTTAATGCCGAGATGTCGGTCGCCCAACGGTTAACACCACGAGAGCTCAAGGTTGGTTGCATGATCGCAGAGGGGCTGACGGATAAGGAGATCGCAAGAAAGCTGGGCATAAGCGCGCACACGGTACGCGAGCATTGCCGCCGCGCCTGCGCCAAGCTTCGCATAACCAGGCGATCAGCCTTTGTGCGATGCCTGTTCTCGACCAGTGGGGGCACAAGCGAAGAGGGCACATAGCCGTCACGAGTCCCTTATAGCGCTTCGCCTTAAACTTGAATCACCTAACGCTGCCTGAAATCATAGATTTCAACGCGTTAGGTGATGAGAAATGTCTCAAGGTAAAGTCGAAACGCTTTAGTCGCCAGGTCGCGAACAACACTCGAAGGGGCCAGCAGAAAATGCCTGTGACACAACGCGAGCCAGAACTTCGCAACAGTGCTGTCCTTCTGCCACATGGCTTGGTCCGGCATCGTATCTGAACCGCATAACCCGTTGGGACGCCCACAAGGCAATAGCGGTGTCACCCGCTTTCGCTTGCAGCTACAAGCCAGCAACCTCGGTAAGGTCCTCAATTGCCAGAAGCAGCCTTTCATCAGTGATGCTGGGGAAGGTGCTGCGCGCGGATTGCGCTAACTCGCGTTGCGGAACCGGCATTTGCGCGGCCTTGGATATCCAGTCAGCGGCCGGGACGGGGACAAAAATTGACTCCGCGGACACGCGTTTGGATCGCACTTTCGTATCTGGGGTGCGGGCGACTTTGGCCGTGCGAAACCGCCAGAAAGGCGCCTGGGGCCACCTTTGTTCGATGTGATAGGTTTTCCAATGGGTACGCAGATAAGCCTGATGATCAAGCGTCACGCTGCGCAGATAGCCCTGTCGCAATTGTCCATCGCCAAAGAGCCAATCGGCGGCAACTCTGCCGGCCTGAATGCCGCCCCCGATCGCATTGGGAATTCCCGACGACGATAATGGATCACGGGCGGCCATGGCGTCCCCCGCCGCAATCATCGGCGGCAGGCGCGTTCCCTGTTGCAGGATGCCGGAAAACGCGGGTTGCGCGACAATTTCAGGCGTTTGCTTTGACAGGTCCACCAAGGGGGAGATGTGGTTTGCATCCTGCAAGTGCTTTGACCACACAGATGGATCAGAAAGGCCAAGGGCATGGATGCGCCCCGCATCCGTGAACAAGCTGACAATCACATCACCCGGCGACAGGGGGGCTGCGTACCACCACCCGTGTTCAAAGCTCTCAACGCGGGTCATCTGGGCGACAAGAGAACCGCTGGGCAGGCGGGCACTGATTGCGATCAGAGAGTCGCTGCGCTGACGTGCGGCCCCCTGGGCGATGGAAAATGGCGAGGTTCGGCCAGCAGCATCAATCAGGTAGCGGGCGGTCATCGCGCCGCGATCGGTTGTGAGGTGCCAGTGTTCCCCATCGTGTTCACTCAGAATAACCTTGGTGCCACAGGCCAAATGCGCGCCAGCCCGCTCGGCTTCCTCAGCAAGCATCAGGTCGAACTTTTGCCGATCCAGAACCCATCCAGCCCCGTGCGAAGTAAAAATAAAGTCCATCGCACCCAGCGTGTCCTGCCCCCAGGCCGCTTCGCTGCCAAACAGCCTGAGCGTTTGTTCCTGCGCAAACCGATCCCAAACCCCTAGGTAGTGCAACAACCCGCGCACCCCTGGTGACAGTGACTCCCCCACCTTGGGCGTGGCGTATTGCCCCCGTTCGATGATCGCGACGGAGATGTCGGGTCGCTTGCGCAGGGTCATCACGGCGGCGGTCCCCGCGGGACCGCCACCTATAATGGCGACATCAAAATGCATCAAGGCAGCCTATGCTTTAGCCGCCGTGGAGGCCTGCGCCGCCGCTGCCGAGATCTGGTTGATATGTGTCTGAGCCAGCTGACCAAAGTTGCGCTCGGTCTCGACCAAATAGGGGATCTCGTCGGTGCCGCGGTTCAAAACGAAACCCAGCATGAACCATGAATCGATCATATCCTGCGCCGAATTGATGCCCCGCTGAAACTCCACATTCTGCCCCTGTGGGATCACGGTTTGACCGTCAATATCGCTGACAAAGGCATCCAGCACTTGATCCTGCGGGTTGACTGTCCCCGTCGTGACATTGAAGGGGCTTTGTGGCGGCCACCAATAGACGTAAAACGCTGGGGGCACTTCGATGCCCGAGCCATCCGCAAGCTGGTTGACGTTGATATCCGTGATGTTCGGTGTCTGCACCGTGCACTCATGGAAATCCGCCATCCAGGGAATGGCCATCCGTTTGGTCAGATCGCCGGGCTCACACCCGCCGCCTTCGCATTCATTGCGCTCCGGTGTCAGGCCGTTTTGTCGGTAAAATTCAGTCATCACGCCGTAACCATCCCCCGAATGGGCCGGCAACAGATGCAAGGGGTTTTGGTAAATCGCGGCACTGCGCACGCTCCAAGTGACCTCGATCCCTGGGGAGAATGGCGCGCCGACGCAATTGGCGGCATCGACACGGTCAAGATGGTCTTCGCGGGACAGTGGCGCTGGCGCCTCGGTCGTGAATTTTCCGACGGCCCATTGATACAAGTAAAAATACTGCGTTGCCGACAGGGTTTCGAATTTATAGATCGGCCCAGTATTGGTCACTGAATTGTCCCCAGAGTTCAGCGGCATCATCGGCAGGCCAGACGGTGTCTCGGGATCATTGTTTTCAAGGGCATAGAGCTGCCCGGGCCCTTTGGACATTGTCGGATAATAGGTTGCGTAGTCTTTCGGCAGCAGCGGCATCCTGAAGAAGTTGAAGTATGACATCCGCCTTGCCGCGGTGGCCTGGGAAGCATCTTTGACATCAAAACTGGGCCGCGCGAATTCATCCATCGTTGGGACATTCGCCACGTATTTGTACAGGCCCATGCGGTCCATGATCGGCTTCACATCCCGGTCGAAGTTCACCACATAGTCAGGGTTGAACCCCTGCAGGGGCGTGTAGCCGTTCTTGGGATCCTTGGGCCAATTGGCCGAGGTCTCGCCACCCGGAAATATGTCCGGGCGCGCGCCGTTTTTGCGGATGGCGACATCTTCCATCGTGTCGGCAAGCGTCGTGATGTTCACCACTTCGGGCGCATATTTCGGACTGCCGATGATCAGCCAGGCTGACTCGGTTTCGTGGATCTGCCCGTCTTTCGTCGTGACCCGGGCAAAGACATAGCCATCGGCAACATCGTCCCAGTACCCAGATGCCCCGCGGAAACTGGTGATTTCAGCGCTCCCGGTTACGTGACCAAATCCGCCCAAAGCGATCAGGTTGCCCCGCTTATCCATTTTCAACTCGCCCAACACGTCGATCTGCTGACCGCCTGCGTTAACCGGCGGGAACGAACCGTGCGCATAGTCTTCGGGGATGTTGTGACGGGAAAACAGAACATTGCTCTGCGGCTCGGAAATGGCGCGGGGGCCCGGATCGATGATCAGCTTCTGGCGCTTGTCCGGCTCTGTCACATCGCCGTTGTTCATGGGAACATGGGTCGCCCCGTAGCTGTTGTCGGGGCCAAACTCCAGATCGCCCAAAAGTTCTGAGAAGGTGTACCAAACCGGCTTTTTGTTGGCGATATGGGCCACCCATTCGATCTTTTCTATGTCACCTTCATCCAGAGAGATTTCTTCCGTTTCGCCGTTTTCGGCGGTTCGAAAAATGCGAAACTTCGCCGCCTGGCGTTTGATCGCGCCCACTTGGTCTTTGAATATTTTGACAGGTCCAAGCTCGGGCGTTGCATTACCGTGTTCATCGCAGGCGACCGGCAAGCCGCCAACCTGGTCCGGCGCCAGGTAAAATTCGCTGAGGCTATTTCCCAGACGCGCAACGCCAATACGCGGGTGGATCTGAAATTTTGTCATTGAATTACTCCCCATAAATGCAGCTCATGGTTGTACACTTGCGCAAAATCGAACATGTTTCAATCACTTTAGCACCCGTGGACTGAGGGTATGGCGCCTTGAGTTAAAGGGTTTCCATCGGAGGAATGTTCGGAACTGGCAAGCTGAAGAGGCCTAAGCCCTTGAAGAGGCGCTCAGAGCGTTTCGGCTTTAAGGTGAATCGGAGTGCGCGGCCTCTTGCGAACGCTCGACCGTATATTCCGGCATCGCCTGTGTCAGGTTAAAGCCGAAACGCTTCAGTCCCGCAGCTCTTCTGGATCCACGCCCCACAATTCAGCCTTAGGGGCCCAGCCCCGGATGCGTTGGGCCGTGACCTCGCACCAGTTGGGATTGCAATCGCCCAGACGGGCGACGACGCCCTGCTCAACCCGCGCTACGGTTCGCGCCTGGGGATCGGGTTTCTGGCGCAGCGCAACGTCCGTGCCGGTGACAACCACATAGCGGGTGCCAGACAGTAAAGAATAGTGCACCCAACCCCCAGCCCCGTCGATATCCGCGACGCGGCGCCAATGGCCATATTCTCCGGTCACCTGCACAGGCATGTTGCGCTGCTGGAATACCCAATCGATCCGATGCGTCAGGCTGGGACCCCGGCGCACATTCGCCTCGGACGCTTTGAGCGAGACATAGCGCGGCATGGGCAGATTGGTCACAGGCCCACGGGGCGTTTCGTTCGCACGAACTGGCGCCACGAAAACGGCCAACAGGCCCAAAACACCAAGGATAACCCGCATACTCTCTGACCGCTCATCTGCCTATCGACCGGGGGTTTCTGTCGCTGACCCCGCGTGCCATAGATGTCTTAGCGTAATTCTGAAGACAGGGGGAGGGATCGGTCCATGCCCGGAACCAAATTGAAGGTTATTGTGACCCGAAAGCTACCTGAGCCGGTCGAGACCCGGTTGCATGAGTTGTTCGATGCCGAGTTGAACGAGATGGACGTGCCCTTTACCCGCGATGCGCTGGCCGACGCCCTGGGTCGGGCGGATGTGCTGGTGCCGACGCTGACGGACAAAATCGACGCGGCATTGCTGGCGCAGGCCGGACACAACCTTAAGCTGATCGCGAACTACGGCGCGGGCTTTGATCATATCGATGTGCAAACCGCGCTGAGCCGGGGGATCATGGTCAGCAACACCCCCGGCGTGCTGGCCGAGGATACGGCGGATATGGCGATGGCATTGATCCTGGGGGTGCCGCGGCGCTTGAAAGAGGGGGCGGCGCTGATCCAGTCGGGTGACTGGGAGGGATGGTCGCCCACCGCGCTGATGGGGCACCGGATCGGCGGCAAGCGTTTGGGGATCCTGGGCATGGGCCGGATCGGCCGCGCGGTGGCGCAACGGGCGCGGGCCTTCGGTCTGCAGATCCACTATCACAACCGGCGGCGCCTGCGCCTTGAAACCGAAGAGACGCTGGAGGCCACCTGGTGGGAGAGCCTGGACCAAATGCTGGCCCGTGTGGATATCCTGAGTGTGAATGCGCCGCACACGCCGTCGACATTTCATCTGCTGACTGCACGGCGGCTGAAGCTGATGAAGCCGACGGCCTATGTCATCAATACCTCGCGCGGCGAGGTGATCGACGAAAATGCTCTGACCCGGCAGCTGCGGGCAGGAGAATTGGCCGGGGCGGGCCTGGATGTTTTCGAGCATGGGCATGACGTGAACCCGCGCCTGCGCGAGTTGCCCAATGTGCTGCTGCTACCGCACATGGGCTCGGCCACCGAAGAGGGGCGGCTTGAGATGGGCGAGAAGGTGATCATCAACATCAAGACCTTTGCCGATGGTCATCGGCCGCCGGATCAGGTGGTGCCGGCCATGCTTTAGCCATTTCGTAAGGATATGCCCTGCATTTGGGTTGTGTGGCTGTTTTGAGGTCTGAATGTTTGAGTGGTTTTGGAGTTCGGCCCCGATGGCCACACTGCAAGGCTGGGTGGATGCCACCCGCGCCCTCCCGATTGACCCCCTCTGGTGGTTTATCGGGTTGATGGCCGTGGCCTTGGGCCTGGTGGCCTGGTTCAATCAGCCGCCGACGACCCGGGACCAAAAGATGCCGGGGTCCAGCTATCACGGCAAAATCACCCCAAAGACCATCGACAAAATGCTGGTGATGCCCAAGCGCAAACAACTGCGCTCGCGCCAGCAAATGGAGGCCGAGTTGCGCAAGGCGCGCGAGATGCGCCGGTCGAAAGCGGCGCGGCGCGAGGACTGACCGACAGCGGCGCGCGTGTCGGCCGTTGGAGACGTCTGGCAAAGATACCTAGGCAAATGATGTCATGGAATCACTCGTTCGACGTTGGGAATGGCGCCGCGGAGTTTGCGCGATAGGCTGTACAGTCTCGCCTGAACATCCAGGGGTCGGGAACAGGGATCTTATGCCATGAAATTCGCATATCTCATCGAGCCGCCATTCAATTTCCGCATGCGGGATGGGGCCGTTTCGGGGTGTGATGTCGATCTGGCGCGGTATGTGTTTTCCGAGTTGGGCGTGGATGTGTTTGAGCCGGTTGAAACCGACTTCGCAAACCTTCTTCCCGGCGTGTCCAAAGGTCTTTGGCGGATGACCACGGGTCTGTTCGCGACAGAGGAGCGTAGGGCGACCGCCGCGTTTAGCCGCCCCATTTGGGCGCTGCCCGACGGCCTGTTGGTCCAGAAAGGCAACCCGCTGGGGCTGGGCGGCTATCGATCCGCCGCGGCGCACTCCGATTGTATTTTGGCGGTCATTCGCGATCAGGTCCAACACAGGTCTGCCATTACGTTTGGGATGCCGCAGGACCGCATCCTGATCTTTGAGACCTATGCGGACGCGGCCGATGCCGTTGTGCAAGGGCATGCGGGCGCTTATGCGAGCGTGGCACGGGCGCATCACGGTTTCCTGAACCAGCATCGCGAGTTGGAGCTGGACGTTTCAACTGTTCAGGCGTTCGAAAGACCGCCCTCCTTCGGCTCCTTCGCTTTTGCCAAGGGTGACCAGGCGTTTCGCCACTCGGTTAACGCGGTTTTACAAAGCTACATCGGCAGCGCCGCACATCGTCGGATGATGGCTGGGTATGGGTTTTCGGATGCTGAGATTGATTTTTTGGTATAGGCGGAGGCGCGTTAGCCTCCGCAGACCGGGCAATCGGGGCGGTGGGTCAGGCGTATTTTGCGGGTCTCGCCCCAAAGGGCATCGTAGATCAACATCTCGCCGGTCAGCGGCTGCCCCGCGCCGGTGATCCATTTGATCGCCTCGCCTGCCATGATCGACCCGATGGTGCCTGCCAGAGCACCCAGGACACCCGCCTCGGCGCAACTGGGCGCCTGACCCGGGGCGGGCGGCGCGGGGAAGACGCAGACATAGCAGGGGGTGCCAATAGCGGGGTGGAACAAGGTCACCTGCCCCTCCCACTGGCTGAGGGCGCCGGACAACAGTGGGGTTTTGAGCGCCACGCAAGTGGCACTCACCAGGGTCCGCGTTTCAAAGCTGTCAGTGCCGTCCAGCACCAGGTCGGTATCCGCCAGAAGGGTCGCCGCATTTTCCTGGGTCAAGCGCCTGGTGTGGGTTTCAACGGTGACATGGGGGTTGATCCGGGCCAGGGCCGTCTGGGCACTGTCGGTTTTTAGCCAACCGACATGGGCGGTGTCGTGCAGAACCTGGCGTTGCAGGTTCGACAAAGATACCTTGTCATCATCAATGATCCGCAAAGTGCCAATACCAGCGGCCGCCAGATACAGCAGCGCGGGACTGCCGAGCCCCCCCGCGCCGATCACCGTGACATGCGCTCGCTTAAGGCGCTGTTGGCCTGGGCCGCCAACCTCGCGCAATATGATGTGGCGCGCATAGCGGTCGAGTTCGTCGGGCGAGAAGCTCATAACAGATCTTTGGCAAGCAGCGGCAGGGGGCCGCTGGTGATGGCGCGGTAGCCCAGGGTCCGCAATTGGGTGGCCTGGTCAGCGGTTCGCGGTTGGGTGAGCACCGTCGTGGCCGCACGGCGGCGGGCCTCATCCTCGGCCTGGGTCAGCAAGCGGGGCGCCAGAGTGGGGTCAGTGGGGTCCACCCAAATGTTATGCAAGCTGGCCAGAGTGTCGGTAATCTGCAAGCGCAAGCTGGCGGTCAACGCGCCATCGGGCGCGCGGTGGGCCAATGAAACGGTCTCGGTGGTCGGCACGGCGGCGCCAAGGCGGGCGGCGATATCCTCGACCAAGGCGGCATCCTCCGGGATGATCACAAACCCTTGCGGGTGCGGTGTCGGGGCCGGGACCGCGCCGCGCAATCGCCGCAGCAGGGCGCGGTAGGCCAGGATTGGAACGGCAGCCGCCGCCAACCACACCAACGCACGTACCGCACCGCCGGTGGTTTGACGCAAGGGCGCCTCGGGCGGCAAGGCAATTTGGCTGAGGGCCGCGATGATCACCACCACCAGTAAGATCGCCGGACCAGCCCAGCGCGGGGCGTCCAGCACCCGTGCAAAGCCCCAGCCAAGGGCGGCGACAACCAGCACGCCCAGTAAGTTTGCTTGCCCCAGTGCTTGCAGCATTCCCTACGTCCCGGTCGAGCCAAAGCCACCCGCGCCGCGCATACTGGGCGGCAGGCTGGTCACCGGCTGCCAACGCGCTTGGGCCACGGGGGCTAGCACCAATTGCGCGATGCGATCGCCGTGATGGACGGTGAAGGCCGTATCGCTGGTGTTCAGAAGGATCACACCAACTTCGCCCCGATAGTCAGCGTCGATGGTGCCAGGACTGTTGAGCAGGGTGATGCCGTGACGTAGGGCAAGGCCAGAGCGTGGCCGCACCTGAGTCTCGAACCCCGGTGGCAGCGCGATGGCGAGGCCCGAGGGGACCAATGCGCGGGCGCCGGGGGCCAGGGTCAGGCCCTCGCTGCGGTAGTCCACCGGGAAATTGGCGCGCAGGTCCATGCCTGCCGCTTGAGCCGTTTCATAAGCAGGCAACGGCACGGCGGGATCCGCGTCAGCAATCCGAGTGATTTGAACCAGGGTCATTCCATCGCCTGGGCGATGCGGGCAGCCAATTGTCGCGCGGTGTCGATCTTGGATTGGCGCGGCCAGACCTCGGGCTCCTGGTCGGTGATCAGCGTCACGGCATTTTCGGTGCCGCCCATGATGCCAGTTTCGGGCCGCACGTCGTTGGCCAAGATCCAATCGCAACCCTTTCGGGCGCGTTTGGCGGTGGCATGGGCGACCACGTCGTCGGTCTCGGCGGCGAACCCCACGACTAGTTTGGGCCGTTGGGTGGGATGTGTGGACAGGGTGTGCAGGATGTCGGCGTTCTCGGCGAAACTCAGGCTGGGCGGGCCACCCGTGACGTCCTTTTTCAGCTTGCTGTCCGAGGCCGAGGTGACATGCCAATCGGCCACGGCCGCTGCGCAAACCGCTGCATCGGCGGGCAAAGCTGCCGCTACGGCATCGGCCATCTGAGCGGCGGTATCAACTTCCGAGATATGCACGCCCTGAGGATGTTTGGCGGTAGCGGGGCCGGTGATGAAGCTAACCCGTGCCCCCAGCGCCGACAGCGCCTCGGCGATCGCGCTGCCCTGTGCACCCGACGAGCGGTTGGCGATGTAGCGCACGGGGTCGATGGGCTCGTGCGTCGGGCCCGAGGTGACGATGATATGCTTGCCGGACAGCGGGCCGTCGGCCAGTGCCGCGGCGGCGGCTTGGACGATTTGCGGCGGTTCCGCCATGCGGCCGGGGCCGTATTCGCCGCAGGCCATAGCACCCTCGTCCGGGCCGGTGATCAGGATACCATCGCCTCGCAGGGTGGCCAGATTGCGCTGCGTGGCGGGGTGGGTCCACATGCGCACGTTCATCGCAGGCGCGATCAGGACGCGTTTGTCGGTCGCCATAAGCAAGGTCGAGGCCAAGTCGTCAGCGTGACCGTGCGCCATTTTGGCCATCAGATCGGCGGTCGCCGGGGCCACGACGATCAGATCGGCCGCGCGGGATAGCTCGATATGCCCCATCTCGGCCTCGTCGGTCAGATCGAACAGATCGCGATACGCCTTTTGCCCCGCCAGGGCCGAGGCACTGAGCGGTGTGACAAACTCCTCTGCCGCGCGGGTCAAGACTGGGGTGACACCGGCGCCCGCGTCTTGCAAGCGGCGGATCAGATCCAGGCTTTTATAAGCCGCGATGCCGCCGCCGATGATCAGCAATATCTTGCGCCCTTGCAGCATGATCGAACCCCTCGCCCGTGATGCAAAGACTTCTACGCCTGCCCCCGACAGGCGGCAAGCCTGTGCGCCTATTCAAATGCGGCGCAGGGATCGGGGCGGTCGACCGCTGGGGTTATGGTGTGGCTGTCAAAGGGCGCCTGGGGGGCGGCCTCGACCTGAGCATGTGCATGGATGGTCAGGCTGGGATCCGCAGCGCGCAGAACCGCAGGTAAGCCCCAATCGAGACGCGCGTGACCGTTGCCGGTGATTACCAGGACCGGACCCGGCCCGGGCCTCTCGACGGCCTGCAACACTGCACGGGCTAACCAAGCATCACGCAGACGTTGAGCCTCGACCATGCCCGGCAGAGCGGTTTCGGGCAGAGCACCGCAATGCGCGGCGGCTTGCATTGCCTGGCGCTGGGTCTGGTCGGTGGCAGGCAAGGGGGTGGTCAGGCCGAAGCGGGCGGCATCCCGGCCAAAGACAGCTGCCGCGCTGTCCGAGACGGCAGCGCGGATGTCTCGCCTTGGGGCTTCGGCGCCAAAAAGGGCGGCTTGGGGTGCCGCCAGCGCGCTTGCGTAATAGCGCTCGAAGGGTGGCCAACCGGATTGTGGCCAATCAAGCGCCTCGGCGATTTGCTCGGTTGACGTTCCATTCGCGCGCAGGTCCGACACAATCGCCGCCGCATCGGGCGACAGCATTTCATAGACCAGCGCTTTGGGCTGCAGAGCGCGCGCGACCGCCGCCTGGGTCTGTTGGTGACGGGGGTTGTCGTGCACCTCGCCGATAATCACCACATCCGCGACGCGCGCGTTGGCAATAAGGTCATCGATTGGGGTGGCAAGTGCCGGAAGCCCCAGCGCCGCAAACGCCAGGCACCACTGCCAAAAACGCACCTAGGCTAAGGCCAGCATTGCCGCCCCGTTACCGGTCGCACCCTCAAGCTGACGACGCATTTTCTTCAAGGCCTGAGCCTCGAGTTGACGGATCCGCTCTTTGGATAGGCCAAGTTCGTCACCCAAACTCTCGAGCGTGCGGGGCTCGTCGCGCAGTTTTCGCTCCACAATGATCATCCGCTCGCGTGCGTTCAGCGATACCATTGCATCCGTCAACCACTTCCGCGCCGTTTCCATGTCGCGGCTATGTTCGACCATATGTTCGGCCTGAGGTCCATCGTCCTCGATGGTTTCGACCCATTCGCGGCCCTCTTCGCCCGCCTGCTGGGCGTTCAAAGAAAAGTCAGAGCCCGCGAGCCGCGCGTCCATCATCTCGACGTCTCGAAGGGGGACACCAACCTCGATGGCGATCTTCTCTCGCAGGGATTGGCCGTCAATTTTATCGCCCGCCGCGCCGGCCTCACGCTCAAACTTGGCGCGTACACGCCGCAAGTTGAAAAACAGTGCCTTTTGCGACGACGTGGACCCGGTTCGAACCATGGACCAGTTCCGCATCACATAATCTTGGATCGAGGCTTTGATCCACCAGACCGCATAGGTCGAAAAGCGCACACCGCGATCTGGGTCGAACTTCTCGGCGGCTTTCATGAGGCCCACACTTGCCTCTTGCACAAGGTCTGGCATTGGCGCGCCATAGCGGCGATATTTCGAAGCCATCGACACCGCCAGTCGCATGTAGGCGTTCACCAATCGATGCAGCGAGCGTTCGCATCCGTCGTCGCGCCAAGCGCGCGCCAGGGTAAGCTCAGTTTCGGCATCCAGCATCTCGGCGGACATGGCCTGCCGGGTGACGGTTCTAACCCCTGTTGTATCGTAGTTCATGCAGCCCTCCCAGGGTAATAACAGCAGTCTACGGTGTTCTTAAAGAGGGGGTACGCGGGGTGTTCCGTGGTGGATCACCGTTGGTTAGAAAAAATTTACTAATCCACGTAAACAATTTGTTTCTAAATTGGAAACAAATGGAAGGGATCACAAAAGGTCATTGGACGGCGCCGGGTTTGGGCCTTCAGAGTGGGCGAAACGACAGAGGTTTCACGATGACATATGAATTGGCGATTGGGGACCGCAGTTACTCGAGTTGGTCCTTGCGCGGATGGTTACTGTTCGACGCATTCGATCTACCGGTGAAATCGCGCCTGGCCGTGATGCGTACCGAAGCCTTTCCAACTTTGCTGGCGGATTTTCCCGGGGCGCGGACTGTGCCCGCGCTGAAAACAGATGGTGTGTCGCTGTGGGACAGCCTGGCTATTGCCGAGACCCTGGCCGAGCGTCACCCGGACGCGGGGCATTGGCCAGTGGATCCCGCCGACCGGGCGTTGGCGCGCAGTTTGACGGCGGAAATGCATTCGGGGTTTGCGGCCTTGCGGCAGGTGTGCCCGATGAATTTGCGCCACGGCTTCGCCGGTTTTGCCCCGGGTGCGGATGTTTTGGCGGATCTTGAGCGACTGTATGATCTTTGGGCCATGGCGCGCGCGCGTGGGCACGATGGCCCTTGGTTGTTTGGGAGTTACTCGGCTGTGGATGCCTTCTTTGCCCCGGTGGCCGCACGGATCGCAGGCTATGGCCTGCCGGTTTTGGGGGCAGATGCGGAGTATGTCGCGGCCCATTTGGCCCAGAACGGATTTCGGCGATGGCGCGCGATGGGCCAGGCGAACCCTCATATCCAAACGCAATACGACAATGACTTAGAGCAGGTGGCCTGGCCAGGACCGACGCCCTTGCTGGCCGAAGCAGTGACAGGTGAAACGCCCCTAAATGATACTTGTCCTTATTCCGGTTTGCCAGTGGCCTCCGAGGGGCTCGCACGGATCGACGGGCGGGTCTATGGCTTTTGCAACACATTCTGCCGCGACAAATCCGTCGCTGATGCCCAGGCATGGCCCGCGCTTGTTGACCTGATGGCGCGACACGACTGACGGGCGTGTTAAACACAAATTAACCAACCCGGCGCTTCCTGTCCGCGAAGGAGGCATTGGGATGATTGCCCGATCCTACACTGTTGCGTTCCAAGGAATGGAGGCGCGGCGGGTCGAGGTGCAATGCGCCATCGCCCCCGGCCTGCCTGGCTTTGCCATTGTGGGGCTGCCTGACAAGGCTGTCTCCGAGGCGCGTGACCGTGTGCGGGCGGCATTGGCCGAGATGGGGCTAGCACTGCCGTCGCGCAAAATCACGGTGAACCTATCGCCCGCCGATCTGCCCAAAGAGGGGTCGCATTTCGATCTGCCGATTGCTTTGGCGATCCTGGCTGCCATGGATGTTTTGCCACGCGAAGAGGTTGCGCAGTATTGGGCAATGGGCGAATTGTCATTGGATGGCTCGCTCATCGCGGTGGTCGGCGCGCTGCCTGCGGCCCTGGCCGCTGGGGCGGATGATTGTGGGTTGATCTGCCCGCAAAGCAGCGGGGCCGAGGCCGCTTGGGTCGAAAGCGTCGAGGTGATCGCGCCACCGGATCTGCTGTCCACCATCAACCACTTCACCGGCAAAGGCACCCTGGCCCCCGCGCAACCGGGCGAGGTGCCGGGCCCGGCGGGCGTACCAGATCTGTCTGATGTGCGGGGCCAGGAAAAGGCCCGCCGGGCGTTAGAGATCGCCGCGGCGGGGCGGCACCATTTGTTCATGGTCGGCCCGCCGGGGGCTGGAAAATCCATGCTCGCCGCGCGCCTGCCCGGCATTTTGCCGCCGCTGGACGCGGGCGAAGCCCTTGAAACCTCGATGATCCATTCGCTGTGCGGCCTGCTGAGCGCTGGCGGGATCAGCCGCGAGCGGCCCTACCGGGCGCCGCATCACACGGCCTCGATGGCGGCCGTGGTCGGCGGCGGACGGGGGGCGAAACCGGGCGAGATCAGCCTGGCGCACCATGGGGTGTTGTTTCTGGACGAGCTGCCCGAGTTTCCCCGCGGTGTGCTGGAAACCCTGCGCCAACCGATCGAGACGGGGGATGTGATCGTAGCCCGGGCCAATGCGCATGTGCGCTATCCTTGCCGCTTTATGCTGATCGCCGCGGCCAATCCCTGCCGCTGCGGCTATCTGACGGATCCAGCCCGGGCGTGTGGACGCGCGCCGGGCTGTGGGGCTGACTATTTGGGCCGGGTCTCGGGGCCATTGCTGGATCGGTTCGACTTGCGGATCGAGGTCCCGCCGGTGCGGATTTCCGAGGTTGCGGATGCGGTGCCCGGCGAAGCCTCGGCCGTGGTGGCGGCCCGGGTCGCGGTCGCGCGGGAGCGGCAAGCCGCGCGGTACAGCGACGCCGAGGGCGTGCGCGTGAACGCGGATGCTGGGGGTGACATGCTGACGGCACTTTCGGCCCTGGCGCCTGAGGCGCGCGATCTGATCGACCAAGCCGCCGAGCGGTTTGGGATGAGCGCGCGTGGCTATCACCGAGTGATCCGCGTGGCACGGACCATTGCCGACTTGGACGATCAGGACAGCGTCGGCCGCGCCCATGTGGCCGAGGCGATAAGCTATCGCCTGATCGCCGAAGATCGACGCCCGGCGGCGGTATCGACGGCAATAGCAGGCACATAGCGGCACGATCTGGGAACAAAGGCTACGATCGACGGGGTCGATGCGGGCTGTTCAGCTGCTTTGCTTGCAGAGCAGTCAGATCAGACGCGATTTAGCGCGTCTTTCGAACGCGGGCGCCATTGTGGATCAAGCTTCTCTCGCAGCGGAGTTGCATTTCACAACTCCGCTCCTTTGGTCGGTGAAATTTGGCGCAGCGCCGGGTGATACGTTCCTATGATGTTTGCGAGACGAAATGGAAAACCACTCGGATCACTGAATGTTCGCGCGGTTGCCTGCAATGAACTCTTCGAAACCGAAGGTCAGGAAGTGGTTCAGCAACGACCCTTCGTCCGTGCCGAAGGCGGCCGCCAAATCCTCGTTCCCTTCTGCCGAGGCATAGGCCTGTGCTTCGAAAACCGTTACTGCGCCTTCGGTCACGTCGGCGATGACGGCATTTGCAGCAGCCTGAAACGCCGCGACTTGATCTGGGGGTGCGGCGCCATCGGAAGCCTCGGTCAGGGTGATTGTCGCACTGCTCCTTGTGCTTTCGATGCGTTCCCCTTCGAAAAGATATGTATTGCCCGTATTTTCGTCGACGAACGAAAATGTTCCGATACCGGATGACTGATACTCCGCTAGAGCATCTTCGCCGCCAAAAATTGTCAAATCGACCTCTCTGCCCTGGAAAATCGCTTTGGCCTGTCCATCGTTCCGACCGTCCGAAATGGCGACAAGGCCGCTTTCCGCCAGGGCGAGGCCGCTGTTCACTGCGGTCTCGCTTTCGGCCACAGCCACTGGGAATGGGTCGCCTGTTGGCTGGAAATCTATTACCTCCGGCACCCCCCGGCCAATGTTGAATTCATTCAAACTTTCACCGGACGGACGACGCGCGACAATTGTAGGAAAACCCGTTTGCGCCTGGGTGATCCCATCCTCCGAAGGAATAAGTCTGGCGTTGACTCGTTGGCCATTCACATAGACAAAACCGATTTCCTCGACGATGCTGTCAAGAAACACCGGGACTTCGTTCCCGGACGCGACCTCAGCCTCCGGGATTAATGCGGCTGCAGCGCCTGTAATGTCTGCTCTGGGAGTCTCTAAACCATCCAGGATAGCCTGATCTAATTCCAAGGGCGTCGGCAGAGCGATTGTTGGGGCCTCCGCCAAAGCTGCTTGATTCACGTTTTCCATCAATCGCCACTCCTGCTTCTGGAATTCCTTCAGCAGCAGGATGCCATCAACGTCTGGACTTTTGCATAGTGTTCATTTGAGTTGTTCTACGTCCTTACGTATGTCGTTGCGTTAAACCGGTTGAGGGCTCAACAAACCCAAGTTGCCCTTTTGATTCACCAAAGTATTCGCCGCAAATCTCGGACGGTCCGCAATGTCGCCCAAACCACCCAGACTGCGTGGTGCAGTCTTGCCAACGGTGGATTTCTCTCGTCATTAGCGTCGATCTGGGTTGCTTCACATTGCAACTTGTCAGCGGGATCTTGACGCCCGAAATGTCCCTCCCCATTTAACCAATGGCGGATGCCAAGCCGGGTCCGGCGGACCGAAAACCCAAGGGCCTGTCCATGGTGGAGGGCCCGCACATCGTATCGCTTCTTAAGGAGGATGCACTCATGCGTACTTATGATTTTTCCCCACTTTATCGCTCAACCGTTGGCTTTGACCGTTTGGCCGGTCTTTTGGACAATGTCCTGACCAACGATGTCAGCACGCAAAGCTACCCACCCTATAACATCGAGAAAACGGGCGAGGACGCTTACCGCATCACCGTGGCTGTTGCAGGATTTACCGATGACGAGTTGACCATCGAGGCCAAGGACAGCCAGTTGGTCATCGCAGGTAAGAAGGCCGCTGACGAGGACGAGGCGACTTATCTGCACCGGGGCATCGCGACCCGCGCGTTTGAGCGCCGGTTCCAATTGGCCGATCACGTGCGCGCCACTGCGGCTGTCACGGAAAATGGCTTGCTGCATGTCGATCTGGTGCGCGAAGTGCCCGAGGCGCTGAAACCGCGCAAAATCGCCATCGGCGCTGCACCTGCGCTTGAAGGTGCGGTCAACTGATCGACAGCTAACCCGCTTGTGACACCTGGGTCCGCCATTTTTGGCGGGCCTTTTGTGTTTTAGGCGCTAAGATCCCTTGGGAAATCAATCAAGGGGGACCTTATGAAATACACAATTGCATGCGCCGCTACTGCTTTTCTGATGGCGCTTGGGGCACAGGCGGGCGAGACGCCCTCGGTCGAGGGGGCCGAGGTTTATTTCATCGGGCTTGAGGATGGCGCGACCCTCCAAAGCCCGGTGACGCTGCTTTTTGGGCTGAACGGCATGGGTGTGGCCCCAGCTGGCACAGATGTAGACGACACCGGACACCATCATCTGCTGATCAACACGCCAGTGTCGGACTTGAACTTGGATGAACCGATGCCAGCGAGCGACGGTTTGATCCATTTCGGCGGTGGTCAGACGCAGGCAACATTGGATCTGCCCGCAGGCACGCATACGATTCAACTGGTGTTGGGCGATCTTTCGCATATCCCCCATGATCCGCCGGTGATGTCAGAGGTTCTCACGATCACGGTGGAGTAACTCCTGCCCGACCGAGCGCTGTTTGGCAGCGTTCGGAGCCTCCGGCGGGGATATTTTGGGGACAAAGTGGTCTGAGCCGGGCAGTAATACGCCGCAAGTGGCGCATGCGGATATCGGTCGATAATAGGGCCTGACCAACGCCACGATCCGGCATCGACGGGGGCGAAGGAACCCGCTAAGACGGGGCGTTGCGCGGATCTTGGGAGGTTGTCGATGGTCTCGGACATGCTTAACTCGTATCGGACTGGCCCCGACGAGCGGGGACGGTTCGGGAATTTTGGCGGGCGGTTTGTGTCCGAGACTCTGATGCCGCTGATCCTTGAGTTGGAGCGGCGGTACGAACACGCCAAAACCGATGCGAGCTTCTGGGCCGAGATGGATCATCTGTGGGCCCATTACGTGGGCCGACCCAGCCCGCTGTATTTCGCCGAGCGGCTGACCGAACGCCTGGGCGGGGCCAAGGTTTACCTTAAGCGCGACGAGTTGAACCACACCGGCGCCCATAAGATCAACAATGTGCTGGGGCAGATTATATTGGCCCGGCGCATGGGCAAGACCCGGATCATTGCCGAGACCGGGGCGGGTCAGCACGGCGTAGCAACCGCGACGGTCTGTGCGAAGTTCGGATTGAAATGCGTGGTCTTCATGGGAGCCACGGATGTTGAGCGGCAGGCACCCAACGTATTCCGCATGAAGCTGCTGGGGGCCGAGGTGGTTCCGGTGACCAGCGGCCGCGCCACATTAAAGGATGCGATGAACGAGGCGCTGCGCGATTGGGTTACCAATGTCGCAGATACATTCTATTGCATCGGGACGGTGGCGGGACCGCATCCCTATCCGGCGATGGTGCGCGACTTTCAGTCGATCATCGGCAAGGAAACCAAGGAACAGATGCAGGCCGCCGAAGGGCGTTTGCCTGACAGCCTGGTGGCCTGCATTGGCGGCGGGTCGAACGCGATGGGGCTGTTTCATCCGTTTTTGGACGACAAATCGGTGCGCATTATTGGGGTTGAGGCCGGGGGGCATGGGGTGGACGACCGGATGGAGCATGCGGCCAGCCTGACAGGCGGGCGACCGGGGGTGCTGCATGGCAACCGGACCTATCTGCTGCAGGATGGCGACGGGCAGATCATCGAGGGGCATTCGATCAGCGCGGGCTTGGATTATCCAGGCATCGGTCCTGAGCACGCCTGGCTGCATGATATGGGCCGGGTGGAATATGTATCGGTGACCGATGCGGAGGCGTTGGAGGCCTTTAAGCTGAGTTGCGAAACCGAGGGCATCATTCCCGCGCTAGAGCCCAGCCATGCCCTGGCGCATGTGGCCAAGCTTGCGCCCACACTGCCCGGCGATCATCTGTTGGTGATGAACATGTGCGGGCGCGGCGACAAGGATATCTTTACGGTGGCCGAGGCGCTTGGGGTGGAGATGTAGGGAATGGCGCATTGGCAAGCCCCCGGACGCTCGACCATCGCCCCGTTTCTTATCGTCAAGGATCCCGAAGCGGTTATCGCCTTTGCGGTACAGGTCTTTGGCGCCGAACTTCCGCATGCGGTGCTTCGCCGGAACGACGGCAGCCTGTGGAATGCCGAACTGCGCATAGGCGACAGCACGATCATGTTGAGCAGCGGTCAGGGCATGGAATGCAACGGGTTCATCCACGTCTATGTGCCCGACGCGGACGATTGCTATGCCCGTGCGCTGGAGGCTGGCGCGAAACCGATGATGCCGGTGGAGGATCAGTTCTATGGCGACCGCGCGGGCGGCGTTTCCGACAGCCAGGGCAACATCTGGTGGATCGCCACGCACACGCAAACGTTGAGCGAGGCGGAGCTTGACGCCGCCGCCCGGGCCGAGGAGGCGCGGCGCGGAACCTGACGTTTTCGCTGGACGCGCTGCCCGGAAAGGCGCAAGAGGCCGCCAAAGCTGGCCCATCAGGGCGGCGATTATAAAGGATGTTTCACCATGGCTGAGTTTCAGATCGGCGATATCGTTGTTCTTTCCTCCGGCTCGATGCGGATGGCCGTCGAAGGCGTGGACGAGGGTGTTGTGCACACCGTTTGGTGCAACGAGGGTGTGATCGGGCGCGACACGTTTCCCACGGTGTTGGTGCGCAAATGGGAGCACCGCGAAGATGATCGCGGCGGCCGGGGCGACAATCGGGGCCGCCCGCCTGCAGGCGGCGACAAGCCACGCGGCAAGCCCGGTTGGGACGGAAAACCGCGCGAAAAGAAGTACTTCCGCAAAGACTGAGCGATCGCGGCTGGGTTCATACCCAGCGTAAACGCAAGTTTAGGCAGACATATCAATAGTTTGTGGCCAGTGGGCTAAACCCTCGGCCAGTATCCCCCAAATGCTGCGGTGGTCAGTGTGACGGCATCGGCACGTGTGCCGACCGTATTGAACACCGTACAAGAAGGGGAACTATCATGTTCGTCAAATCCATCAGCACAACCGCCTTCCTGCTGGGGGCCACGGCCTTGAACGCACAAACGCTGTCTTTCAAAGACGTTGTCGATGTGTTGGACAAACAAGGGTATTCCGAGGTCGAGGTCGCGCGCACCCCCGACCGGCTGATCATCGAAGCCTATAGTGGCGGCAATGAACGCAAAATCGTCTATGATACCAATACGGGCAAGGTCCTTTCGGATTATGTCGAGGCGCGCGATGATGATGAAGACGATAATGATCGCAAGCGTAAACGGCGGCGCGGCGGAGACGACAGCTACGATGATGACGATGATGACGATGATGATGATGATGAAGACGACGATGATCGCGATGATCGCGATGATGACGACGACGACGATGATGATGATGATGATGATGACGACAAGGACTGATCAATTGTGATCCTGCCGGGGCGCCGGACCGGAACGGCGCCCCGTATGCGGTTAAGGATAGGGACAGAAACGACCGTGAGACGGCTTTTCCTTCGCGCCAAAGAGTTTGCCAGGCCTGCGCGCTGGGGTTTGGCTTTTCTAAGCCTGGCGATCCTTATGACCGTGGCCTCACCCGCAGGGGCACAAAGCGCGTTGACCCAAGTGGTCACCCAGCTTGAGGCGCAGGGGTTCGAGGTGGAGCGGGTCGAAAAAACCTGGCTGGGCCGTACACGTGTCGTATCGCGCTCGCGACAACATCGGCGCGAACTGGTCTTTGTGCCGCGCACCGGCGAAATTCTGCGCGATCATTGGGAGGATCTATCCAGAGATCGGGATCGCGACCGCATTTCAATAGGCGGGCGCCGGTCGAACAAGCACGATGACGACGACGACAACAGCGGTCGCGGCAGCCGGGATGACGACGACGATGATGACGGCAACAGCGGACGGGGCAGCGGGGACGACGATGACCGCGACGAGCGGGACGACGATGATGAGCGGGATGACCGTGATGACGACGACGATAATGACGACGACGACGACGATGACGACGACGATGATGATGATGATGATGATGATGATGATGATGATGATGATTATGAAAAATAATCGGTCGGCGCGTCCATGAAACACCTGTCGCGGCTTCTTTGGGTCATCGTACCCCTGCAAATGGCCGCGACGGGCTTCTTTATTTGGGACACGGGCGCTGCCCTGTTCGGCTATCGCGATGAACCGCTGAGCTGGCGCGCGCATGAGGCCATCGAGCTGGGTGCGGTACTGGGCCTGCTGATCGGTTTTGCTATCGGCTTACGGATGCTGGTGCTGACCCTACGGCGCAATAAGGTGGTCGAGCGGCAGTTGCGCGTTGCCTCAGGCGCTTTTGCTGAACTGCTGGAGGAGCGGTTTCAGGAATGGGGTCTGACCCCGGCCGAAAGGGATGTGGCCTGGTTCACGCTGAAAGGATTTTCCAACGCCGAAATTGCCGCTCTGCGCAAGACCAGCGACGGGACGGTCAAGGCGCAAAGTTTTGCTATCTTTCGCAAGGCGGGTGTGTCGGGGCGGCCGCAGCTGCTGAGCTTGTTTATCGAAGATCTTCTGGACGACGCGTACAAAGATCGACCCAAGTCGCCCGAAGCCAAAGTCAGCTGAATTTATCCATTAAACGCTGCAAGGCCGACCGCGTGTCGGGTTTTTCGGGGGACATCGGCGCGGGTTTGGATGCTTTGGACGGGGCCGAGTCTGCCGTTTGACGGGCCAGTGCCACTTCGGACTGAAACTTGTCAAAGGCGCCGCTGGCCAGGTGTGGCGCAGCGCGGGTCACGCCGTCGATCAGCGGCGTCAGCCAGTCTTGATCCGCTTTGGCGAAATCGCCTAGCACATAGTTCGACACCAGACGCTTGTCGCCCGGATGGCCGATGCCCAGGCGCACGCGCGTGTAATCGTCGCCGATATGCTGATGCAGCGAGCGCAAGCCGTTGTGCCCGGCGTGTCCACCGCCGGTCTTCACCCGCAGTTTGCCAGGGGCAAGGTCCAATTCGTCATGCAGGACAATCACGTCCCCGCGGTCCAGCTTGTAGAACCGCATCGCGGCGCCGACCGACTGACCCGACAGGTTCATAAAGGTTTCGGGCTTCAGCAGCAGAACCTTCTCGGTGCCCAGTCGTCCCTCGGCCACCTGCCCCTGAAACTTGGTACGCCCGGGGCCGAAACCATGCGTGGCGGCAATCGCATCGACCACCATAAAGCCGATGTTGTGTCGGTGACGCTGGTATTTGGCCCCCGGATTGCCCAGCCCTGCGATCAGTTTCATGCGTTGCCCTGGCGCTGCGTGTCACGAAAGACGCGCCACCCCGTGGGGCGGCGCGCCGGATGTAGCACACTCAAAGCCCGAGGGGAATTACGCCTCCTCGGTGGTCTCTTCCGGGGTCTCGGCTTCGGTGTCTTCCTCTTCGGTGTCGGAGGAGCGCAGGCTGGACGGTGCTGCGATATTGGCGATCACGAAGTCGCGGTCGGTGATCATAGGCCGGCTGCCTGCGGGCAGGGTAATGCTGGAAATCGTGATCGTATCGCCCACATCCAGACCGGTCAGATCGGCGGTCAACTGCTCGGGGATATCGCTGGCGGTCACTTTCAGCTCAACCTCGGGGCGGACGATGGTCAGCACGCCGCCCTTTTTCAGGCCGGGGCTTTCCTCGTGGTTTTGGAAATCCACCGGAATGTAGAGGTTGATCCGCGAACGCGCGCTAAGACGCAAGAAATCGACATGTGTCGGCAGATCCTTGACGATGTCGCGCTGTACCGCGCGGCAGATCACGCGCTGATCCTTGCCATCGATCTTAAGGTTCAGCAGGGTCGACAGAAACTTGCCGGCTCGAAGCATCTTAAGCAGTTCGTTGAACTTGACGTTGATGGTGATCGGGTCCTCGCCGCCACCATAGATCACTCCGGGCACAAGGCCCTCACGACGTGCCGAGCGGGCGGCCCCCTTGCCTGTCCCCGCGCGCGCCGTGGCGTTGAGAACCGGTGTCTCGTTTGCCATTGGCTTAACTCCTGATTTTAACAGATTGCGGGGTCCTCCAAGGGTGGTTCGCCCGCAACGAGGCTGCGTGATACGCGATGCGGGCAGGATTGCAAGGGGATTCGGAGCCCTATGGCCCCAATCACGCGACCATAGGGGCGTCACGGCTGGGAAAGGCCGCGTCGAACCAGGGGGCCGCGGTCATGGGTTCAAGTCCGGCATTGGCCGCGATGGTTGCCCGTATGTCGGTCCCAAAGGGCCACAAGCCCAGACATATTCCGTCGCGGCCCGACCCTTCGGAGCCGATGAACCGAGGCTCCCAACCGATGCCCTTATAGATCCGGGTCATATGCCGGTCATAGACCCCCAGAGCCCGGGTCAGGCCAAACCGCAATCCCAGTTCCTGTCCCGCCAGCATCAGCGTTCCGGCCCAATTGCGCGCCTTTGTCCCGGCGTTTGGTGCCAGACAGAAGCGCGTACACTCCCAGATGAAAGGGGCCCGGATCGCGACCCCGTGATTCAGGTGACGAAAGTGATCGTTGACCATCGTACGCCCCAGGCTGGGCATCACCCGCATGGATGCGCCATGCCGCCCATCAGGCTGTTCAAGGATGATATAGAGGGGGTTCATGCGATCATAAGGATCGCGCTCCCACCCGTTTTCATCCATTTTCAGGTCCCATTTCAGGCGACCCACGAATTGTGTGGTGCGGTCGCGAAACATCGTGTCGGCCAGGTCAGGGTGATTTTGCAGTTGGCTGGCATAAAGATAGCGGATCATCAGCAGGGCTCCGGTGTTGCGATGCCCAAGGCCTATAAGATTTGTGGTTAATGCCTGGCGAGCGTGCGCTGCCAAAGAATTCTGGCAACACCCCTGGCGATCGGAGCTAGGGCATCAATAGCCCACGGGCCATAGCCGTTGCGACCGCGTGGATTGTGTTTTGTGCCCCCAGCTTTTCGCGTGCAGCGTCCAAATAGTCGCGCAACGTATGCTGTGATATCGCCAACCGTTCGGCCGCTTGGGCGCGCGATACCCCCAAGGACAAAAGGGTCAGCACGTCCCGCTCGCGCGGCGTTAACGACGGGGCTTGTGGCAGCAGATCATCCCCCATGATCTGGGTCGCCCGCTGGTGGATCGCGTGACCGATCAAAATGAGGTTGTTCAAATGCGCCTCGTTGAACCGGTCCCATGTGGCATCGCTGTCAAAGCTGCTGACCGAGAAAAGCGCCAGTTGGCCCCCGATACCGCGGATCGGAATGGAGTACCCTTGCTTGCCGACGCCTGCCGCGGCCGCCTCGCCCAGCAGGCGACGGGACGCGGGGGGCGACCAATCAAGTTCACGCCAGTTAATGGGGCCAGTGCGGCGAAAAGCTTCGCGCACCACCGGGTCGACAAGAAATTGGCGGTTGGAGATATAAGTGTTAACCCATTCGCGATCATAGGTCAGCGCCCCATATTCGCGACCAGTGGTACCGGTAATGTGGTAAACCGCGTGCTCTACGCCCAGCCCATCGCGCAGATGGGTGACCAAATCTTGGATTTGGTCAAGCGTTTTCGCATTCTGGAGCTTCTCGAGAAATGTCTCCACCCAGGTCATGATCGACACCCGCTAAGGTTGAGCAAGCCTTAGACTGGCGGATCTCACGAGCGGCCAACAGCAGTGCATCATCAAGATGTTCCGCCAAGTCGTACATGGCGTTATTCTCGGCCACCACCCGTAGATCCGTTAGAAGATCCAGCATCCATTCTTGCGACATTCGAACCCTCGGGTGTAAAGGTTAACAGATTGTTAATACAACTTACGCATGTACCACCTTAGCAGCACGTTTATGTAAAAACACCCCCCAAAAATAGCGGATCGGAATGCCTTAACCCCTTGATTCTGATGATATCGAGAAAAACCCAACTTGGGAAAGGTGAATTGATTCGTCTTCTTTGTGCTGCGACAATGCGCCTTGTGCTCTCATTTCTTTACCCATCACGTACATCTTCAAACGTGCGCAGCCCAGTTCTTGGTGCCCCGACAAGCACTGCCATATTTCCTGGTTTGTGCTCATTCTTGCGCATCTTCGTATGCGCTTGTGGAATTTCGTTCCACGGGAATACTTCCGACATACAGGGGTCAAGGCGTCTTTCAATCATGAGTTGATTGGCGGCGGCGGCTTGCTTGAGGTTGGCGAAGTGGCTGCCCTGGACCCGCTTTTGGTGCATCCACAGATATCGGGCATCCAGGGTTAAGTTATACCCCGTTGTCCCGGCGCAAATGACAACCATGCCACCCTTTTTGACAATGAAAGTCGATACGGGGAATGTCGCCTCGCCTGGGTGTTCAAAGACCATGTCCACGTTGACACCTTTGCCCGTGATGTCCCAAATCGCTTTGCCAAATTTGCGCACCTCGGCGAACCAGTCTTTATATTCTGGCGTGTTAACGGTGGGCATCTGGCCCCAACAATTGAAGTCCTTTCGGTTGATCACGCCCTTTGCCCCAAGGCTGAGGACAAAGTCGCGCTTATCTTCGTCCGATATGACCGCAATCGCATTTGCCCCAGCTGTATTGATCAACTGGATCGCGTAGGAGCCCAAGCCCCCCGAAGCGCCCCATACCAGCACGTTCTGACCCGGCCGCAACTCGTGCGGGGCATGGCCGAACAACATCCGATAGGCCGTGGCGAGCGTCAGGGTATAGCACGCACTTTCCTCCCAGGTCAGATGTTTGGGGCGGGGCATAAGTTGCTGGCTTTGCACGCAAGTATATTGTGCGAAAGATCCATCCGGCGTCTCATAGCCCCAAATCCGCTGACTGGGGCTGAACATCGGGTCGCCCCCGTTGCAATGCTCGTCATCGCCATCGTCCTGGTTGCAATGGATGACCACTTCATCGCCAACCTTCCAGCGGCGCACCTTTTCGCCGACAGCCCAGACAATGCCCGAGGCATCGGATCCCGCGATGTGATACTCGGCCTTGTGAACATCGAACGGGCTGATCGGAATGCCCAGGCCGGCCCAAACACCGTTGTAGTTCACGCCCGCCGCCATCACCAGGACGACCACTTCGTGACTGTCAGGGCGGGGCGTGTCGACCACCTCGATCTGAAAGGCTTGTTCAGGCTCGCCATGCCGCTCGCGGCGGATGGTCCAGGCATACATCTTTTGGGGCAGTTCCCCCAAGGGCGGTATCTGCCCCATCTCGTACAACGGTGGTCTGTCGGCTTCGGATGGGGTGGGGCGGATATTTTGATCCAACACTAGGCGCTCCTCGAATCGGTGAAATTTTATTACGCCATAAAAATGCGCGTATGACGTATATTTAGTAATATTATTACTCAAAGAGTTCAAGCAGTAACTTTTGCGCCGCACCATTTTGGTGTGCATGTAATTGCCATGATCTACCATATTTTCGCCGCGTAAATCGTCATACAAACGGTCCTGAAGGTTTTTGAGATACTGGGTGGACCGCCATGCGTCAGCATGTGTGGGGTGGGAGACTATACATGCCTGACAAATTTGCGCTTTCGCGACGCAGCACGCTTGCATTGATGGCGGGATCCGCTTTTGCGGCGGCAGCATTACCCGGCACTGCGAGCGTCGCACAAAGTGCTGTGTTGACCCACCGCATTAACCTGGCCGGACGCCAACGTATGTTGACTCAGCGCATCAGCCGGGCCGTGTTCTTTGCTGCCCTTGAGGCCGATCGAACCAAACATCTAGAGATGCTTAAGAGGGCACACAGCCTGTTTGACAGAACGCTGAAGGGCCTGCGATCAGGTGATACCAACCTTGAACTTGAGGCGGAAACCCACCAACAGACACTAGAGGCCCTGACGGCCGTTGATGCGATTTGGGCCGCCTTCGATCTGACAGTCAAAGACATCCTGGCGCGCGGCAACATCGAGGACCAGGAGATCGAGAGCATTGCGCGGCTGAACCCGACGCTGCTGGACCTGTCGAACAAGGTGGTTACAACCTTGACTCATCAAAAAGGACAGACGGCTGACGATCTGGGAAAAACCGTGGCATTGAATGTTGCCGCGCGCCAACGCATGCTGACGCAGAAGATGGCGAAGGAAGTCGCACTACTCGTAATCGGCTTCGAACCCGACGAAAGCCACAAAGCCTTGCAGGGGACTCGCGACATCTTCGACGCCAGCCATCAGGCCTTGCTCAACGGCTTGCCTAGCATCCAATTGCCCCCGCCCAGCCCAGCAGTACGGGCAAAACTGGCCGAGGCCGACGGAATGTGGGACGCCTATCGTTCAACGATCAACCGCGTGATTGAAACAGGCATTGCCAGCACCTATGATCTCTCCTCGATTTCGGTGCAGGCCGATGTCCTTTTGGCCAAAATGAACGAGGCCGTTTTGGAATTCTAGTGGGATCCAGGGGCGGCGGGTTCTGGTTGGGTCTCGTGGCGCGGCCACAGTAACGCAACAACTGAAAGATTAATTTGGAAGCCTGATAACTAATAGGCGGTTTTATGCTGCCATATTAAACAATTTTTTACGATTGCCTTAAGATAACCATATAACTGGTGCTCGCTTCCATTGCTGCCTTTGGCAGCTTTTCATATTTGTGAAACCGTGTAACGAGGGTAGCAGTTTGGGCCAACTTTAACGATACGGAGACCCCCCCATGCGTATCCCACATTCCGCCACCCGCCGTCGCTTTATAGCACTGTCCGCCTCGACCGCACTGGCAACACCCTTCATCCTGTCCCCGGCCTTCGCGGCCACAGACCCTGACGCTGACATGATCAGTCGTCGCAAGATTAATCTTGCCGGTCGCCAGCGTATGTTGAGCCAAAGAATCAGCCGTGCGGCTTTGTTCAACTCCCTCGACATCGAGCCCGAGCGGCATTTGACGATGCTGAAAGAGTCGCATCGGCTGTTCGACAGAACTCTGACGGCGCTGAAATCTGGGGATGATGAACTGGAACTGCCGGGCGAGCGAATCTCGACGGTTATCGATACTCTGAACCAGGTGCAGGGGGTTTGGGCCGGGTTTAGCCTGATCGTTCAGCGCATCATCGAGCGCGAGTCGGTTAGCGACCAGGATGTCGAAACCGTGGCGGTTCTGAACACAGACGTTTTGGCGCGCTCAAACGATGTGGTCGAGCGGATGGTCGACGAATATGGCAACAACGATATTGAGGTTGGACTGGCGGTTTCGATCAATCTGGCCGGCCGACAGCGGATGCTCAGCCAAAAGATCGCGAAAGAGGCGGCCTTGGTCGGGCTGGGCTATAACGTCGAAGAGAACGCGGCGATCTTGCAGAAAACCACCGGTCTGTTCGGTGCGACGCTTACAGCCCTCATGGACGGCCTGCCGACATTCACTCTGCCCGCGCCGCCGCCGCATATTCGCGAGAAACTGACCGAAGTGGCCGGACTTTGGGAGGGATATAAGACCGTGGTGGACCGCGTGGCAGAGAGCAAAGCGGCCGATGTGTGGTCGCTGAACACCATTGCGTCAACCGCCGACCCGTTGCTGACAACGATGAATGACGCGGTGACCCTGTACGAGCAGCTCTAGAGCCGTCGGTCCGATGCGCAAGATAATTCCATTGGAATTATCTGTTGCGTAAGATTGTTATTCGGAATAATTCCTTTGCAGTGCAGCAAAATCATCGCTGCGTTGCAAAGGAACCGAAACGATGGACACGGCCAAAGACCGCCCCTGGATCTTTCGAACCTATGCTGGCCATTCCACAGCTGCGGCGTCGAATGCGCTCTATCGGGGCAACCTGGCCAAGGGCCAGACCGGCTTGTCGGTGGCTTTCGACCTGCCCACCCAAACCGGGTATGACAGCGATCATCCCTTGGCCCGGGGCGAGGTCGGCAAGGTCGGTGTGCCCATAGGCCATTTGGGTGATATGCGGGCCCTGTTCGATCAGATCCCGTTGGACCAGATGAACACCTCGATGACGATTAATGCCACGGCACCCTGGCTGCTGGCGCTTTATATCGTGGTCGCCGCGGAGCAGGGCGTAGATGTCGCCGCCCTGCAAGGCACGGTTCAGAACGACATCATCAAGGAATACCTCAGCCGGGGCACTTATATCTTTCCGCCCGAACCGTCGTTGAAGCTGATCGGCGATGTGGCCGAATATTGCTATACCCATGTGCCGAAATGGAACCCGATGAATGTGTGTTCCTATCACCTGCAAGAGGCCGGAGCGACGCCCGAGCAGGAACTGGCCTTTGCTTTGGCTACTGCCCAGGCGGTGCTGGACCAGGTGCGCGGCCAGGTCCCAGAGGCCGATTTCCCAAGGTTGGTCGGGCGGATCTCGTTTTTTGTGAATGCCGGGATCCGCTTCGTGACCGAGATGTGCAAAATGCGCGCCTTTGTCGATTTGTGGGATGAAATTTGCCAACAGCGCTATGGCGTCGAGGACCCCAAATACCGCCGTTTCCGCTATGGTGTTCAGGTCAACAGCCTGGGCCTGACCGAACAGCAGCCCGAGAACAACGTCCACCGCATTTTGATCGAAATGCTGGCGGTCACCCTGTCCAAACGCGCCCGCGCCCGGGCGGTGCAACTGCCCGCCTGGAACGAGGCGCTCGGCCTGCCCCGCCCTTGGGATCAGCAATGGTCGTTGCGTATGCAGCAAATCCTGGCGCTTGAAACCGACCTGCTGGAATACGATGACTTGTTCGATGGCAACCCGGCGGTCGATGCCAAGGTCACGGCGCTGAAGGCCGGCGCCCGCGAGGAATTGGCGCAGATCGACGGCATGGGCGGGGCCGTGGCGGCGATCGAATACATGAAAACCCGCCTTGTCGAGGCCAATGCCGCCCGGCTGAACCGAATCGAACAGGGCCAGACCACGGTGGTTGGCGTGAATCGCTATACTGGGGGCGAGGCCAGTCCGCTAACCGCGGGCGAGGATGGCATTTTGGTCGTCGATCCGGCGGTCGGGGCTGAGCAGGTCGCGCGGCTGAAGGTCTGGCGCGACAGCCGCGACGCAAATGCCGTTCGCGATGCCTTGGGCGCCCTAAAACAGGCAGCCGCACAGGGAACCAACATCATGCCCGCCTCGATCCAGGCGGCGAAAGCCGGGGCAACCACCGGCGAATGGGGTGCGGCGATGCGCGCCGCCTTTGGCGAATACCGCGCGCCGACCGGCGTGGGGCAAGCGGTCTCGAACGCGGCCGAGGGACTGGACCAGATCCGCGCGCAGGTTGGCGCCGCGGCGCGCGAACTGGGCAGCCAAATTCGCCTGCTGATCGGCAAACCCGGTCTGGACGGGCATTCAAACGGGGCCGAACAGATCGCAGTCCGCGCCCGCGACTGCGGCATGCGGGTATTTTATGAAGGGATCCGCATGACCCCCGAGGCACTTGTGCAGGCCGCGGTGGAGGCACAGGTTCATGTCATCGGGTTGTCAATCCTGTCCGGCTCGCACCTGCCGCTGATTGAGGAATTTTTGCAAAGGTTGAAAACCTCTGGGCTGGACCACGTTCCGGTGATCGCGGGGGGTATCATCCCCGAGGCCGACGCGGACCGCCTGAGGCAACTGGGCGTGGCCCGGATCTACACCCCAAAAGACTTTGATCTGAACGCAATCATGTCGGATATCGTCCAGCTTGCAACGCGATCAAACGACGAGGCCGCAGCTTAAAATTTGCCCGGGCACTTTCAGGCCCGGCAACGCCCACCAAGCCGAGATGCTGTCTCACACTGGGGTGGGCGCCATCGACCATCAAAGCGGCAGGCGACGCGGCTGCGTTAGACCCGCCGTTCCACCATCATCTGCTTGATGGCCGCGATCGACTTCGCTGGGTTCAACCCCTTGGGGCAGGTCTTGGTGCAATTCATGATCGTGTGACAGCGGTACAGTTTGAAGGGATCCTCAAGCTGATCCAAACGCTCGCCCGTCGCCTCGTCCCGGCTGTCAATGATCCAGCGATAGGCGTGCAGCAGCGCCGCCGGACCCAGATATCGGTCGCCGTTCCACCAATAGCTGGGACAGGCGGTCGAGCAGGACGCGCACATCACACATTCGTACAGGCCATCCAGCTTTTTGCGGTCCTCAATCGATTGGCGCCATTCCTTGGCGGGGCGATTGGTCTTGGTCTCGAGCCACGGCATGATGCTGGCGTGCTGGGCATAGAAATGCGTCAGGTCCGGCACCAGATCCTTGATCACCGGCATATGCGGCAAGGGGTAGATGGCGACATCGCCCGGCACCTCATCAATGCCATAGATGCAGGCCAGCGTGTTGATCCCGCCGATGTTCATCGCACAGGACCCGCATATCCCCTCGCGGCACGAGCGACGGAAGGTCAGCGTCGGATCGATCTCGTTCTTGATCTTGATCAGCGCGTCCAGCATCATCGGCCCGCATTTGTCCAAGTCCACAAAATAGATGTCGACCCGCGGGTTGTCGCCATTGTCGGGATCATAGCGATAAATCTTAAACGTCTTCAGCCGCGTCGCCCCCTCGGGCTTGGGCCAGGTTTTGCCCACGGTCACGCGCGAGTTTTTGGGTAACGTCAGCTCAACCATAATATTCTCTCTTGCAGGGGGTTAGATCGCCACGAACTCGCGCAGCGTGCCGCCATTGCGGATAAACTCCAATGCACGTTTTTTTGCATCGTCGCTGAGGTTGTTCCAGACCGTCAGATCCTCGCCCGTGAAGGTGATTGTGCCCAGATCCGAGATGCTACCAGGATCGATTTCCGACACCATGCAGTTGTTGAACACCTCAGACGGATCGATGTCGCGCACCTGGTTGTTGATGATCGTCACCTCAACAAAACGACCTGCGCTGTCGCGACGCAGTTCTTTGTCGGCGGGCAAATCGGCGCTGGCGCGATTGAAGCAGGTTTCTTCTTGCTGGGACTTGAAGCTTTGCGTCGGAGCGCTGCCGCAGGCCATCAGGGCAGCGGCGGGCAACAGGATCATGGCACGAAACATGGCTTTTGTTCTCCTTGGATCAAACAGCCACAAATTGTGCGAAAGTGCCGCCGTTGGCAATGAATTCCACGGCCTGCCTGCGGGCCTCGGGGGTCATTGAGTTCCAGATCACGCGTTCGTCGGCGCTCAGACCGGCGGGTTGGGTAACGTCAGCACTGGCTGCCGCTGGCTCGGCTGCGGTGTCGACAAGGGGGACGGAACCGCACGCAGTTACCAAGGCAAGAACGACGAAGGGCATAAGAGTTTTCATAATTAGATCCGCATCTTTTCAGTAGACCCGCGCTTTGGGCGCGACTTTCTTCGGGTCGATCCCGCCTTCGTTGTGGCTGGTCAGCGGGTCGACATGAACATTACGATAACTCAGCTTGACCTTGGTGTCGCCATCCATCAGCGCCAGGGTGTGAACGCGCCATTTTTCGTCGTCGCGGTCGGGATAATCCTCGTGTGCGTGGGCGCCGCGACTTTCCTTGCGCGCCTCGGCACTGACCACGGTGGTCAGGGCGTTGGGCATCAGATTGGCCAGTTCCAAGGTTTCCATCAGATCGGTGTTCCAGATCAGCGACTGGTCGCTGACTTTCAGATCCTCCATGCCTTCGGCGACCTTGGTCATTTTGACCGCGCCCTCGTGCAGGGTTTTGTCGGTGCGGAAGACAGCCGCATCGTCTTGCATGGTTTTCTGCATGGTCAGGCGCAACTCGGCCGTGCCGGTCGCGCCTGCCGCATGGCGCAGCTTGTCGAACCGGGCCATCGCCTTGTCGACGGATTTCTCGTTCAGCTCAGGGTTCGGTGCCTCGGGGTTGACGACTTTGCCCGCCTTGATCGCCGCCGCGCGACCAAAGACCACCAGATCGATCAGCGAGTTCGAGCCCAGACGGTTCGCGCCATGGACGCTTGCGCAACCTGCCTCGCCCACAGCCATCAGGCCGGGTTGGATCGCGTCGTGATCATCGGCGGTGGGGTTCAGAACCTCGCCCCAATAGTTCGTCGGAATGCCGCCCATGTTGTAGTGCACCGTCGGCAGCACGGGGATCGGCTCCTTGGTGACATCGACACCGGCAAAGATGCGGGCAGACTCCGAGATCCCGGGCAGGCGCTCGGCCAAAGCCTCTTTCGGCAAGTGGTCCAGGTGCAAATGAATGTGGTCACCCTCGGCCCCCACGCCACGGCCGTCGCGGATCTCCATCGTCATGCAGCGGCTAACGACATCGCGGCTGGCCAGGTCCTTATAGGTGGGCGCATAGCGTTCCATGAACCGCTCGCCTTCCGAGTTGGTCAGATAGCCACCCTCGCCGCGTGCGCCTTCGGTGATCAGACAGCCCGCGCCATAGATGCCGGTGGGGTGGAACTGCACAAACTCCATATCCTGCAACGGCAGGTCCTGGCGCGCGACCATCCCCCCACCGTCGCCGGTGCAAGTATGCGCGCTGGTGGCGCTGAAATAGGCGCGGCCATAACCACCGGTGGCCAGAACCACCATCTTGGCATTGAAGCGGTGAATGGTGCCATCATCCAGTTTCCAGGCGATGACACCCTGGCAGACACCATCGTCGGACATGATCAGGTCGATGGCGAAATACTCGATATAGAACTCGGCATTATGCTTCAGGCTTTGGCCATAAAGCGTGTGCAAGATCGCGTGGCCGGTTCGGTCGGCGGCGGCACAGGTGCGCTGCACCGGCGGGCCTTCGCCATACTCGGTGGTGTGGCCACCGAAGGGGCGTTGATAAATCTTGCCCTCTTCGGTGCGCGAGAAGGGTACGCCGTAATGTTCCAATTCATATACAGCCTTGGGCGCCTCGCGCGCCAGGTATTCCATTGCGTCGCTGTCCCCCAGCCAGTCCGAGCCCTTGATGGTGTCGTACATATGCCATTGCCAGCTGTCCGGGCCCATATTGCCCAAACTGGCGGCGATACCGCCCTGGGCGGCAACAGTATGGCTGCGGGTTGGAAAGACCTTGGTGACACAGGCCGTGCGCAGCCCCTGTTCGGCCATCCCCAGCGTTGCGCGCAGGCCCGCGCCCCCGGCGCCGACAACGACGACATCATAGGTATGATCAATGTATTCATAGGCGGACATGCGATGTCTCCCTCAAAGTCTTCAGATCGCCAGTTTGACGATGGCGTAAAGCCCAGTGGCGATGGCGGCATAGCTGACGCAGGTCATCGCGACGATCAGGATCTGGCGGGCGTGGCCACCTACATAATCCTCGATCAATACGCGCACGCCCATGTTGAAATGCATAAATCCCACCAAGATGGTAAGCCCGGCAACAATGGCGGGGAAGGGGCGGGCGAAATAGGCCACAACCTTTTCATAAGGCGCGCCCAGGATGCCGCCGAAGGTGAAGATGAACAGTGGCACCAGGACCAGTAGCGCGTAGCTGCTGATGGTCATGTTCCAAAAATGCTCGGTCCCGTCTTTGGCCGAGCCCAGGCCAGCGGCGCGCTTACGGTCTGTTAAATATGCCATGATGCCCCCTTAGCGCAGGATCAGCGCGGTCAAGATGGTCAGCACCACCGATCCGCCAACAACCACCTTGCCCAGCTTCTCGGCTGTCTCGATGTCCAGCCCGCGGCCGGTGTCCCAATACAGATGCCGGATCCCCGCCAGCGTGTGATACCAAAGCGCCCAGAGCGACAGAAACAGCACCAAATCGCCGAACCATGACGTGAGCACCGCGTTCGCCACCGCAAAATATTCAGCCGAGGTCGAGGCCGCCAGCAACCACCAGACGATCAGCAGGGCCGCGACGAGCAGAGCGTTGCCGGTGATCCGCGTAAGGATCGAGGTCATCGAGGTCCACTGAGGTTTATATACCGTCAGATGCGGCGACAGCGGGCGGTTGCCCCGATTCACATCAGCCATATGCGTGTTTCCCCATTTTGGGCCCCGATGTAAGGGCGAAGTTGACGCGAGGGTAGAACAATTCGAAACCAGATCACACCCCAAAGCGGCTCACAAACTGCGGCGCTTCTGCGCAGTTATCCATAATATTGTTCACGCATTGGTGAGGTGTGATCACAAGCAGGGGCATTAGGTCGGGATCAAAACCCAAAGATCCAGATCCAACAGGATATGGTCCAGATAGGCGCCTTCGGCATCGCGCAGTTGCCCTGCCGTACCCATCGCGCGGGTGGCGACCAATCTGAGGCGCAGGGCGCCAACGCCTGGCCTGCGCGTTTGGGCTGTATCAAGCACCTCGGACCAGGCATAAACCGTGTCGCCCGCAAAACAAGGGTTTACATGGCTGCCTGCATTTATTGCGGCCACCAGTTGTGCATTCCCCAGTCCATTGAAGCTAAGCGCCCGGGCCAGGCTGATCACATGCCCGCCGTAGATCAAGCGGCGGCCATCGGGGCGGGCGGCGGTGTTGAAATGCACTTTGGCGGTGTTTTGCCACAAGCGGGTGGCCATCATATGCTCGGCTTCTTCGATGGTCACGCCATCGACATGATCGATCACTTCTCCGACCGTGTAATCGCCCCAGCGCCAGCGGGATCCGGCCAAGCTGGCGTCATAGTCAGCGAAATTCAGCCCCTCTGGGACGATCAGCGCCTCGGGCACGACGGTCTTAGCCAGGTCCGGTACCACCGGCGTGGGCGTGGGCGTGGGCGCGGGGGCGTCGACGTCGCGTTTGCGCACCATCACCCAGCGGCAGTACTCCAAGACCACAGCGCCATCCTGCCGCAGACCCGTCGTGCGCACCCAGACAATCCCCGTTTTCCCGTTCGAGTTCTGCTTCAGCCCGATCACTTCTGATCGGCTGGCTAGTGTATCGCCGGGATAGACCGGCGCTAAAAACCGCCCTTCGGCATAGCCCAGATTGGCCACCGCGTTCAGCGAGATATCGGGGACCGTCTTGCCGAAGATAACGTGGAACGCCAGCAGATCCTCGACCGGGCTGCGTGGCAATCCACAGCTTTGCGCGAAACTATCGGCCGAGGTCAGCGCGAAGCGGTTGGGATACAGCGCCAGGTACAGCGCCCGATCCCCCTCGGTCACCGTGCGGGGGGTGGCATGGTCAAATACTTGACCCAGCGCGTAGTCCTCGAAGAAAAACCCCGCGTTGGTTTTGGAGGACTGGCTCAAAGATCCCCCAGCTTTGCATCGGGGTTGTAGTGCCCGGTCACATGCTTCGTGACCGCCTGCGCGCAGCGCATGGTTTCGGCGGTGGTGTCGAACGCGTATTGCGGATCGCCGTACAGCTGCCACCCTTCGTCCAGCGCCTTGGTCACTTTATGGCAAAAGGCGCTGGTATCCTCGCCCGTGAGCAGGCGATAGGCAATCATGACCCACCCCCCGGGAAGGGCCACGGCCCTAGCCAGCCGTGCACGGCGCCGATCACTGCAAAAACTACCACCGAGATGATGATCAGGCGCAGATCCCCCGCCGGTTGCCCAGGCGCGGGCCGCTCCCAAAACGGGTCGCCGCTGTTAATCAACACCATCGTCACCGGCACCCACAACAGCAACCCACCAAACAGCACGACCGAGGCCACGTCGCCGTTCACCAGCAAATGCGCGATGGCCCAGGTCGCGAATCCCATCAGCATCGGGTGTCGAAACCAGCTGCGCGCCCGCCCCTTGGACGAGCCCATGCCGAACAGGATCACCGCGACCAACATCAACAGATTGTTCAGATGCAGCGTCCAACCGGGCGGCGTGTAAAGCGGCGTGAACGCGGCCCCGCGATAGCCCAGCACCATCAGCACAATCGACACCACCAGCGCCAACGCGATCACCCCTTTCGAGGCCGCGCCCATCGTCTCCTCCATCGCGCCGCGCGCGCCCGGCATGACCCGTTTGAACAGATGCGCGCCCCACCACAGTGCCAGCCCCAGAATGATCAGTGCCATCGCCACCCCCTTCATTGCCCTTGGTCCATAGTCGCGATCGCATCGGCCTTGGCAAGCACCTGTTGCGCGGTTTCAATATGCAGGTTCTCAACGATCCGACCGTCGAGGACCGCAACCCCGTCGCCGCGTGCCTCGGCCTCTGCGAAGGCGGCCATTTGGCGACGGGCCAGATCAATTTCCGCCGCACTGGGGGCGAAGACTTCGTTTGCGATGGCCAATTGCGCCGGGTGGATAAGCGTTTTGCCATCAAAGCCCAGATCGCGGCCCTGTTCGCATTCTGCACGAAGCCCGTCGTCGTCGCGAAAAGCATTGTAGACCCCATCCACACAAACAATCCCTGCCGCCCGCGCGGCCAGCAAACACTGGCTCAAAGCGCCCATCAGCGGGAGGCGATCCGAGTGGGACCGGGCCCGCAGGTCCTTTTGCAGATCATTCGTTCCCATCACAAACCCACCCATCCGGGGCGCGCTGGCAATCTGGGGGGCCCGCAGCACGCCTTGCGGCGTTTCAATCATCGCCCAGATCTGGGTTGGGTGGTTGGGGTCGTCGGCCTCAAGCGCTGTCGCAACAGCGGCCACATCCGCCGCATCGCCCACTTTAGGCAGTAGTATCGCATCCGGCCGCAAGGCAATCGCGGCGGCCAGATCGTCCTCCCCCCAAGGCGTATCCGCCCCGTTGATCCGCATGAGCAGTTTGCGATGCCCATAGCCACCCTGGGTGATCGCTTGCCCCACCAGATCCCGCGCTGTTTCTTTCGCGTCGGCCGCCACCGCATCCTCAAGGTCCAGGATCAGCGCATCTGCCGCCAGCCCGCGTGCTTTGTCCAAGGCGCGCGCGTTCGAGCCAGGCATATACAGGACAGATCGAAAGGGGACCATCGGCGCCTCGCTGAATTTTTATATTGCACCGCAGCGCATACCGGTCGGGCCGGATGCGCGCAAGCTGGCGTTAAGGAAATGATGCGCAAAAGACACGTCTCTTAAAATTTTATTGCCGGTTCGACGGCCTCCGACCCCGCGCACGCTGCATTAACCAATTTTTCGGCCTTTTTCCGCATTCTCCCCTCATTCCAAAGGGCCCCGGACGGGGCGGGCAAACAGCCCCTTGTTGGTGTCAAATGCACTGTCAGGCCATCCCACCGGGCGGACCCCCCGGGTCAAAACGGCCCCCGCCCGCAAGCCACGAGGTGACAAGATGAAGACCTGCATAATCGGATTGACTGCCCTGGCCACGCTCGCCCTGCCCCTGTCAGCCCAAGCCCAAGGCCGCGCCTGCGGAGAACGCACCGCCATTATCGAGCGTTTGGAAAGCGGCTATGGCGAAACCCGTACCGCCGCCGGCCTGAGCACGCAAAGCGGCATGATCGAGATTTTCGCGTCCGAGGAAACCGGCACCTGGACCATCATTATGACCATGCCGACGGGCCAATCCTGTTTGATGGCGGCCGGAAACAGCTGGGATTCGGACCCAGCACAGGTCACCAAATCCGGTATGCCGATCTGACATAGAATTGAAGGTGCGCGCTGCCGCGCCCTCGGTTCCCTAATATTTTCAGTACTTTCTCGCTCACCCGCATCTTGTGGGGTGGGCGTTTTTTCGCGCCTCTCCAAAGCCCAACGCGACCTTAGCGACCCTTCGCACTTGCGGGATCATGGGAATAAGATTACCCAACGGCCTCGGGATCAACGTGTACCGGAGAGAAAACCATGGCACGACCAAAGATCGCTCTTATCGGGGCTGGCCAGATCGGGGGAACGCTGGCGCACCTCGCGGCGCTCAAAGAATTAGGGGACGTTGTCCTGTTCGATATCGCCGAGGGGATCCCGCAGGGCAAGGCCCTGGACATCGCCGAAAGCAGCCCGGTCGACAAATTTGATGCCGCCCTGTCGGGTGCGAACGATTACGCCCAAATTGCCGGTGCCGATGTCTGCATCGTAACCGCCGGTGTGGCGCGCAAACCAGGGATGAGCCGCGACGATCTGCTGGGTATCAACCTGAAGGTCATGAAATCGGTCGGCGAAGGGATCGCCCAACACGCGCCGGACGCCATGGTGATCTGCATCACCAATCCATTGGACGCGATGGTCTGGGCCCTGCGCGAATTCTCGGGCCTGCCACACAACAAGGTGTGCGGTATGGCCGGGGTCCTGGACAGCGCCCGCTTCCGCCACTTCTTGGCTGTGGAGTTTGATGTGTCAGTCAAGGATGTCACAGCCTTTGTTCTTGGTGGTCACGGTGACACGATGGTTCCGCTGACCCGCTATTCGACCGTGGCCGGCATCCCGCTGCCAGATTTGGTCGACATGGGCTGGACCACGCAGGAAAAGCTGGACGCGATCGTACAGCGCACCCGCGACGGCGGGGCCGAGATTGTGGGTCTGCTGAAAACCGGTTCGGCGTTTTATGCCCCGGCGGCTTCGGCGATTGAGATGGCAGAAGCTTATTTGAAAGACCAGAAACGCCTGCTGCCCTGTGCGGCCCATCTCGACGGCCAATATGGCTTGAAAGGCATGTATGTCGGTGTGCCGACAATCATCGGCGCCGGCGGGATCGAGCGTGTGGTCGAGATTAAGTTGAACAAAGACGAGAAGGCGATGTTCGACAAATCCGTTGAAGCGGTGAAGGGCTTGGTCGCGGCCTGCAAAGGTATCGACGAAACACTGGGCTGAGTTGGTTAAGCCCCACTGAAGGCGAGCTTTTTTTTGGCATGCCTATCAGGGTGAGCGATCTATGAGTCGTGTCAAGCATGTGTTCGGAGGGTGCCTCAAGTCTTAAATAAGTCTTGCCAAAAGCTAGCTTTGTGATCACACGTAATTTTTTTGTGATCACAAAGGAAAAATTTGAGTCAAATCCGCGTTTGAATTGTCTGTTTTCCTTTGCCAGCCCTGAGCTATCCGCCTATGCGGGTGCCCGAAGGTAAAGGGCAGGTTGTCGCTGACCGTTGGGCGAAGCATAGGACAAGGATCGGACGCGCATGAACATCCATGAATACCAAGCCAAGCAATTGCTTAAAGACTACGGCGCACCGGTCAGCGATGGGCGGGCGGTGATCCGGGCCGAAGAGGCAAAGACCATGGCGGGTGAATTGGATGGGCCCCTCTGGGTGGTCAAAGCCCAGATCCATGCAGGTGGTCGCGGCAAAGGCACCTTCAAGGAACCCGAGGCGGGTGACAAAGGCGGGGTGCGGCTGACCAAGTCAGTGGAAGAGGCCGCAGAGGAAGCGCAAAAAATGCTGGGCCGCACGCTGGTCACGCATCAGACCGGCCCGGCGGGCAAACAGGTCAACCGAATTTACATCGAAGATGGATCGGGGATCGAGACCGAGCTATACCTGGCCCTTCTGGTGGATCGCGGGTCAAGCCGCGTGTCCTTTGTCTGCTCAACCGAAGGCGGTATGGACATCGAGGAAGTCGCGGCGAAAACGCCTGAGAAAATCCTCAGCTTCTCGGTCGATCCGGCCACGGGCATCCAAGCCTTCCATGGCCGCCGCATCGCATTCGCGCTGGGCCTTGAAGGCGCGCAGGTCAAGCAATGCGTGAAGCTGATGAACACGCTCTACAAGATGTTCGTCGAGCGCGACATGGAAATGCTTGAGATCAACCCGCTGATCGTCACCGATAAGGGCGACCTGAAGTGTTTGGATGCGAAGATGGGGTTTGATTCAAACGCCCTTTACCGCCAACCCACCATTCTGGCCCTGCGCGACGAGACCGAGGAAGACCCCAAGGAACTCGCCGCCTCGAAGTTCGACCTGAACTATATCGCGCTGGATGGTGAGATCGGCTGCATGGTGAACGGCGCTGGGCTGGCGATGGCCACGATGGATATCATCAAGCTCTACGGTTCAAACCCCGCGAATTTCCTGGACGTCGGCGGCGGGGCAACCAAAGAGAAGGTGACCGAGGCCTTCAAGATCATCACCTCGGACCCCAATGTGAAGGGCATCCTGGTCAATATCTTCGGTGGCATCATGCGCTGCGACGTCATCGCCGAAGGCGTGGTGGCCGCGGTGAAAGAAGTCGGCCTGAAAGTCCCCCTGGTCGTGCGGCTTGAGGGAACGAATGTCGAAAAAGGCAAAGAGATCCTCAATACCTCGGACGTCGATGTGATTGCGGCGGATGATCTGGGGGATGCCGCCCAGAAGATCGTGAAGGCGGTTAAGGGGTGAGCAGCCTTTGGACCAATCAAATAGTACGTCCGATGGGCATTTCTGGAGGTGAACGGACGAAGCGCCAAACAGGGTGGGGTTGCCATCGACTTTTGTGGCCGATGGTAGTCGCTATGCTCGCAGGAAGCGCGGCTGCGGTGGCAGATGAAGTTGCGATTTCGGAGCTGTTTGCAGAAGCCTGTGTTTATACCCTACCCTCGTTCGAAGAGGCCGCATCCATAGCTGCCGAAAGGGGTATGTTGCCGCAAACGGACGGCACATTCAAAGGGAACGGCTTTACGCTCAACCCCGCTGTCAAACTCACGAGCGGACCCAGCGCGTGCATTGTTTTTGGCAAAGGTGGTGACCATGGGGAGGTGGCCAACGCTCTTCTGAAAACCATGGCAGATCGTGGCCTGACTGCCGAGAGTGCGGTAAAGAAAGGTACGTACGTGACAGTCAAACTCATGGTTGATGGTCGAGAAACCGAGATCAAAATATTGCCGTTTGTCAACATTCTGACCAGCCTGACGATTTTCCAACCATAGGAACAAAAATGGCCGCGCTCAGCAACAGAACCCAATGCAAAAGGATTTGACGTGCTAAACCAAAATGGGTTTTCCGGTAAGATTGCGACTATCGCAGTGCTTGCGCTTACGCTTGGTATCGCCGCCTGTGATTTTGACGGCGATACCAGTCTGAGGGGTACGCCGGGCTATAAAACCAACGTGGCAAAAACACAGAACCTGTTCCTTTCTGTGTGCCATAAGCACCGCCGGAATTTGACCAATTCCGAATCCGAATTGCGGCGTTCCGGGTTGCGGCAAAAGCAAACACAATCCGGCCGGACATTCTACGCGGTCCCCGAAGGCAACATCGTCGCGGCCACGGGTGTGTTCACGAACGAGCAGGGGGTCAAGACGATCCGCTGTCAGGTCGGGATGGACGGACTTAACCGCTGGGATGGATCCAACTTCCTGTCAAACCTTAGGACGCTGACGGATCGTGAGGCACTCAAAGCAGCTAACGCCCGAACCCTGCTGATAAAGGGTCTTTCATCTGAGGAGTATTGGGGTGCAGTCCGGGCATACAACTACTTTACCGATACCGAAGTAATCGAAGAGGCGCCATTTGGGCCATCGTTTCAGGTCATAACAGCCGTGCAAAGGTTGAATTAGCGGATGCGTTGCAAGTGAGGATCTAGTGAAATTAGCAGAAAACAAAACCAAAAGGATAGCAGACAGTGGCCGTGGTGCACTATGGCTTTTGGGCCTAACCGCGCTTTGTTCTTGTGCACCCGTTGATGGGCCTCCGAAAAAGGGCGCTCTCCAGGTTGCCCGCGAAACAGCGATTGCGGGTTTTATAGATGGGTGCCTTTCGCCTGATCGGACCCGTAAGGAGTTCGAGCAAGCTCTGGATCAGTACAGCATCGGGTATAGTAGCCCTACCAAGCGGAGCTATTCGACCGGCTACCCCTTGGGCACCTTCAGTGTCTCAACCGACGGCAGTGTTATGATCGCCAGGAGCGGACCGCAGCGCTGGAGTTGCGAAATTCTAGAACGGGGGAATTTCGCCTCCCAAGCGATCCAGGCCATTCAACCCCGCCTTGCCGAACGCAGCTTCTCGGTGGTTCAACAGGAAACACTAACCGACGACGATGGATCGTGGGCGCGTGTGTTTCAGTTGTCCTCTTCCGATCGTCGGTTCGACTTGGTGATCTCGCAAACTCCTGGGACCAATAGCGGTTCCTTTAGACGCGGTGCCGGAACAGCCATGAGGATCATTGCCCGGCCAACTGCCAATGATAGGACGGGAAAAACCATGCACAGGTTTTCATATCCAGCAGTCGTCACGCTGATCCTGACTCTCGCGGGTTGCGCAGCTACAACTGGCTCTTCGGACGGGCTGAGCCGGGATCAAGCGGTGACCGAGGTTACGGCGCTTTTTGACAGCGTCTGCATACAAAACCTTGGCCGAATCCAGCAATCGCGTGACGCGCTTGCGGCAAGCGGGTTGACCCGCGCGAGTTCAACCGGCAACGTCGACTTCTATGCAGATCACCCCCGGGGGCTCTATGCCTTATATTCCTCGGTGAACATTACCCAGGAAAGCGGTGGAAACGTAATCAGCCGCTCAACAAAGCGCATATGCGCGGTCGGCGCCACATCTTTGAGCCCGGCATTGGCAGATGAGATCCGTGAAACCTTGCGCGTGAAATACCTGGCCGGACGCGGCACCTACACCCAAGCTGCTGGCTTCGGGCCGATAACGCTGGCGCGAAGCTTCTTTAACCGCGAAGTTCAGATTGTGGTGACTTGGGGTGTCAGGTCGGCGAGCGAAGTAGATGCAACGGCTTTTGCGACACCATCGGATGTTCCATTCTCGGGCACACCACGCTTCACCAGTCTTCAAATAATAGAAACAGAATAGAAACGGAGTTCGTGATGGCCGTACTTGTCAACGAAAACACCCGCGTGATTTGTCAGGGCCTGACCGGCTCGCAGGGCACGTTTCATTCGGAACAGGCCATCGCCTATGGCACCAAGATGGTTGGGGGGGTGACGCCAGGTAAGGGGGGCGGCAGCCATATCGGCCTGCCGATCTTTGACACGGTGCACGAGGCGAAAGCGGCCACCTCCGCCAATGCCACCGCGATCTATGTTCCCCCGCCCTTTGCTGCCGACGCGATCCTTGAGGCGATTGACGCCGAGATGGCGTTGATCGTCTGCATCACCGAAGGCATCCCGGTGCTGGATATGATGAAGGTCAAGCGCGCGCTGGAAACCTCGGCATCGACCTTGATCGGCCCCAACTGCCCGGGTGTCATCACGCCTGACGCATGCAAGATCGGCATCATGCCAGGTCATATCCACCGCCGCGGCTCGGTCGGGGTGGTCAGCCGCTCGGGCACCCTGACCTACGAGGCTGTGGGGCAAACCACCGCCGCCGGTCTGGGCCAAAGCACCTGTATCGGCATCGGCGGCGACCCGATCAAGGGGATGGAGCACATCGACGCGCTGGAATTGCTATTGGGCGATGACGAAACCCAAAGCATCATCATGATTGGCGAGATCGGCGGCTCGGCCGAAGAAGACGCCGCGCAATTCATAGCCGACGAGGCCAAAAAAGGCCGCGCCAAGCCCATCGCCGGTTTCATCGCCGGTCGCACCGCCCCCCCGGGCCGCCGGATGGGGCACGCGGGCGCGATTGTGGCCGGCGGCAAAGGCGGCGCCGAGGATAAGATCGAAGCGATGAAATCGGCCGGGATCGTGGTGGCGGACAGCCCTGCGGGGCTGGGTGAAGCGGTTTTGAAGGCGATCGGGTAGGCACACTTAATGGTCCCCGTCAGCCGCAGTCACAGCTTCACTTTTCTAAAGACTAGAAAAACGGCCAGTGCCTCGATTGATATGCTGCTGGAAACGCTTTTCGCGCTGCTGGGGCTTTTTGTTAAGGGAAGTACGCATCAGATTGTTACATGCCGAGGTGTCATTGGTGCAGAGATGACACCGAAGCGATGGCAGCTGGAATATCTTTGGCAAGGGGGCTCGTGGAATCATATGTCAGCAGACTCGATCCGGCGCAGCTTAGGCGAGTCCCTCTGGTCTGAGGCAATCAAGATTACTTCAGTTCATAACCTGTTTGAGCGCTTGGCCCCGCTGACCTTTCCGCCAAGACACAAGGTGCTGTAATGGCCAAGAAATTGGATGTTGTATCATCATGACGGCAGACAAGAACATAATAGAACTACAATACAAGGCACCTGGAATCCGGGTGCTTTCGGACGTTTTTCTTGACTATATACGTTTGGGCGAAATCCGCGAGATGCTGTCGATCTCTGATCTGATGTCTCACGTGCATCAATTTCCAATCAGTCGTACTTTTGGAGTAGCGGAACCTTTAGCTCGGCTAGAAGCAGCGGGCTGGGTGGAAATTCGATTGGAATCCGTAGGGAAATTACGGCGTCGTATTGCAATGAATGACATGGTCCACCCGTGGCATGACAGCGTCCATTGGACAAAAGAATATGTCGCCACACTTCGTTATTTGAGGAGCTTAGGACGTATGTACCGGTCCTCCGGCGGGCATATTGAGCATCATCGGCATGTGATGCTGCGCCACCCTATGCTTCCAGATTATCTTGTTTGGCTGTTCGGCCTGGAGGGTGTACATGCTCCTATTTGCAGCGAGGCTGCCATCCAAGTGTTCGCGCCAGGAAAGACCCACGATACCGCAACCCGCTTGATCGACCCTCTCGAATTGGCGCCATACTTTGATGGCCACGGGCCGCGGTTCGTCAGCCGGAACGGGATACGTCACAATGTCGGCTATCGATGGTCGCAAAATCGCAGTTTCGAGGCCGAGGGTGATTACGACTCCGGGGGACGCGATGTCTATACCGTTAGTTTCAAAATGCGAAAGTTCCAGCACCGCCTGCTACCAAAATTGAACCTACCCCGTACAAGTGCGCTTTATTCAATATCTAAATCCCAAGTGAGCATGTGAGGCAAACATGACCGAACAGTCCCCTAACGATCAGTTCCACGCTTCCAGCTTTCTGCAGGGGCACAATGCGGCCTATGTGGATCAGCTTTATGCGCGTTACGCCTCTGACCCGCAGGCCGTCGATGCCAGTTGGCGTGAGTATTTCGAGGCGCTGGGCGAGGATACGCTGGATGTGAAGCGCGAGGCGGCGGGGCCGTCTTGGGGGCGGGCCGATTGGCCTCCGGTGCCCAACGATGATTTGACGGCGGCGCTGGATGGGCAATGGGCCGAGGATCCGGTGAAGAATGTGACCGAGAAGGTCGGCGCAAAGGCGGCTGCCAAAGGGGTTACGCTAACCGACGATCAAGTGCGGCGGGCCGTGACCGATAGCTTGCGCGCGCTGATGATTATCCGGGCCTATCGCATCCGGGGCCATCTGGCCGCGGACCTGGACCCTTTGAACCTGAAAGACGCCGAGGCGCATCCCGAGTTGGATCCTAAGTCGTATGGGTTTACCGAAGCCGATATGGACCGGCCGATCTTTATCGACATGGTCTTGGGCCTGGAAACCGCCTCGATGCGCGAGATCCTGGAGATCTTGAAACGTACCTATTGCGGCACCTTCGCGTTGCAATACATGCACATCTCGGACCCTGCTCAGGCGGGTTGGCTGAAAGAGCGGATTGAGGGGTTCGGCAAGGAAATCGCCTTTACCCGCGAGGGGCGCAAGGCGATCCTAAACAAGATGGTCGAGGCCGAGGGGTTCGAGAAATTCCTGCACGTCAAATACACCGGCACGAAACGCTTTGGCCTGGACGGGGGCGAGGCACTGATCCCCGCGATGGAGCAGATCATCAAGCGCGGTGGCAGTCTGGGCGTGCAAGATATCATTATCGGCATGCCGCATCGGGGCCGTTTGTCGGTTCTGGCTAATGTGATGGCCAAACCCTATCGCGCCATTTTCAATGAATTTCAGGGTGGCAGCTTCAAACCTGACGAGGTCGAAGGCTCGGGCGATGTGAAATACCACTTGGGCGCGTCAAGCGATCGCGAGTTTGATGGCAATACGGTGCACCTATCTCTCACCGCCAACCCCAGCCACCTTGAGGCCGTGAACCCGGTCGTGATCGGCAAGGCGCGCGCCAAGCAAGAACAGCTGAACGATGCCGACCGCACCCAGGTGCTGCCGATCTTGCTGCACGGCGACGCGGCCTTTGCGGGCCAGGGCGTGGTGGCTGAGTGTTTTGGCCTGTCGGGCCTTAGGGGTCATCGCACCGGCGGGACGATCCACATTATCGTCAACAACCAGATTGGCTTTACCACCAGCCCGCACAACTCACGCTCGTCGCCCTATCCGACCGATATCGCGCTGATGGTCGAGGCGCCGATTTTTCACGTGAACGGGGACGACCCCGAGGCGGTGGTCCATGCGGCCAAGGTCGCGACCGAGTTTCGGCAAATGTTCCACAAGGACGTGGTGATCGACATCTTCTGCTATCGCCGCTTCGGCCATAACGAGGGCGACGAACCGATGTTCACCCAGCCTTTGATGTACAAGGCGATCAAGAAGCAAAAGACGTCGCTGCAGGTCTATACCGACCGGCTGATCGCCGACGGGTTGATCCCCGAGGGCGAGATTGAGGATATGAAAACCGCCTTCCAGGTGCATCTGAACGAAGAATTCGAGGCCGGGAAAGACTATCGCCCGAACAAGGCTGACTGGCTGGATGGACGCTGGTCGCATCTGGATAAAGAGGGCGAGAACTATCAGCGCGGTCAGACCAGCGTACCTCTTGAAACGTTAAAGGAGGTTGGCGCCGCCCTCACCCGCCTGCCCGAGGGCTATCAGCCACACCGCACCGTGGAGCGAATGCTCAAGACCAAAAAGGCGATGATCGACAGCGGCGAGGGCATCGATTGGGCGACGGCCGAAGCGCTGGCGTTCGGCTCGCTACTGACCGAGGGCTATCCAGTACGGCTTGCGGGCCAAGACAGCACGCGCGGCACATTCAGCCAACGTCATTCCGGGATTATCGATCAGGAGACGGAAGAACGATATCTGCCGCTGAACCACATCCGCGCGGGCCAATCGCAATATGAAGTCGTCGACTCGATGTTGTCGGAATATGCGGTTCTAGGGTTTGAATATGGCTACTCGCTGGCGGAACCTAACGCCCTGGTCTTGTGGGAGGCGCAGTTCGGCGATTTCGCCAATGGTGCGCAGATCATGATCGATCAGTTCATCTCCAGCGGCGAGAAGAAGTGGCTGCGCATGTCCGGTCTGGTGATGCTGCTGCCCCATGGCTATGAAGGGCAGGGGCCCGAACACAGTTCGGCGCGGCTTGAGCGCTTCTTGCAAATGTGTGCCGAGGACAATTGGATTGTTGCCAATTGCACGACGCCCGCCAATTATTTCCACATCCTACGCCGACAGCTACATCGCAGCTTCCGCAAGCCGCTGATCATGATGACGCCGAAGTCGCTGTTGCGGCACAAGCTGGCCGTCAGCACGCTTGAGGACATGTCCAATGGCTCAAGCTTCCACCGCTGCCTGTGGGACGACGCGCAGCAGGGCAATTCGGAACTGACGCTCAAGTCTGATGCCAAGATCAAGCGCGTCGTGATCTGCTCAGGCAAGGTTTATTACGATCTGCTAGAGGCACGCGATGCGCAGGGGCTGGACGATGTCTACTTGCTGCGGCTTGAGCAGTTCTATCCCTTCCCGGCCCAAAGTCTGGTGGGCGAGCTAAAGCGCTTTCCTAAGGCCGAGATCGTTTGGTGCCAAGAAGAGCCTAAGAACCAGGGCGCGTGGAGCTTCGTCGAGCCCAATATTGAATGGGTTCTGACCCGCATTAACTCGAAGTGGAAACGCCCGGCCTATGCTGGGCGCGCGGCGGCGGCCTCGCCCGCGACGGGATTGGCGAAAAGCCACAAAGCACAGCAAGACGCGTTGGTGAATGACGCGCTGACCGGTGAGAAGGACTAGACCACCATGACCGATATCCGTGTCCCCACGCTGGGCGAAAGCGTGACCGAGGCGACCGTTGCCACTTGGTTCAAAAAGCCGGGCGACAGCGTGACGGTGGACGAAATGCTGTGCGAGTTGGAAACTGACAAAGTTACGGTCGAAGTGCCGTCGCCCGTGGCGGGCACTCTGTCTGAGATCGTTGCGGCCGAGGGCGACACGGTCGGCGTTGATGCGCTGTTGGCGACTGTTGGCGAGGGGGCCGCTGCTCCCGCCCCGGCAAATGCCGCGCCGGCTGCGGCCGACCAAGGTCCCACCCCCGCAGCGGCCCCGGCAGGCGGCGGGGATAGTGTTGATGTGATGGTCCCGACGCTGGGCGAAAGCGTGACCGAAGCGACTGTGTCGACTTGGTTCAAAGCGGTTGGCGACAGCGTCACCGCTGACGAGATGCTGTGCGAGTTGGAAACCGACAAGGTCTCGGTCGAGGTACCCGCCCCTGCCGCCGGCGTGATTGCCGAGATCTTGGCCACCGATGGGACCACGGTCGAGGCTGGCGGAAAGCTGGCCGTTTTGTCGACCTCAGGCGTCGCGTCCGCAACGGCCCTCGCGCCTGTAGCGGCTTCGGCTCCCGTCGCTAAAACTGGCAAGGATATCGAAAACGCGCCCTCGGCCAACAAGCTGATGGCCGAAAAGGGCCTAAGCCCCGATCAGATTACCGGGACCGGCAAGGATGGCCGCATTATGAAAGAGGATGTGCTGCGCGGCCCGACCCCTTCACAAGCGCCGACGCCGACACAGCCCCCCCGCGGGCCGGTCCCCGCCGACGATGCGGCGCGCGAGGAACGGGTCAAGATGACCCGTCTGCGCCAAACCATCGCCCGGCGTCTGAAGGACGCGCAAAACACCGCCGCGATGCTGGCCACCTATAACGAGGTCGACATGTCCGCCATCATGGCGCTGCGCAACGAATACAAGGACCTGTTCCTGAAGAAACACGGTGTGAAACTGGGCTTCATGTCCTTTTTCACCAAGGCCTGCGTCCATGCGCTGTTCGAGGTTCCGGAAGTCAATGCCGAGATCGATGGCACCGATGTGGTCTATAAGAACTACGTCCATATGGGCGTGGCGGTCGGCACGCCCACCGGTCTGGTCGTTCCAGTGGTGCGCGACGCGGATGGCATGTCCTTTGCCGATATCGAGAAGAAAATCAACGAGTTGGGCGCCCGCGCCCGCGATGGCAAGCTAAGCATGGCCGAAATGCAGGGCGGAAGCTTCACGATCTCGAACGGCGGGGTCTATGGGTCGTTGATGTCCTCGCCCATCCTGAACCCGCCACAATCGGGCATTCTGGGGATGCACAAGATCCAAGACCGGCCGATGGTGATGAATGGCGAGATCGTGATCCGCCCAATGATGTATCTGGCCTTAAGTTACGACCACCGCGTCGTGGACGGCAAAGGGGCTGTGACTTTCCTTGTGAGAGTGAAGGAGGCTTTGGAGGATCCGCGCCGGCTGTTGATGGATCTTTAATGAAGGAGTTCCCAAAATGGGCACTGAGCTGAATATCTTGGCCCTATATGGGCTGCTGGTAGTCGTCATCGTCGTTCTGCAAGTGCTGGCCGCGATGGGCCAGGTCGGTCTGGGTGCGCTGCTGTCCCCGCGAGACGACGCCGCGCCACTGACCGGGGTCGCCGGACGGCTGGAGCGCGCGTTGCAAAACAGTGTCGTCGCGATGGCTTTGTTCGGCCCCGCTGTGCTGATTTTGGCCTTTAACGGGACAACCACGGGCGCGACCTTGCTGGCCGCACAGGCCTTCTTGATTGCGCGAGTGCTCTATGTCGCCGCCTATGCTGCGGGGATTCCCTTTGTACGCACGCTCATATGGGCGGTGGGCATCGGTGCCACGGCGTTTCTATATTATGCATGCTTCGCGGCTGCGCCACCGGCCGCATGACGACTGAGTTGACCGTTTTGACATTGGCGGCATTGCTGCAATGCTTGCAGTTTGCCGCCTATTCGATTGCGGGCAACCGTCAGGTTGGCTCAAAAGTGGCAATGGGTCCGCGCGACACGCCCGTGCATCTAACTGGGGCAGCGGGTCGGCTGCAACGCGCACTCAACAATCACTTCGAAGCACTGATACTCTTCACCATCGCCGTCGTTGTGGTAACCCTATCGGATCAATCCACCGCATTGACTCAAACCTGCGCCTGGCTCTACCTGGCGGCGCGCATCGCCTATGTCCCAGCCTACGTCAGCGGGATCCCGGGCTTGCGATCAGCCATATGGCTCATTGGCTTCGGGGCGACATTTGTGATGTTCATCGGTGCCCTGGTATGAGCGCCCCTGATTGGGTCACATCCGCACGTGGCGGATCAAGCCGCCAGCGCTTGCACGAAGGGGGGGATGGTCAGCACCAGATAAGTTGCGACCGAGACGTTTACGGAAATCAAGAAGGTTTTCATGGCGTTCTACTCACTGTTTCGTTGTCTGAACACAAGATGCCCCTAGCGCTTGGCGATAGTTTGCGCGAGTTCGGACCGAAACACGACAACTCAAGGTTATTTCAAGGCAGGCTGCCTGGCGTTCTTTGGGCAAAACATCCCGGATCAAAGCCCGAGCTTTGCCATATCTCTGCCAGCCCCTAACACCAAAGGAACCACCCCATGGCCACTTATGATGTCATCGTGATCGGCGCCGGCCCCGGCGGCTATGTATGCGCCATCCGCTGCGCCCAATTGGGCCTCAAGACGGCCTGCGTCGAGGGGCGCGAGACGCTAGGCGGCACCTGCCTCAATGTCGGCTGCATCCCCTCCAAAGCCATGCTGCATGCGTCAGAGATGTATCACGAAGCACACGCGCATTTCGACGAGATGGGTTTGGTTGGCGCCAAGCCCTCGGTCGATTTGCCCAAGATGCTGACCTATAAGCAAAGCACTGTTGACACCAATACCAAGGGCATCGAGTTTCTGTTCAAAAAGAACAAGGTCGACTGGCTTAAGGGATGGGGCACACTGGCAGGCAAAGGCCAGGTGAAGGTCGGCGGGGAAATCCATCAAGCCAAGCATATCGTCATCGCCACGGGCTCCGAGGCCGCCACGTTGCCAGGGATTGAGGTGGATGAAGAGCGTGTCGTCACCTCAACCGGTGCGCTGGAATTGTCCAAGGTTCCCAAAAGGATGACGGTGATCGGCGCGGGCGTGATTGGGCTTGAGCTCGGCTCGGTCTATGCCCGGTTGGGGTCCGAGGTGACCGTGGTCGAGTTCCTGGATCACATCACCCCCGGTATGGATGGCGAGGTGCAAAAGACCGTCCAGCGCATGCTGAAAAAGCAAGGGCTAACCTTTGTGATGGGGGCCGCCGTTCAGTCGGTGGAGAAGCTGAAATCCAAGCTCAAAGTGACCTATAAAAGCCGCAAGGACAATGCGGAAACGACCTTGGACGCAGATGTCGTACTCGTCGCGACCGGCCGCCGCCCCTATACCGATGGTCTGGGCCTGGCCGAGGCGGGGGTCGAGATGACCGACCGCGGCATGATCAAAACCGACGCCCACCTGCGCACCAATATCGACAGCATTTGGGCGCTGGGCGATGTCGTCGCGGGTCCAATGCTCGCTCACAAGGCCGAGGACGAGGGGATGGCCGTCGCCGAAAGCATTGCCGGTCAAAAGGGCCATGTGAACTACAATGTGATCCCCGGCGTCATCTATACGGCGCCCGAGGTCGCGACGGTGGGTCAAACCGAAGAGCAGCTCAAAGATGAGGGGCGCAAATACAAAACGGGCAAGTTCCCGTTCATGGGCAATGCCCGCGCGAAGTCACATTTCGCGGGCGACGGTTTTGTCAAAATTCTGGCCGACGCCGAAACCGACCGAATCTTGGGCGCCCACATCATCGGCCCCATGGCGGGCGATTTGATCCACGAGATCTGCGTTGCGATGGAATTCGGCGCCGCGGCCGAGGATCTGGCCCGCACCTGCCACGCGCATCCGACCTTCTCGGAAGCCGTGCGCGAGGCCGCTTTGGCGTGTGGTGACGGTGCCATCCACGCCTGACCCTCACTTTGTCCCAAAAATATCCCGGGTAGCGCGAGGGGCTGGCCCCTCGCTTCCTATCTGTCTTCAATGCGCGATCCGAAATCCGGTCGGCCACTTTTCGAATCGCACCTCAGGTCAACAACATCCGCAGCCCCGACGTGACGTCGGACCGCACAGCCACGCGCAAGCCGGGCTCGTCACCAACACGTAACGCACTGAGGATTTTGGCATGGCTTTCGGTCACCACGCCTCTGCGCGCCCGATCATAAAGCTGCCGCATCGACGGCCCCAGTTGCAGCCAGACCGTCTCGGCCAGGGCCAGCATCGCTGGGGCCTGCGCCCGCAGATAGAGGTTGCGGTGAAACTCAAGGTTTAACCGGACATAGCCCACCGCGTCGCCGTCGCTGAGAACCGCCCCGATCTGGCGGTTGATCTCGGCCATCCGGTCGATCAGCGCCCCATGTGCTCGTGGCAACGCCCGGGCCGCCAATTCCGGCTCAAGCATCGCGCGCAAGGCCGCCAGTTCCTCGATCCGATCATTGCTCAGCACCGGCGCGGTCACCCGGCCCGAGGGCGAGGGCGTCAAGGCCCCCTCCGCCACCAACCGCCGCACCGCCTCGCGCGCAGGCGTCATCGAGACGCCGAATTCCGCGGCCACACCGCGAATCGTCATCGCCTCGCCGGGTGCGGCAACCCCATGCATCAGCCGTGCGCGCAGGCTGCGAAACACATATTCATGGCTGGGCGCACGATTTTCTGCGGGTTTTGTAAGATCTTCCATCGCCATTCCACATTCATACCTTATTAAGCGTGTAAGAGGTGAGGGGAATCACTGCGAAACATGGTGTTTTGGATAAGTTTGTACAGAGTATCTGGTAGGAGCGTATGATGGGGTATTTCTATTCCGATTTGATCTCGTGGAGCACGGCCGGGATGCTGGTCGGCGCTGTGGCGTTGGGCGCCGTCGATCTGGAACCCGCGACGAGCGAAAATGCGGTCGCACGGGCCGATGGCGCCATTGTGCTGGCTGCGGCGACAATGAACACAGCACCGGCCGCGATCCAGCCCGCTGTCCTTCAAGCCATTGATATACCGCAGGCCCGCTTGGAGACCGTGACTTTCACAGCGACAGAGGATTTGACCACTTTCCCTAAAGTGTCCGCGGGCCCGAAAGGGCGTGTCACCGGCAATTCGGTCAACCTGCGCGAGGGGCCAGGCACGGGCTTTGCTGTTGTGAATCAAGCCAGCCGCGGTGAGGAGTTTGTCGTCACCGGTTCATCCGACGGCGCCTGGGTCGAGGTTGAACTCCCTCGCGATGGCGATCTGGCATGGATCCACGGCAAGTTCTTCAAAGGCCCGGAACAGTCGATTTTGGCACAAAACTGAGCAGATCATCCACCTAAATCTGATAACGATGCAAGCCCGCGCCGTGAGCTTTGAGCCAATCACGGTGCGCTTGGTAATCCGGCATCAGACGGGCGACCACTGCCCAAAACCGTGGCGCATGGTTCATCTCGACCAAATGCGCGACCTCATGCGCCGCAACATAATCCAGAACTTCGGGTGGTGCCAAAACGAGCCGCCAAGATAGCATCAGGTTTCCTTGGGACGAACAGGACCCCCATCTGCTGCGTGGATCGCGCAGCGTGAGCTTGCCATAGGACCGATCCAACTGGGTCGCATAGCGGTCGCAAGCAGCAAGGCCACGCTGCCGTGCCTGCTCTTTAAGCCAAACCCGAAAACGTGCGGCAAAGGTCTGTTCGCTGCCGGGCACCAACAGCTGGTCTCCTTGCAGCACAACCTTGCGCCCTTGCCCTTGGATAAGTCTAAGATCTTGCCCCCCCACCGTCATGACGGCCCCCGGCACGGGCCGCAGCACAGGCGGCAAAGCTGACAGGCGGCTCTCAATCCAACCGCTGTGTGCCTCCAAAAAACGCCTAATCTGCTGATCATTGGCCTTGAGCGGCGCTGTCAGAGACATCGCACCGCTGCCCGCAGCCATCCGAAGCGTCAAGCGCCGCACACCCTTGCGACGCCGCACGGTAACCTCAACCTTATCCAGTTCGATAACCTGCACCGCAGGTCGGGCATCCCGCAAGATCACGCAGCGTCGATCCGCTTCAACCTTGGGCTTGTAACAGCCCCTTTATAGTGGTCGCGGATGAAAGCGCGGATCCTTGGCTGGATCTCGCCCCGCCAGCGCGAGCCGTTGAACACACCGTAATGGCCGACCTTGGCCTGGGTGTGATGCGCCCGCAACGCTTCGGGCAGATTGGGGACCAGACGATGTGCCGCCTCGGTTTGGCCCAGGCCGGTGATATCGTCCTTCTCGCCCTCAATCGTCAGCAAAGCGATGTCCTTAATCGCCGAGGGGTCAATCGCCTGGCCCCGATGCATGTATTGACCGGTCGCCAGCAGGCGCTTTTGAAACACCCGCTCAATCGTTTGCAGATAGAACTCCGCTGTCAGGTCCATCACCGCCATATATTCATCATAGAACCGGCGGTGTGCCGCAGCACTTTCGCCGTCACCTTTGATCAGATTGCGGAAATGCTGCAGATGCGCATCCCGATGCCGGTCCAGGTTCATCGCCATAAATCCCGACAACTGCAGAAAACCCGGATAAACCCGTCGTAAAAACCCTTTGTTCGGGAAGGGCACGGTTACAATCACGTTCTTCTTGAACCAACTCAGCGGCCGTTCCGTCGCAAGTTCGTTCGGCTTCTTTGGATTGCAGGCTGTATCGATGGGGGAGCCCATAAGCGTCAAAGATGAGGGTCGCGCAGGGTCCTCGTCCATGGCCATCAAAGTGGCCGCGACCATCATCGGCACTCCGGGCTGGCAGACCGCCATTACGGCGGGCCGCGTTCCATCCTCGGCCAGGAACTGGCAGAACTCGATCAAATATTCGGTATAATCCTCAAGGTCGAAGCCGCCGTCAGACAAAGGCACCTCGCGCGCGTCGATCCAATCGGTGACATAGACGTCATGTTCGGCGATCATGGTCTGCACTGTACCGCGCAGCAGCGTGGCATAGTGGCCAGACATCGGCGCGATGATCAGCACTTTGGGATCATTCCGTTTGCCAGCTTTATCGGATCGGGTGAAGCGCAGCAGCCGACAGAAGGGGAGCTCATAGACCACCTCGGGCGTTGCCTCGACCTCCTCACCCTCAATCGTGACGGGCTTCAGCATCCAGTCGGGTTTGCCATAGCGCCGTGTGGCCGAGATAAACATGTCAATCATCGCCGCCGAGGTTCGGGCAGGGTAGAGTTGCGCATAGGGGTTCAAAGGACTGGTCAGGATCTCGTGCGAAAACCGTGCCATGCTGCGCATAGGCGAAATTGCCGCATGGGTCATCTCGTAAGCAGTGTACAGCATTCTAACCCCTTCATGCGTTTCATATTCGTGGCCAGACCCTATGCACCCTTGTGCGGTGCATCAAGACCTGCTGACGTCACAAAACCCAAGCGTTGCGCAAAGGCTTTGACAAGCCCGCGCCACTGTGGCATGGCGCGGTGTTTCAAGAATGACAGGCAGGAGAGCCCAATGCCCAAAGACGAATGGGGCGTAAAACGACTGTGCCCAAGCTGCTCGACACGCTTTTATGACCTGCAGAATGACCCAATGACCTGTCCAAATTGTGGCAACACATTCGATTTGGAGAGTTTGACGGCCAAAAAATCACCCGTCCGCGCCGAAAAGAAAGAGGCAGCCGCACCGGTGGCGACCGAGGATGATACGGAAGATGCCATCGTGTTGGACGACGAGGCCGAGGACGCGGATACCGCGGATGTGGATATCGACGATGATCTGCTTGAGGATGACGATGACGATACGGTGAACCTCGAGGAAATCGCCGACGTACCAGCCGAGGACGACGACACCTGATGCCAGTGGGGCGGGAGGTTTTGACTTGATCTACCTCCACCCGCCTCCTAAGAACAGCTGTCCGCGCAGAAGACGCGACTCAGGGGCCATAGCTCAGTTGGGAGAGCGCTTGCATGGCATGCAAGAGGTCAGGGGTTCGACTCCCCTTGGCTCCACCATTCTGCACTTTGGGGTTGAAATTTCCGCTAACACCTTGAAGGGGAAGGTGGTTTTTGCGGTTCGATAACCGTTTTCACGGCTGTATTGCAAAGGCTCCGAAAATGCCAGTTTCAGGACTGCTCTCTTGAGAGCGATGCTGCCTTTTGCGTAAATATTCCAGGGGCTTGCCAAAAACTCTAGCGCGTGTTCGATAAACTCTTCGAGCCTGCCTTGTGGCGGCACGGTTTGAGCGGCCTGATCGGCTAGTCTGATCTTCTGGCGTTCCAGCTTTTCGATCCTGGCCTCGTAGGCTTGAATAACGGATGGGCTGACTGCTTCCACGATCCGATCAAGCAAACCTTCGATCTGGCTTTCAATATCTTTGATTTGCGTCTCCAGCGTTTTTTTGGCGTTTCTGGCTTCCGCTAGGCGCATCTCCCAGACATCGACAAACATCGCTCTAGCGAGCGTGAAGAGCTGCCTTGCTGGTTGCAGCGAACGCAGCAAGCTTTCGGCACCCTCTTCGATATCTGCGCGCGGAATCGATTTGCGCTTGGAGGCGCAAGCCGGCGTGTCGCAGAGGTAGTAAGCATAACGCTGCTTACGACCCTTTGACCAACAAGAGGTCATGGGTTCGCCGCAGTCATCGCAACAGACAAAGCCACGTAGCGGGAAGTCTTGATTGATGTCCTTGCGGGCGGGCGCGTAGACATTGCCGCCCAGCACTGTCTGGATGCGCTCATAGGTGGCAAAGCTGATCAGCGGCTCATGATGGCCCTTGCGTAGACTCACACCCCAATCCGGTGCGTCCACATAGCCAGCATAGGCCGAACGCTGGAGCATGTCCTTGACCTTGGTGGGATGGACATAGCCGCTGGCCCCGCTCTTCGGGAAATCCGGCTTGGATTCAAAAAACCGCTTCACTTCAACCTGCGAGCCGAAGCGCCCGCTGGCATAGCCCTCCAGAGCTTCGGCGATAATCGAGGCAACCGGCTCATCGCGAACCAGCAGCTTGCCGTGCACTTTGTCTTTGGCATAGCGATAGCCGACTGGCGGATGAAAGACATAATAGCCCTTTTCGATACGAGCCTTCATCTTTTGGACCACCTGACGGCTGTTTTGCTCACGCTCCAGTTGGCCTTGCGCGGCGATCACGGTTTCGATGAAACGGCCCTCGGGTGTGTCTTCAAACTTGAAATTCAGACATTCCACGCTTGCCCCGCGCTCGGCGAATTCCCGGCGCAGTTTGATGTGGAACTCTGTATCGCGGGCAAAGCGTTTCAGGTCGTCGAAGATGACGATGTAGTTCTTATCTTTCTCGGACTCGAGATAGGCCAGCAGCGCCCGCATGGCAGGGCGCTTCAAGAAGTCGCCGCCACCAGTGATATCATCGGGGAAGACCATCTCGACCGTGTAGCCGCGTTCTTCCGCATATTGTCGGCAGCGGTGTTCTTGGCTTTCCAGACCGTGGCCGTCCGTCTTCTGTTTTTTGTCCGAGACCCGGCAATAGATCAATGCGACCTGGGCCTTGTCCGGTTTCAAGGGAGTTTGTGCTGTCATGTGACCTGCCTTTCATTTGAGCCCCTGGTCGTTATTCCCGCTTCGGGCCTTCGTCCAATTCTTCTTTCAATCCAATATCTTCCGAGTTTATCATATCGGACTCCACTTGGTCCGCTGGATCAAGCTCTTTTGCGCGTTTTCCACAGGCTTGCTGCGTGGGGTGCACGTCAAAGCCCAACTCCACGAAGGCCGATATGATGGTCCATATCGCTTCTATGGTAATTTCTTTCCGATCATCACTTAAAGACGGATCATCCAAATACGCCTGATACCTCTCCACGTCGATTTCGATACTACGGCTTGCGGTCTTGCATGAAGCTCGATCCAGGGCCTTACCGAGATCGGGCGCGTTTTCGAACCCGTGATCCTTCATGACATCACCGCCTTTCTTACATTAACAAGCATATGAGCTTGGTGCGCCGCATTTTTGAGCGGAGCAGTTTTTCCATCCATCGCCATTGAAAATGCCGGGGTTGAGTAACCACGCGGCGTAAAATGATAATCGGTTATGCTGCAATTGCACTCTGAGAGCGGAGCGCAGAACCTCATCACTTCTTCCATAATACCACTGCAAGTTGCATTGGTGCAAAAAGACATGATATTTGAGTTTGTTTTCAGATCACTAGGCACGGTCATAAGCTCCTTCAAAACGGGATTTCATCGTCTGGGGTGGGGGCTCCAAGGGCCAGGTCGAGCGCTTTCTTTGCGGACAGGCGCTTCTCATCGAGATGGCTCAGATAAGCGATATGGATGGCAATCATCGCCGCCTCATCCATCGTGCGGTCATGGTGCATCGCCAGCTCCGAAAGCTGGCTTGCGCTCGTGCTATTCAAGCACATTGATGCGCGTCCCTGTGGGCATTTGCCGTGATTACGCATTGAGGGCCTCTCCTTTCATTTTTTCCATGTGATGAAGGGGCAGTGGCCTTTGCCGTAAGTCTCAAAGCCGTCGCCAACAAACGGCACGCCCAGATATCGACACCAGCTACCGGAAGCCGTGTATTCCCAGAGCAAATGCGGCCAGCCGTAGGTGAGGATGATAAGTGCCCCGGTGCCGAGGACAATCAGCGGTTTGATTGAGGTTGTGCCCACGAGCACTGCTAGGATAGGGCGCAACAGCGGACGGCGGGAACGTTCGATGATCTGCGTTCCGGCCCGCGTTGCCAAAGCCCGACCGCGCCGGATGCGCATTTTCACTCTGCCCAAAAATTGTTTTCCGCCATGGAGCGGGTTGTTCGCCACCTGCGCGCGCCAGGGTGCGACTTCGTGATATCCGGCCTTGAGCGCACGTGCGGGCGGCAGGTTTTTGATGAATAGAATTTGCTCGTCATCCGGCAAGCGGCGGATTTGATCGGGGGTGAGCAGCGGCTTTTTGGCCTTACCGATGGATAGGCTCGGCATCGCGCCCGGCGCGCTGCCCATGCCGAAGCTCTCGGATGTGATCTCTTCTTCGCCCAGCATCCGGCTCACGAGGCTGGCGGTCTCGAAGGACGAGACGCCGAAGAATTGCTTCACATCGGTTTGGCTCAGGATTGTGGCCAGTGCCTCACGCCCATAGACGCGGGAGACTTCCTCCAACTCCTGAACCACCATCCAGCAGCGCACGCCATAACCGCCAAGGGCGGTGAGCGCGTTCGGCAGGCCTGACAGACGGTAATTGGTGAATTCATCCAAGAGGAACTGGACGGGCGTGGCATCATCGCTGCGTACCAGCTCTTTCAGAGCCGCCCAGATCAGGAGGCCCAACCAAGGCGCGAAAACATCCATGCGGCTGTAGTCGCAAACGAGAAACAGCGTGGTTTTTTCGCGCTTAAGGTCGGAGAAGCGGAAGTCACAATGCGCCATCGACGGGGCAAGTCGTCCGCTGGGGCCGAAGGCA
>CALICM010000039.1 GCA_938049225.1 uncultured Paracoccaceae bacterium
GTCTCCGCGTGTTGTAGAACTTCAGATATCGGGCCAGGCTTTCCCGGGCTGCCGAGACGCTGTCATAGGCGCGCAGATAGACCTCTTCGTATTTAATCGTGCGCCACAGCCGTTCGACGAAGACGTTGTCCCGCCATGCCCTCAGTTGCGATCTATGGCGACAGCGGTATGCCCGAGCCGTCTCGCTGCACATAGCCGACCAAGCACTGAGCCGGAACCAAGCGACCCGTCTTGCGGAGATCTTCTCGATGGATGCCAAGATCGTGCACCGGATGACCTTTGCCAACGTCCAGAGCTCCGCACATCGGTTCATCTCGAAAGAACCCATACAGCGATGCTCCGGCTGTTACCCCGGCACCTCCGATCCCGGACCGATCCTGCGAAGTCAGTTGCAGGGATGGCGGATCACCTGCCCCCATTGCGGCCGGCCGTTTAGGGACTTGGCTCAATGCGACCGCAGCCGTCCCTTCCATCAATACCATGCCGCCGCACTTCGTGGCGAGAAGCTGCTCGACGAAGATACAGAACGCGACATCCGAACTTGGGCGTCACCGCTGGAACTTGCCAGGCTCTTGTTGATGCGCCGGGTGTCTTGGCCATTTCCGCACGACGCCGAACTCTGGCGCTACAGGGTTCTTGGTGCCGTTATCCCAGACCTCGACGGCGTCCTCGCCAGAGAGAGATCGTTCTCGCCCTCACCCAAGCATCCAATCCTGCCGCTCCGCATCCGACCCGCGCTCCTGGCTGGCGTCTCCATCGTGGAGAGGGCCGACCCGGAAATGTTGAAGATGCTTCAAGCGCATACCTTCGGGCACAACAGAAACCGGTTCATCGAAGAAACCGACCATCTGATCAACCCGGCGTTCGGGCTACCAGGTCCTCGCCAGATGCAGCTAATCTGAGACTGAAGACACTCGTGGTCTCAAATTGCGCGCCCTACCGTTCAAGAACCACCACAGTCTTACAATTAAGTGCCAAGTGACAGCGGGGAAATAAACATAAATCCGCTCTCACTGATCACGTACATATAGCTTTTCGATGGTCAGCTTGTAGTTGCCAACCGTTCGCCAATGTCTACGAATGTACTGCTCGACTTCCTGCATTTGACGTCGCGCGCGCCTCAGCTCGACCCTGTCCCCGTCAAATACCCGGTGGTAACTCAATCTGATCATCGATGGCTGCTGCGCGATTTGTGCCAGCATCCCATCAATCGCTGTCGCCAGTTGTGGAGAAACCCCCGACCCATTATCCGGCGCAAAAGCCCTTTGACTCAGGTCAATCCGCACAAGTTGGGTGATTGAGGCGCCAAAGTTCATCTTTGAAACCTTGCCGCGGGTTAGGCGGATGACGCGCGGGTTCTCGGTCGTCAGGCGATAGCCAGATGGGAGCGTTCGCGTGTCAAGCTTCAGGATAAAGTTGGACCCGCCCACCGAAGGCAGCATCGCACAGGGGAAGCTGTAGCGCCCAAATTCATCGGTCGTGATCAATACCCCATCGACGCCGGCCAGGCGCACGTTTGGCAGCCCCGGCTCACCTTGGTTCTGATAGCCATCGCCGTTACGGTCATCAAAGACCTTGCCGACTAGCTCGCCACAATCGAACACCGGTTCGGGTGAGATGATCACGGTCGCACTGGCCGTTGGGGCCAGTGGATTGCCGCCATCAGGATCGACGACATCCGCAAAGTTGATGTGCTCGCCCGACAGAACACCGGTCGTGATCAGCGCCGACAGCGTCACCGTGGCCGTTCCCAACGGCGGGACCGAGATGTCCGCAAAAACCACCTGGCGGCCTGAGACATCGGGGACAACAGGCGTTCCGTTGACCGCGCCACTGCCATCGACAAAGAAGAAACCCGACGGCAGCAGATCGACCACATCGACCACACCAATAGCCATCGCATCATTGTTGCTGACGATGATCGTATAGGGCACCGTGCTGCCGCGCAGCACTTCACTCAGTGGGGTGGTCTTGATGATCGTCAGATCGGTCGCCCCCGGAATTTCCTGCACCTCGAGGTCGGTCGGATCATCAACAGTGTTGCCGTCCGTATCGATCCCATCGTCGGAGATATCGATAGCTGGGATCACGACCCCCGAAATCTCATCCGGCAGCGTCGTCGTGTCTGCCGTCCCCTGCACTGTAACCGTATTGGACAGACCGCCTGCCGTCACCATCTCAACGGTTACTGCCACACTGGCGGTATAAGTCGCCGTCTCGCCAATTAGCAAAGAACCCTCGGACGAGTCTTGATCGGCCGAGGCATAGGTTGGGCCGGTGTCCAAGCTCTGCGCTGCGCTGTCGAAATCGGTCAGCGTGTCAGTTAAAGTCAGGTTCTGCAGGGCAACGTTGCTGGCGTTCACCACGACGATTGTATAGTCAACGGTGTCGCCCAGACTGGTAACACCATCGCCGTTGTCGGCCACCTCAACGGTTTTAGTGGCCTCGATCGAGATAATCGGAAACTGTGTCACCGTCTCGATCGCCTGATCACAGGATGTGGGCGCGGCCACATCGCAAATTTCATACGTAACTGTATATTGGGCTGCGGGCAGACCTGGGGCCAGTGTGATCAAACCGGTTACCGGATCCAGCGTCACGCCATCGTCCGAAGCGATCACGCTCAGCGTCACGTTCTCCAGTGTAGCCGGCTCTCCATTCACCGTATCCGACGCCAGCATTGAGGTTGTAGTGCCGCCATCCGTCTCGAATGCAGGAAAATCTTCGGGCAGAGCTTTGATCGAGATCACCCGAACCGTCTCGGTCGCTGTCGCGCAGTTCCCAAGGTTGATCGCCTCGCAAATCTGATAGGTCACCGGATAGCTGCCCGCTGGCGTGCCGACAGGCACTGTGATCACACCGGTCGTAGGGTCCAGCGTGATCGCGGGATCATCGGCCGGGGTCACGACGGTCAGCACCACCGTGCCCTCAGGACCCACGGTCGGGATCGCCCCGTCCAAAAGATCATCCAGCAGCACGGACGGCGTCTCACCCCCGGTCGCTGTCTTGATCGGATCGAAAGTGGTTCCCTCAGCCTCAATCGGCGTACTGGTAACCACGACGGTCTCAATGGCTGTCGCACAGTTATTGGAATTTGCCACCTCGCAGATCCGATAGGTTAGCTGATAGGTGCCGGGGGTCGTGCCGATAGGCACTGTGATCACCCCGGTCGTAGGGTCCAACGTGATCGCGGGATCATCGGCCGGGGTCACGACGGTCAGCACCACCGTGCCCTCAGGACCCACGGTCGGGATCGCCCCGTCCAAAAGATCATCCAACAGCACGGACGGCGTCTCACCCCCGGTCGCTGTCTTGATCGGACCGAAAGTGGTTCCCTCAGCCTCAATCGGCGTACTGGTAACCACGACGGTCTCAATGGCTGTCGCACAGTTCCCAAGGTTCGCTGCCTCGCAGATCTGATACTCAATCGTATAAGTGCCTGCCGGCGTGTTCGCCGCGACAGTGATCTCGCCCGTCTCGAGGTCAAGGCTCAACTCTGGTGCGGTATACTGACCCGCTACCGCGCTCAGCATCACCGTGCCACCAGCACCGGGCACAGCACGCGCGGCGCCTAATACATCGCCTGCACCAAGGACGTTGCCGCCAGGCTGAGCGGTATCCAACGACCGCAACGCGCGATCCGCTTCAGATGCTGCTTCAATCGGTATGCCGGTGATCACGACCGTTTCAATGGCCGTTGCGCAACTATTCAGATTGCCCACTTCGCAGATCTGGTATTGCAGCGTATAGGTGCCGTTGGCGGTCCCGCCTTGTACCGTGATCTCGCCCGTCTCAGGGTCAAGGCTCAGCTCTGGCGAGGTGTTCTGACCGGCAACCGCAGTTAGAACAACATTTCCGCCCGGGCCTGGCACCGCTGCGGCGCCGCTCACCAAATCATTGGTTGGACTTAATACGCTACCTGCCGTCTGCGCCGTACTTGTTCCAGTGAGCGAGCGCACCGGCTCGGCCAGCGCCTGGATTGAAATAAACGCAACCTCCACCGTCTCAACCGCCGTCGCACAGTTGTCAGCATTGCCGATCTCGCAGATCTGATAGGTTAGCTCATAGCTTCCTGGGGTCGTGTTCTCAGCCACCGTAATCAAACCGTCCGACGGAGTCAGGCTTAGCGGCGCATCGGACGTCACCTCAGTCAGAACAATTGGGCTGCCGGGCCCGACAAATACCGCCAAACTATCCAGCTGATCGCCAACACCCAGCACCGAACCCGCCGTCACGGGTGTCGCCGCCTGTGACACCTCGCGCGTGGGCTCGGCCGCGGCTACAATCAGGGTATCGGTTAGAATCACGGTCTCAATCGCACTGGCGCAATTCGACAGATTGGCCGTGTCGCAGATCTGATACTCCAGTGTATAAGTCCCTGCCGACGTTCCCGCCGCCACAGTCAAAAGACCGGTATCTGTGTCCAAAGCCAGCTCAGCGTCGGTGTCGGCACCGGGCTCGGCAGTCAACACAACGTTCCCGTCGGTGCCGACGGTTGCCGGCGCGTTACCTAGCAAATCCATGGGGCCGAGAACGCTGCCCGCCGCAACTTCCGCATCCGAACCTGTCACGGCCCGATCCGCCTCAGCCGCCGCCGCAATTGGGATGTCCCCGATAACAAAGGTCTCGATGGCCGTTGCGCAATTGAACGGTTCGGTCAACTGGCACAATTGGTACTCAAGCGTATAAACGCCCTGGGGCGAGCCCCGCGCAATTCTTGCGGTGCCATCCCTTACGCTTAAGCTCAGCTCAGGACTCGTGTTGTCCCCGCGTACAAGACTTATGGAGGTGTTTCGTGCCGCCCCACCCCTGATGGATACAACTGCAGGCACTCCATCGAATGTGTCATTCTCCGCGCTCAGAACGCTTCCAGCGTTGATTGTTCCGGAGCTCGGATCAAACCGCCGGATCGCCTCGGGCCCTGCCGTGATCGGTGGGAATTGGATCTCCAGGATCTCGGTCGCAGTTGAGCAATTGCTGGGATCATCGATTTCACACAGCGTGTATCTGATGACGTGTTGCCCGCCCTCGATACCGGTCCTGGTCACCACAGAGCCCTCATCGGAGATGATAATATTGTCATCCGTCGCCCCGCTGGAGCTTACAACACTGTCGATCGTTAGAGTTGCTCCCACCAAGGCGCCGCCTTGCTGCAACGGAGCAACCGGAACCCCGTTCAACGTATCGTTTGGGCCAAGAATGTTACCGACGGATTGAAAGAAGCTTTCGCGGTTGCTCGATACCAGAGGGTTGGCGACGGTGTAATCAGTGGTTGCGCGGATCTCGGAGGGTGTGACCAAGACTGTCTCGGTTCGGGATGGCGCACAATTGGTCGACACGCCATCTTCGCAGATTTGGTAAACGACCGAGTATCGACCTGCGGCCGTGTTCGCCGGAACCTCGATCAAGGCTGTTTGAGGGTCGACCGAGATTTCAGGGTCAATGGAAATTACGGTTAAATCAACCGACCCAGCTTGCTGCCTCTCGACCGTCGCCTGCGCCCCAGCCATCTGATCCCCAGGGCCAAGAACACTCCCTACAAAGACGGCATATGGCAAGATGAATGCATTCCGCTCGGCCTCGCTGGCCGAGGCGATCAGCGGCGTTGTGGCGACCTCAATCGTCGAACTGGCGGCGGGGGCTTCCCCTGCTGCGGTGGTCAGCGTCGATGTTGTGTTGGTATAGATACCCAAGGCGTCCATCTGCACATTGACCGCAATGCTGCACGTGCCCAAACGAGGGACCCGGCCCCCCGTTACCACAATGCCCAAGTCACCGGCAGTGACAGGATCACCGCTCTGATCGAGTACCGTGGTGCCAAAGCAGGTGTTGGTCAAATTGGGGGTGCTCGCGATGGTCATGTTCCCCGGGGATGTCGGGAAGATATCTGTCAACCCGATAGGACCGATTCCAACATTTACGGTATTTGGATTGCTCAAGGTCAGGACCAAACGCCCATCGGTGTTTGACCGAACGATGGGGCTCACGAAGCTTTTTGTGAGTGTGACAAGCTCCAAAGGAGTTACCGTCAGATCGACGGAGGGGGCAGGCTGACCAGGCGTGACCGTCTGATCAGAAACGGGCCCCGTCGTTGTGTTCGAATGGGTTCCCACCACCGACGAAGTGACCGTCACGCTGACCGTACAGGTTGCGTCAGCCGCCAGGGCAAGACCAGAGACATCGAAACTGCCCCCACCTGCTTGGGCCGTGATGGACGGTGCACCACATTCTGGCGACAGATCAACAAAGGGAGGCGATGTCAGCACCATATTGGTCAGCGGGTCCGAAAAACTGACCCCTGTCAGCCCCGATGGCAGAATGGAGGCCGGGTTTGGGTTCGTAATCTCAAAGGAAAGTGTTGCCACCTCACCAAAGGCGATGGTGCTTGGGTCAAACGATTTGGTGACCACGGGTCGAAGGATCGACCGCAGCGTCGCCTCGGTCGAGAAGCTGTTGGTGATGAATCCGGTCTGCGTCACGACCGCTTCTGCAGGTATCGTATTAAGATAGCTTCCCGTTTCGTTGACGCGGACCGTCGCAGAAATCTCGCAAGTTGTGTTCGACAGAAAACTCCCGCCGCTGACCACCAACTCCTGCTCGCCACCTGCAGCCGACCTGACCGAAACCGCGGCTCCGCTGCAGGTGCTGGAAATTGAACTTTCATCAATAGCCATGCCCGCAGGGAGTACATCAACGAGTGTGGGGCCTGCCTGATTTCCCGAGATGTCCCCATCGGTGGCGTTGATTAGCGAGACTTCCAGCACGCTTTCCTGACCAGGCTCCACGACGGCTGGCGTAAAGCGTTTGGAGACCGCTAACTCACGATCCACCGTTAGGGTTGCGATTGCCCCGACCGCGTTGACAGCATTCTCATTGGACAGAAAACCGCCAGCCTCAATCTCGTTGGTGATGTTGCCACTTACATAGGAGGTCGTATTGAACTCCAAATAGCAGATGGCACCCTGGGCCATCGTTGCTCCGCTGAGGGTAATCGAACCGCCCGCCCCGCGGACGAAGGTGAACTCCCCGCCACTGCAATCATCGAAAAATTGACTCCCATTTGGGTCATAAAATGCAGGATCGACCGTGTCAGCAAGCCGCAGTTCTGTTCCGGAAAAATCATCCGTCAAACCAACCCCGGTCAGATCGGTTGCGACAAGGTCATCGTTCAGGATCGTAATGCGTACCCGCGAAGGCTCGCCCGCACCGACAGTCGTTGTCAAAAATTCCTTATTGATTTGAACATCGATCGGTTCTCGATCCAGATCACCCTGGGCTGAATTTCTATTCTGCAGAAGGTTAAACCCAGGCGGCTGTACAGAATCCCGGGCCGTGACATCGCCCGCATTAACGATTGTCGTGTCGGATCCAACAGAGTTGGGCGCGCGGACACTGATCGTAATGGAACAGCTCGGCGTGGCGTAGAATACCTCACCGCCTCCGGAGCCATCTTGGTATTCCTCGCCAATGTCTAACCGTCCGCCCGTCAGAGATATCGCGGTAGAGCCGGGGGGCGCCGTAACACTACCACCACATGAATTTTCGATGTCGGGCTGCGGTGCGATTTCGTGATCAGGCGGAAGGGTCATCGACAAAGCAAGTTGATCGATCATCCCGCTCACATTGGTTTCACGCCAGATTTGGATCGTTAAGCGTGAAATACCCCCTGGTGCTATGGTCCTTGGGCTGTAAGACACATCCACATCCAGAACCTCCACAACACGAAAATTGTCAACGATGTCGTCTTCGATTTGCAGGTCGGTCTGGCCCGCCATGTCATAGGTGACATCGGCTTTGGGAATGAGATTTACATAGTTTCCAGGCTGGGCGTCCGAGGCTATCTGAAGCTGGACCGCAAGTTCGCAGCTGTCCGAGGGGTCCAATGAAAGATCGCCAATCACGATCTGGCCGCTGTTAGGAACAGCTGAGATGCTTGCAGGGCAATTGTTGCTCAGGACACCAGCATTTCCCACGCGCATTCGCGCCTGAGCAGGCACGTTAACTTGCAAATCGTCGATGATGTCTAGATTGAAAATCGGTTCGTTGCGTGTGTTCGAAATAGTAAAAGTGAGATCCAGAGTTTCGCCCTGCAGCACGTTAGGCTCTGAGAATTCTTTGGTAACCGTGACGGCGGGGTCTGGACCAGGGTCCGTCGGGGGCGTGAAGAATGTGACAAATGCTTGGTCCTCTGTGTATTGGTAACCGGCATCGCCAAGAACGCCTTCTTCAAGCACCGCACGGAAACTCGTGTCATCGGTCGTCGTTGGCTCAACACTGATCTGCACAGAGCAGGTTTGGGAGCTGTCCGAATTAACCAGCTCAGTGGCCCCGGCAAGCGTTCCGCCCAACAAAACAAGTCGATCAGGGGCATTTGGGCCACCACCATCTATGATGGATGCTGTCCCAAGACAGCTATTGGCGGTGATGCTTGTAGCATTAAGCTCAGTCGGAATTTCGTGGTCAAAGCCAGCGTTTGATATGTCAAAGACATTATTATTGGTGAAGAACAACTCATAAGCGAACTCTGTGTTTGTTCGTGGATTTATGGTCGTCGAAGCACCACCGTTCACACGAATGTTCGACGATACACCAGTCTTGATACGTATCCTCAGTTCATTACTTAAATTGTTTGTAGCCCCCTCTGCCGTACTGGCTATGCCACGCAAAACCTCAAATTCACTGCTTGCGGAAAAATTGCCAGGCAAGGTGATGTCGCGCGTCGGTTCCACAAGAAACTCAATGCGGCAACTGCTTCGTGACGACAGCTGCCCGCCTGTCAGGCTGAGAGTGGTCCGGGGTAACGGATCATTGGCTCCGGGACTTAAATCATCCCGCGTTATGTCAAACGCGCCCCCACATTCATTTTGCACGACCTCTGCCGCAATCAGCGCACCCGGAGAATCGGGGAACGGTATGGAAAACTGCGCTTCGGAAAGATCGACAAAGTTCGGGTTGAACAGATCGATGTAAAAGGGTCGGCGCTCACCCCCCTGGATGAAGTCCGAGATCGCACCGATACTGCTTATTGAGGTCGCTAAGTTGACGGAAAAATCATCGACCGTGACCAAAAGTGTGGCATCTGCTGGCAACGGATTTGTAACAGCGCCACCGGACTGCGTGGCGCTGAGAGCGCCAGCAGATATCGTGTTGACGAACGTCCCTGTACGCCTGGCAAATGTGTCAACCAGAATCGAGCAGACTACGGCTTCATTATCATCGACCTTGCCGGAAATAACGCCGCCGGTCAGCGAGATCTGTCCGTTTTCACTGGTGTTCGTTACCGCCACCACACCGCCACAGGTTGAGCGAATATTGGGCGTATCGGCCACGAAAACACCCGTAGGAAGAGTGTTGGTTAGCGAAAGGTCGGTTGCCTGGGTCTCAAGGTTGTTGACGAACTCAATCTCGACCGTTGTAAGCTGGGTCGGCTGCGTTAACGTCGGCACAAAGTTGGTGTTGACATCAATGGCGATGGCCTGCCCGGCATAGAATGCTAGGGACAGGCTCAGAACCCAGGCGGATGCTCTGTGCCACATGTGTTTGATTACACCGCCATACGTCCTCACCATCGAAGATCCCGACTTCCCTAAAATTCAAGTAAACTTTTTTAATTTTTTTGGGCTTAGCCTACCGTGATTAACGAAGTGTTACTTCCTTGCGGAAGAAACTGATTGCTGGTTGGACCGCAGATCCCGTCAATGGCTATTGACGTGACCCAGTCCCATCCGTCCGTGCCACTGTGCCCTGATTTCCCGGACGGAAACGGTTTCACGGCATATTTCCCACATTCTGTTCCGTTATTTCTCGGACTACCAGAGCAGGTCTGTCCAAAAAATGCAACTGCTTCAATGTGTTGTTGGGTTGAAGGCTCCTAGGCCTCGCATCAAGATAGTCGGGGAATAAAAGTCACAGTTGGGAAGCTGCCGCGCGTTTTGGTGGTTTTTCAGATGACCCTGTTGAGGCTCTCGATCGCGTTGGTGGTGTAGATATTTTTGCGCACGGCTGGCGGGAAAGCAACGAACGGGATCACCTCTTGCCATGCCCGACGCCATGAAGGCACGATGGATGGGTATTTCTGGCTCCATTCAGCCTCAAAATCAGCCAAAACCTTTTCAGCTTCGACATCATCAGTTACCTGATAAATTCGCTTGAGATTCTTGGCGGCGTTCTTGCGGTCTTTCCATCCGCAGAAGTTCAGGGAATGGCGCACGAGATGCACAATGCAAGTCTGGACCGTCGTGTCCGGGAATGCCGCGTTGATGGCGTCGGGGAAGCCTTTGAGGCAGTCAACGACTGCGATGAGGATGTCTTCCACGCCACGGTTGCGCAGGTTGTTCATCACTGAAAGCCAGAACTTGGTATCTTCATTATGGGCAATCCAAAGGCCCAAAATCTCGCGTTCGCCTTCCGGGGTGACCCCCAGGGCCACGTAGACAGCCTTGTTCTTGACCTGACGACTTTCTGCGTCGCGGATTTTAACCCGGAGAGCGTCGAGGAAAACAATCGGATACATTGGCTCCAGCGCCCGGTTTTGCCAATCGGAAGCCCCTGCCAGAACGGCATCGGTGACCCGGCTGACAAGATCGGCTGACACCTTCAGGCCATAGACCTCCTCAAGGTGGGCGCGGATATCGCGGGTTGATAATCCGGCGGCATACAGACCGATGATTTTGTCATCCATACCGCCGATCCGGGTCTGGCCCTTTTTGATCAGCTCCGGCTCGAAACTGCCTTCGCGATCACGCGGAATGTCGGTGGGTACCGCACCGTCATCTGCCCGTGCCGCCATCCAGTCACGCGCGGCAGGACCCTGGCACTTCGGACAATGCCGGTTCTTACAGCTATTGTAGGCGATGTGCTGGTGATTGCACTTGGTGCACGCCGCCACATGCCCGCCGAGTGCCCCGGTCCGGCAGGCCTCTATCGCGGACATCACTTTGAGCTGTGCGAGGCTCAGATGTCCCTCGTTGGCCCGCCGGTAGGCAGAACCATGATCGCGGAAAATATCAGCAACCTCCAGCGCGTGCCTTGGCACGCTGACCTGCCCGTCAGGTCATACCTTGGATATGCTCGAACGGGCTGGCAACATTGCGCAGCGTCTTGGTGGCGACATGGGTGTATCGCGCCGTCGTCGTGAGCTTGGCATGTCCAAGTAGCACCTGGATCACGCGCACATCCGTGTCGGCCTCCAGGCCCGGTCTGGCCGCCTTGCTCGACTACGCGAGAAAGGATGATACGCTCGCCGTCGTCCGGCTGGATCGGCTGGGGCGCTCACTCAAGGAACTTCTCGAGACCGTTGATCTACTCAAACGGCATGAGATCAACTTCATAAGCTTGGAAGAACGTCTCGATACGACTTCAGCGGCGGGAGAACTGGTGTTCCACGTTTTCGGCGCCATCGCCCATTTCGAACGACGGCTGATTTCAGAACGGACAAAGGATGGTCTCGCCGCAGCTCGAAAACGGGGTCGACATCCAGGACGGCCCGCTCATAACCCAGATACAATCTCTGCCCTGAGAGATCTCGTTGACGCCGGACAGTCTGTTTCTCAGGCTGCAAAGCACCTCGGGATAGGCCGATCAACAGCTTACCGCGTCATCGGCGAAACTACGCACTGAAAAACATTCGCGTTTCGTTCCTGCCCAGCGTAGCTCTACGAAGAAACCTTCCGACGGGGCCTGTAGGACTTTTGGTACCTTTGTTGGGATGATCCCAATATTATGTTAAATTTTTTGCGTGCGGGGGTGGATCCCGCCCTGACACGGCACCGGTTACACCCCGATGAGGCGGATCAGATAGGCGCCGTATTCGGTTTTCAGGAACGGCGCGGCGAGGGTGCGGAGTTGATCCGTGCCAATCCAGCCCTTGAGGTAGGCAATCTCTTCGGGGCAGCCGATCTTCAGCCCCTGGCGTTTCTCCAGGGTTTGGACGAAGCTGCCGGCCTCGATCAGGCTGTCATGTGTGCCGGTGTCCAGCCAGCCGTAGCCGCGGCCCATCGGCGTGACGGTCAACCGGTCCTCGTTGAGATAGGTCTGCAGCAACTCAGTGATCTCCAACTCGCCTCGGGACGACGGGGTCAGAGCACGGGCACGGGCAGGCGCCTCGCTGTCAAGGAAATAAAGCCCGGTGACCGCGAAATCCGAGGGCGGGGCCTTTGGCTTTTCGATGATCTCGGTGGCCTGACCATCGGCGCCGAAAGCCACCACGCCGTAGCGTTCGGGGTCGCGGACCTGGTAGCCGAAGACGGTGCCGCCCTGGGCCTGAGCGGCGGCGGCGATCACCAAATCCTGGAAGCCGTGGCCGTAGAAGATATTGTCGCCCAAGACCATCGCTGAGGAGGCGCCGGCGAGAAACTCTTCCGCCAGCAGATAGGCCTGCGCCAGCCCGTCGGGCGAGGGCTGTTCGATGAAGGTAAACGACATCCCCCATTGCGTGCCATCGCCCAGAAGCCGTTGGAACTGGTCGCGGTCCTGCGGCGTGGTGATCACTGCCACCTCGCGGATGCCAGCCAGCATCAGTACCGAGAGCGGGTAGTAGATCATCGGCTTGTCATAGAGTGGTAACAGCTGTTTGGAGACCGCCAGCGTGATCGGATAAAGTCGGGTGCCTGAGCCGCCAGCCAGGATGATGCCCTTACGCTGCATCACGTATCTCCTTCAGGACCTCTTCAAGCGCATGGCGCCAATCGGGTCGTTCGATGCCGAATGCCGTGCCAAGCGATGTGCAGTCGAGCCGCGAATTGAGCGGCCGGGGGGCGGGGGTGGGGTAGTCGCGTGTGGGGATAGGTCTGATTACACAGTTCAGTCCGGTCTGGGCGAAGATCTCGGCCGCGAAACTTGCCCAGCTGACATCAGGCGCGCCGGAGAGGTGATAGACCCCTGGCCCCCCTTGCCCCGCCGCCAGTTGGCGCGCCATCACAAGCAGCGCGTCTGCGATGGCGCGCGCGGGCGTGGGCCCGCCGATCTGGTCGTCGACGATAGTGAGCTGGTCGCGCTCGGCCCCCAGCCGCAGCATGGTTTTGACGAAGTTACCCCCATGGGCCGAAAACACCCAAGCCGTGCGCAAGACCGTGCCGCCAGCGGCCCGCACTTGTTGCTCGCCCATGAGTTTCGAGCGGCCATAGGCCGAGAGCGGCGCTGTCGCGTCATCGGGGGCCCAGGGCGCGCTGCCCGAGCCGTTGAAGACATAGTCGGTGGAGATGTGGAGAAACGGTATCCCCCGGGCGGCAGCCGCCCGGGCCATGGCGCCGGGGCTGGTGCCGTTGACGGTGGTGGCCAGCGGCTCCTCTTCTTCGGCGCGGTCAACGGCGGTATAGGCGGCGGCGTTGATCACCGCATCGGCGTCGGCCTGCGCGACGGCGGCAGCGGCGGCGTCCGGGTCGGCCAGATCGGCGGCGGCCCGGTCCAGACAGAGCGCTTGCGGCGCGGCGCGGGCGAGCTCTCGCGCGACCTGCCCGGTTCGGCCAATCACCAGAATTTTCATGCCATACCCAGCCGCGCACCGACCCCGTCACGGGCCAGAAGCGGTTGCCACCAGTCAGTGTTCTCAAGATACCAGGCGACGGTTTTTTCAAGCCCTTGTTCCAACGTGACCGAGGGGCGCCAGCCCAGCTCGTTACGGATCCGGGTGGGGTCGATGGCGTAGCGCAGGTCGTGGCCGGGGCGGTCCGCTACGAAGGTGATCAGCCGATTATGCGGCGCGCCTGCGGGGCGCAGGCGGTCGAGAATAGCGCAGATCATGCGTACCAGGTCGATGTTCGTGACTTCGTTCTCGCCGCCGATGTTATAGGTCCGTCCCAACGCGCCCCGTTCCAGCACGCACAAGAGTGCATCGGCGTGGTCTTCCACATAAAGCCAGTCGCGCACGTTCTCGCCGGTGCCGTAGACTGGGATGGGGTGAGTTGCGAGCGCCTTGAGGATCACCACGGGGATCAGCTTTTCAGGGAAGTGGTAGGGGCCGTAGTTGTTCGAGCAATTGGTGATCAGAACAGGCAAGCCATAGGTTTCGGCCCAGGCGCGGACCAGGTGGTCCGAGGCGGCCTTGGAGGCGGAATAGGGGGAGTTGGGGGCATAGGCGGTGGTTTCGGTGAATTGGCCGGTCTCCCCCAGCGAGCCATAGACCTCGTCGGTGGAAATATGGTGGAAGCGGAAACCGTCGGGTCGGCCCTGTGCGTCCCAGAAGCTGCGCGCGGCTTCCAAAAGGGTGTAGGTGCCGGTGATATTGGTCTCGATAAACGCGGCGGGCCCATCGATGGAGCGGTCCACGTGGGATTCGGCGGCCAGATGCATCACCGCGTCGGGAATGTGGGCGGCGAAGATGCGGTCAAGCGCAGCCCTGTCGCGGATGTCGGCCTTCTCGAAGGTATAAAGCGGGTTGCCCGCCACCAACGCCAGATTGGCGAGGTTGGCCGCATAGGTGAGGCTGTCGAGGTTGACGACCTGCTTCCCTTGCCCCACTGCGTGGCGCACCACGGCCGAGCCGATGAAGCCCGCGCCGCCTGTCACAAGCAGTTTCATGGAGTGGCCTCGTAGATAAAGGGGCTGTCGAGATCGACAAAGGCGGGGGCGACGGCGTCTTTATCCGACAGGACCGTTTGCCTGGGGTCGATTCTCCAGTCGATGGCCAGATCGGGGTCGTCGAAACGCACGGCGCCCTCGGTCTCGGGGGCATAAATGTCGGTGCATTTATAAAGCACGTGGCAGTCGGGCGTCAGCGTGGCGAAGCCGTGCAGGAAGCCCTTGGGGATCAGAAGTTGGTTGCCAACCTCGGCCGACAACTCGACCCCGATGGAAACGCCGTAGGTGGGGGAGCCCTTGCGGATATCCACCGCCACATCGAGGATCCGGCCCCGCACCACCCGCACCAGCTTGTCCTGCGCCCGCGGCGGTGCCTGGAAGTGCAGCCCGCGCACGGTGCCGACTTCAGCCGAGACGGACTGGTTGTCCTGCACGAAGGGGAGCACGAGGCCCGCCGCCGCTAGCGTGTCCGCGTTCCAGGTTTCGCTGAACCAGCCGCGCGCGTCGCCGAACCGGCGCGGGGTTAGGATCTTCACGTCGGCAAGCGCGGTGTCGTCGATCTGCATCCGAAAATGGCCCTTGTTACACGTAAAATCCGCGCCCCTCTGGGGCGGTCAGTAGTATGTGTCTTGTTCCGGCAGATAACGGCACTTGTTGAGGATCACGCCAAGCACATTGGTCTGTGCGCCAAGCTCGCGTTCGCAGCGATCGACATCGTCGATCGTGGTGCTCTCCGCCGCCGCAACCAGCAGGACACAGTCCACATGGGGCAGGAACGCTATGACGTCGTCGTTTCCCGACATCGGTGGGATATCGTAGATGATCACGTCGGGCTTGAGCTCGCCGCGCATGCGTTCCAACGCCTTGGCGGCGGCCTTGTTTTGCAAAAGCTCGGCCGGGTAGCGCGAGGGCAGTTCGTTGGTGCCGATCGCCAGCGTATCGCCGTAGCGCACAAAGTTGCGCGCGATCTCGCCACTGCCGTCGAGAAGCGCGGCCATGGAATGGGATTCCTTCAGCCCCAACATGTTGGCCATCTGCGGGCACCGCAGGTCGATATCCATCAGAACGGTGCGGGTGTCCTTTTGATGGGCAAGCGAGAAGGCGAGATTGATCGAGGTGGTGGTCTTGCCGCAATTGGCCGTCGGCGAGGTGATTGCGACGGAGGTCCAGTTGTTCTTCCGCAGGGCCCGCAGAAGGCGGGTGCGCATTATGTCGTAGGAGATATGCGCTTCCTCGGTCCGGTCGTAGGTGACGATCCGGTTCCGGTGCATTTGTTTACGGTCGGGTTTGAACGGCGTCAGCTTCTGCCAGACAAGCTCTGGTTTGGCGATATGAAACCGCGGAGCGCGCGGGGCGCTGTGCGGTCCTGAGAGGGGCGACCCGCGCGTAGGCTCCGGCGCAGCACGGCGTCCCGGAGAGTCGGACGCGTCTTCTGCTGGCGCAGGCGCGACCACCAGCGGGGCGCCCAGGCGTAACGGGTCTTCCGTGTCCAGCGGGTCTGGGGCGGGTGTATGCTCGGCCGGCCGCCAGTCCTGCTCTGGCACATCCTGGACCGGCAAGGCCCCCCCGGTGGCACGGGCCTCGCGCAGGGCGCGGGCTTTCTCGATCGCTTGCTGAATCCGATCCATAAGTTTTCGCCCTTACCGGGCGCCTTTCGTCAGAAGAACCCGCTGATAAAGGGTTCGATCCCCAGTTTTTGGGCGGTCTGCCGGATCAAAAGATCCAGCGGCAGATAATAGGCGTGCAGGGCCCAGACCCCTGCGGGCACCGCGCCGGCAAAGAGTGCCAGTACGCTGCCGATGATCGCTCGCTTTGTCAGCCGCTCGCGCCGGGTGTGCATATAAGGCACGGTGCCGAAGGCCTGTATGCCAAGGCGATTGGTCAGCTCGACCGGCCGACGGATCGAGCGGTTCAGAAGTTCCAGCAGAATGACAACGGCTAACCCCGCGACGAGCCCTGCGGCGACCGCGCCGAGCGCGATGAGCTTGCGGTTGGGGCTGTCAGGCCGCTGCGGCGGGACAGCCTGTTCGAACACTGAGAAGCGCTCGCCCTTTGACAGCACTTCGATCCGCTCTCCGGTGGCGGCCTGGGCCAGGCTTCCGACTGCCTTGTTGTACTGCTCCTGGATGTTGGCGTAGCGCCGCTCCAGCGCCTTGAGCCGCAGATCGTTGCCCGGGGTGGCGAGAATGGTGTCGGTAACGCTGTTGAGGTTGCCTTCGAGCCGCACCTGCTCTTCGTTGATATACTCCAGCCGCCCGTCGATCTGTTCGAGCTGGAGGTCAAGATCGCTGACCTCCTCCCCGGTGGTACTGGCGGTGGTCAGCGCGACCTGGTCTGCCACCACCTTCTCCAGCGCGGTAATCCGGTTGCGCAGCAGCTTGACCTTGGGGTTGGCCTCGGAAAACAGTACCAACTGCTGTTCCAGCGTCTGTCGCAGGCTGCGCAGCTCCTCCTCCTCGGGGCTGCGCGGCGCGGTGCCGGTGGCCGAAACCCGCCCAGTGCGCTCGTAGATCTGCAAAAGCCGCGCGCGGCTTTCGCGCAGGTTGGTTTCTTCGCGCTCAAGCTGCAGCAGGCGTTCCTGCAGCCGGGCCTGTTCGCTGCGGCGGAAACTCAGACTGTCGGGCAGCGCGCTCTCATTGGCTTTTTTGAATGCCAGGATCTGGTCGGCCACCTGGTCAAGCTCCCCGCCGAGGCGGTCAACTTCGGCCTGGAAGAACTCCAGCGTGTCAGTGGCCCGCCGGGTCCGGAGCCGCACGTTTTCCTGAAGCACCATGGTGACGAGTTCGTTGGTCACCTCTGCCGCCTGTGCGGCGGTCGGCGCAGTGAAGGAGATTGTGAACGCGGTGGCGCTATCGGGGCGGCGGCGGCTACCGCCGCGGCCGAACTGGATCTGCTTGAACTCGGTCCGCCCGCGGATGTTGTTAACAATCGCCGAGGCGGTCATCTCGGGCCGGTCGGCGTGGAGACCCAGCCGCTGCGACAGACCCAAAAGATTGGTGCGGGTCATCAACCGCTGTTCAATGATCTGGATCTGCTCGTTCGGGCCCACATCCACGGTCGAGGCGGCCAAATCGCCGGGGATCTGTTCCGACTCGACCAGGATCGATGCCGCCGAGATGTAGATTGACGGCAGAACCGTCGCCACGCTGATCCCGATCGCGGAGATCAGGACGGCGACCACCGTGAAATACGGCAGCCGGCGCCAGAAGATTGAGAGGTAGAATTTGATATCGAAAGCCATGCTTAGCGACCGCCCCACCAACTGCGCGTGGGTGTCTGAAGCGGGGTAAAGGTCCCGTTGGCATTACGGTCCTCAACAACCTGATGGATAATGCGCTCATCCACCTTATAGAGCCCCTCGCCGAAGACGTAGACCAGGGCGTAGTCGCACAGCTGGTTGATCAACCGCGGGATGCCGCCGGTGGCCTGGTGCACCGCCATCGCCGCCTCGTTGGTGAAGATGTCCCGCGTGGCGCCCGCCACATAGGTCCGGTGCGCGATATAGTCCCGCACCGCGCTCGCCGACATCGCTGGCAGGTGGTAATCCGAGGAAACCCGCTGCGCAAACTGTACAAGCTTGGGGCCGCGGATCATTTCGCGCAGTTCGGGCTGGCCGACCAGCACAAGCTGGATCAACTCGTCCCGGTCGGCATTGATGTTGGAGAACATCCTGAGTTCTTCCAGCGTGTCCTCGTTGAGGTTCTGCGCCTCGTCGAAGATCAGGACGGTGCGCCGACCGGCGGCGTATTCCTCGACCAGGAAGGATTGGAATTGGGAGAACAGTACCACATGGGAGGCATCGGGGAGCGGCGACTGACCGAGCGCCATCAGTACCCAGTGCAAAAGTTCGCCCCGGTCGCCATGGGCGTTGGAAACCAGCCCAACGGTGAAATCTGGACCGAGATTGCGTAGAAGAAGCCGCAAAAGCGTGGTCTTGCCCGCCCCCACCTCGCCCGTGATGACGGTGATTGGGGCGTGGGTCATGATGCCATATTCCAGCATCGAATAGGCTTTCTTGTGGACCAAGGACCAGAACAGGAAATCAGGATCGGGCTGCAGCGAGAAAGGCCGCTGATGCAGACCGAAGTGTTCAGTATAAATATCCAGGCTTTGCGCTACGCCAGTATCCAAAATCCTGGTCCCTTACACCCGAAAACTGTCACTCACTACAAAACAGATAGCGTCTACCCCCTGCTGGCGGAAGGGACCATATCACATCAAGCCTAAAAATGGAGTGGCCTTGCGGCAGAATTTAGGCATCTGGAGCCGCTTTGCCCTTAACTGGCGCATTTTGCCCCCCGGGGCAAGGGCAGGCGAATTGTCGGGCCCGCGTAATTGGCTTGCTAATAAACCCCATCAGAAGGTTTCTTCGTAGAACCACGCTAAAGCGCCCGGCCCAAGACCTGAAATCATCTGGATTCCCCCGAGAACGGATCTGTGGTTCATCCTGTTTGGGAGGATGGATGATGTCAGCACCTTTGCCAGATGCGCTTCGGGTGCGGTTTCAGAAACTGGTTGAAGAAGGGTTAAGTGGGTGTGCAGCGGCCTTGCGCTTGAAACTTTCACGTGCCACCGGTGCGCGTTGGAGGCTTGCGATCCGACGCACAGGGCGGGCCAGGACTGCACCTCAAGGTCGTCCTCGCGGCAAGGGCAAGCTTGATCCCCATCGCTCCTTTCTGATCGAACTGATTGATCAGGACGGCGACATGACCATGTCTGAGCTGGACAGCCGCGAGGTTAATGCGGCTGTCCAGCTCAGGAGTATCTGGTCGGCACCCCCAGCGCGAGAATCAGACAGACCAGCAACGCAAGCAGGCCTGCCTCGGTCGACACAGCCCAGAACACAACCAAAATGATCCCCCCGGATCCGCCGGCCATTGCCCAGCCGGGAAACCCACCGCTTCGCCAGCGTTTGGCAACCACGTTCAGCATCGAAAAGGCAATCAGGGTCGAGATGGGCACGAACACCCACCAAACGCTGCGCAACGAAAAGGAAAGCCCCAGCCAGAACGCGACAGCCAAAAACAGGAAGATAAGGCCGAAGGCTATGAGTATAAAAGGTAATCGGCCAATAGAACCGTACCGAAAATCTCCCAAAAGACTCTTTATCATCTTACGCCAACTTATCTCTATATACGGCGATCAGGGCAAAAACCCTAGCTTCGGTGACGGATAAAACCCATCCATCAAGTGAAACTGTTTGCGCGCTCAGGAAATCCTGGTGGATCCAGCTTTGCAGCCGGTTGAACAATGCGCCTCTCTCCAGGTCAACGATCTGGTTCGCAGGCCCCCGGTGCGCGAGGATCTGACCGACCAGCCGCTCAGGCTCCGGCCGGGCCTCAAGACCGTTGAGATAGTAGTGGCCCAGAACCGCCGCGCTCTCGTTACCATCGAAAAGGGACACCAGCTTGCCCGCCAGCTCGGCCTCGGCCATGGACGGCGCCTGTTGCCCAGACAGGGCCGCAAACGGAAATCCTCCGGCCAGAACGAAAAGCACTGCCCGGCGCCCGATGGCATATGAGGTCATTTGCCTGCCTCCTTTTTCAAGTGGTCCGCCAACCGAATGGCAAACGCGACGATAGTGAACGTCGGCGCCCCGCCACCGCATGTCGAAAAAACCGAACTGCCGGTCACGAACAGGTTGGACAGACCGAAAACCTTGCAATTAGCATCCACCACCCCCGCTTTGGGGTCGTCGGCCATGCGGGTCGTGCTGATGTTGTGGTAGTGCCAGACCACCGACTCCAGCACCGCGTCTGGGTCGACCTCAAGCCGGAACCGCCCCAACCCGGTCACCGCGACCCGCGACGCAATCCAGTCGTTCATCCAGGTGATCGTGCGCGTATCGATCTCGCTGAGTTGCCAATCTAGTACCACCCGGCGCATACCAAGCCGATCGGTCTCGTCGCCCAGGTACACCCGGCTGTCAGGATTGGGTGCAGCATCAAGGTTGAACTGCACGTCAATGCGCTTCAGCGGCGTCTGCCCATACCAAAGATAGGCGGCCGCATCCTCGCTGATGTCCCCTGCAGCCGACAGCACCTTGCCCACATGCTCTCCCAACGCCCCCAGCCCATCCCGCTTCACCGCGCGGCGCGCTTGCCGGAGCGTACGCGCGCCCGTGCTCTCGTCCTTGATCGGCCGCAGCCGGACGTGACCGGATGTCAACTCGTGCTGCCTTTGGGTCTCTAGGGTCAGATCGTTGACGATCACGGCCTCTGATTCTCGCCCATAGGGCAACCGGGTATAACGTTGCAGATCTATCCCGCGATCGGCCGGAACAATCGATCCCGCGCTGATATCAAGGTGGTCGCTAAAATAACGGCCGACGTTGTCGCTCTGGTTGCCAACACCTTGCGCAATGACGCTGTCAGAGCTGAGCATCAGCCGTGCGTTTTCAATACCGCCCGCAGCAAGAACGTATCGCTTTGCCGTGAAAACATATTTTTTACCCTCAAGTGTGCGAATATCCAGCCCCGTTACGGTGTTTGCACCCTCATTTACCAGAATCTCTACAAGGTTTGCATTTAAGAATACGGTCAGGTTTTCCGACTGCGCAATATCCTCGCGAAACACCTCCGCGATGCGGACGGGGTTGATCACATAGGCGCGCGGCTCGGATGCGTTTTCATCAAGCTCAAACGGCGGATGCCCAAAGCTGTCGGCCACAACCTCCGGATCCCAGCCGCCGGCGGCATCCCAACCCCGCGCCTCCAGCTTCAGCAGATCTCGGGCCCGATCGTAGTAGGGCGAAATATCCGTCTGCCCGATGGGCCAGCCAGAATACGGCACCCAGGGCTGCTTGTCGAAACTCGCGGCCCAAATTGGCGAACAGTACCCCGCCCAATGATTGGTGGTGCCGCCAAAGAAGCGCAGCCGCGAGGTATCGAGATCGGCATAGGGCAGCCCAACACTCACCCCGCGATAGATGTCCTGGACATCCGGGTCGAAGTCAAAGCCGCCTGCCTCAAGGACCACAACCTTGTGTGGTGTTCCGATGAGTTCCATGGCAAGTGCGATACCCGCAGCCCCCGCGCCAACGATGCAAATGTCGAACGTGTAGACATCAGTCTCTGACGCCTCTCGCAGATCTCGAAACATCTTCTCAATCCATCCTGACGTTACGGAATATGGCGCCGCTCATGGCGCCCTCCCGGGGGTTATCCAATACCGTAGATGACCCTGTAATGGGTGCGCCGGGCTGCAGCTTGGGCGGCCCGAAAAACGGCATACGCAAAACACAACCTGTCTTTGGCCCGCCTCGGGGCATGTGTCAGACCCGCGCATAGACGTCTTCGTAGCGCACGATATCGTCCTCGCCCAGGTACACGCCGGTCTGTACCTCGATCAGATGCATCTCCACCTTGCCCGGATTTTCCATCCGGTGCACCGCGCCCAGGGGGATGTAGACAGATTGGTTTTCTGTCACCAGCTTAACCTCCTCGCCCACTGTCACCTGGGCGGTGCCGGCGACCACGATCCAGTGCTCAGAGCGGTGGTGGTGGCTTTGCAGCGATAGGATCCCACCGGGTTTGACCATGATCTGCTTGACCTGGAACCGCTGTCCCAGCACCAGCGTCTCGTACCAGCCCCAGGGCCGGTAACAGCGTGGAAAGTCAATCGCCTGCACGGCGCCTGCGGCTTTCAGCTCGGCGACGGCCGCCTTCACGTCCTGCGCGTGCTCCATATCCGCGACCAGCACCGCATCGCGCATCGCAATGGCCGCGATGTTCTTCAGCCCGATGCCCACCAGACGGACATCCTCCTGCTCCGATCTCAGCAGCGTGTTCTTGCATGCAAGCGCGGTAGAGGCCCCGGCCAGTGCCACCCCGTCGCTGTCCTGCGCGCTCTCTTGCCAGACGGTTTTCCACGAGCCGAGATCGTTCCATCCGCCTTCCATGGGCACCACCTTCCCGGTGGTTTTTTCCATGATCGCATAGTCGATCGAGATATCCTCGGCCTCGCCGTACCCAGGACCAAGACGAAAGAAATCCAGGTCCCGCTGGCCCTCTTCCACCGCCTTGCGCGCAACCGCCAGGATCTCAGGCGCCTCGGCCTCGAAAGCCGCGAGAAGGGCTGCGACGGGAAACAGGAACATGCCGGAATTCCACAGATACCGCTTTGTTTCCAGCATCTTGGCCGCCTCGACCTCATCCGGCTTTTCCACAAAGCGCTCGAAGGAAACAGCCGGGCTTCCCACCTCGGGTGGCGTACTTAACTCGATATAGCCATAGCCCGTCTCGGGTCGGCCGGGCGTGATGCCGAAGGTCACGAAATGCCCCTCTGCCGCAGCCACGCAAGCCCGGTCAAGCGCTGATCCGAATGCATCCTCATCGCCGATCACATGATCCGAGGGAGCCACGAACATCAGCGCGTCAGGGGTCTCCCCGGCCAGCATTACAGCCGCCGCGGCAAGAGCCGGGGCCGTGTTGCGCCCCGCGGGCTCGACCACCACCTCGCCGGCCAGCCTCGCCACCTCCAGATGCTCGCCCACCACGAACCGATAATCGTTGGAGGTCATCATCAGCGGCCGCCCCAGGCCCAGACCATCCAACCGGCGGACCGTTTCCTGCAAGAGACTGTCGTCAGCCAGGAAACGCGAGAACTGCTTGGGATGGGATTTGCGCGACAGCGGCCACAGCCGGGTGCCTGAGCCACCGCATAGGATGACGGGCCTGATTGTGGAACGGATCATAATACTCTTCTCAACATAAATCACACCTCCGGTAAGGCCGGCCGCTAAGCCGTTAACCACATAGTACCGCACAAAAGTGACAAGGCGAGCGCAATCGCGAGGGAGATCTCAGCATCGTCACAGACCGCCACTCTGCGCCAGCAGCGCGCGCAGGCGGGCCACAGCCCCACGCCCCTCGGCCAGGCTGCCGGGGACAGGACGCAGATCCTGAAGCCGCGGTGCAGGGCGCCTGAGCGCGTTTTCAAAAAGGGTAGAGTAATGATAAGGGGCGGCCGGATCAGTCGATTGCGCGATGATGTTGCTGCCCCCCTGCCGACCCTTGCGGCTGGTCCAGATATTATGCTCCAGCACCGCCCCCTCGGGCACCACGATCCGCGCGCCCTTCTCGCCGGAAACCCCCACAACAGTATTCCTGCGCACCACGATATCGGTGCCTAAATTAACCGAAATCCCACGTGCAAGCGAGGTGACGACGATATTCTCCTCGATCAGCAAATCCTCATGCCCCCCTTTACCACCAAAGAAGATGCCCTGCGCATGGGTGCTGTTCTGCGGCACAAACACATTGCCCCGCACCACCACCCCACGCGAGGGTGCGCCCTGGAACTGCATGAAATCGTCATGCGCGCCTTTGGCAGGAAACATCCGGGCGGGCCCTATGTTGTTCTCGACCAACACTTGCGTGACGCCGGCGAACTTGAAGACATCCTCGCCGATATCCTCAAGCTCGTTGTCAGAGACCTGCGCCTGCGTGACCCCGAAAAGCGCAATGCCGAACTTCACGTCATGCACGCGGTTGCCGATCAGACGCAGTCCCACGGTCTGCGCCGCCCGGATGCCGAAATGTCCGTTGAAATCCGTGTCAGGCCGACCGTTGATCTCGGAATTCAGGATCTCAATGTCCCGGCTCTCCCCGGTGATCTCGACAATCCGCGATTGCGGGCGGCCGTTGCTAGGGTGATCGATATGCAGGCCCTCAAGGCGCAGAAAGCGTACCCCGTCGATCACCAGCCTTTCAAGGCGGGCGGCCCCGGGCGTGCGGGCGCGTAGGGTGACAAAATCCGCGTAGCGGTGATCGCGGATCTTGAGCACGCCGTAGTCCCCTGCACCAAGTAGGATCGTGTCGCCCGCAGCCGCGACGCGCAGCGCAGCCATCAGCTCGGCCCGCGTCCCCACTTCCACGGTCTGCGCGGCCCGGGCGCATGCTGCCAGCGCACAGACCATCAGCACGGCCCAAAGAAGACGCACAGCCCCCATTATCATACCTTGGTCCCGGGCGCGCGCGCTGCGGGGTCCGGCCGACCCCAACCGCGTTCCAGGGACCGGCCGAAACGCATGATCGGGCCTTCGAAGAACCGAAAGGACAAGAGCGCCTGTAAATGCGTCAGCAGAAGCGCCGCAGCGACCATCAGCCAAAATGGCGCGACCCCACCGGGGTAGAACCGGTCGGTCAGCCGTAGCAGAAGCTCGATGTTGAAGAGGTGAAAGAGGTAGGTGAAATACGAATAGAACCCAATAGAAGCTCCCCAATCCAACCCCGGCGCGCGCAGGGTGCGCCACCGGGTTTCGAACAGCACGATCAGCGCGCAGGTCCCAAAGGCGATGAAGGTGTATTTGAGCGAACTCCACAAGGCAGGCACGAGAATCGCCAACAGATAGGTCCCGGCAGCCGCAAGCACCAGCACCGGCAAGAGCCCTCGTACCCGCCGGTCGAGCAGCACCGCAACAATGCCGCCGATGGCGATGGAATCGAGCCGCGCGGGCGGAAAGTTGTAGGCGTCGGCCACATAAAGGTTGAGGTAGAACCGCAGCGCCAGCGCCCCGATCGAGATCACGACCAGGAAGGTCAGGAAAGTGTGCCGACTGATCCAGGCCGCCAGGCCGAAAAGGATATAAGCAAACTCCTCCACCGAGAGCGACCAGGTGATCGTATAGGGCACCGCCTCGGACCCTTCGAAGAAGATAAACCAGCCGGTCAGGAACAGATAGGTGATCCAGATTCGGTCGATGATCTCCCACTCCACCCCAAGCACAAGGCTGAGAACCAGAAAGATTGTCACCGCCGCAACATAGAGTGGCACGATCCGGAAGAAGCGGCGCTGGAAGAAGACCCCAATCGACGCACTGCCGGAGGTGTGCATCAGGTAGCGGGTGATCAGATACCCGCTGAGTGGGAAGAAGATATCGACCCCCAGCAGCCCGTAACGCCGCGCCAGCTGGGCCAGGGCATCGAGATCCTCATGGGAATATCGGGAGGCCACGTGATAGGCCACCACCGACAAGATCGCGACCGCCCGGATACAATCGAGCAGGGGGGACCGGGTCTGCCGTAACTGTCCGGCGACGGAGGCAAGGAGGGGCTGGGACATGATGGTCACTCCCTGCGCTTGGGGCCGCGGACGCGGGGCTGGGCGGGTGCGGTGGGAAACCGTGTGTAGGGAAGGGCGGCCCGCTGGCGAGGGGTCTGCGGCGGGGCATCATCGGTCGGATCGGCCCGCACCCGGACCTCGGTCTTCAGCATCCAGATGCCGCTGCCCAACATGAAGAGCACCATGGAATAGATCTCTCCCCAGATCGCGGCGGTCGCCAGCACCAGAATGGTACTGGTCATGGTAAAAATCCAGGCCCGCCGCAGCAGGTTCAAATCCGGATCGGCGCGGAAATCCCGCCAGCCTACGGCGATCATCGCCCACACGAAGGCGCCAAAAAAGAACAGGAAGGTGGGCAGCCCGAAGCGCACCGCCAGAAACAGCCAGAAATTGTCCACGCTGCCGGTCATCCACGGCGGCAGCGGCCAGGAGTTATACCCCACCCCCAGGATCGGATCGCGCAGGATCTGGTCAACCCCGTGTTCAAATAGGACCCGCCGCGAAAACGCCGTGCGGCTGTTAAACGTCAGTCGCTCTACCACCGCATAAATCCCAGGCCGGTTCGAGCCGATCTCGATCACCACATACATCACCAGCAGAAGGATCCAGAACACCTTCCAGGGGCTCTTCATCCAGCGTGTAAAATAGCTCCAACTGATCAGCCCGATCTGGACCGCCAGCGCCAGAACCGGCCCGCTGGAGACCGAAAAGAAGCAGCACAGACCAATCAGACCCGAGGCCAGCAGGCGCTTGAAGCGGCCCATCACGTTCGTCAGGCCGACGAAAGTTAGCGAAAAGGCCAGAGAACAGAAGATGCCGTAGTGGATCGGATGCGGAAAGACCACCTGTGCCCGCCACAGGCCCAGGCGGGGGTCGTGATTGATGTCGCCATGCGACCGGAAGCCGGGAATCTCGGCCAGCCAACGCGGGATCGTCGTGCGGCTGGTAATAACCTCGTAGGTCGCGAACGGAAGGGTCAGGATCACCACCAGCGCCAGAAAGCGGATCAGCGCGATGAAATCGGCCTTGCTGCGGATCGTCGCCCGGGTGGTCAGATACCCCCCTAAGAAAGTCACCGTGCTCGACCCGGTGTATTCGATGGCCACCCGGGGCGTATGATTGGCCAGCATCGCCAGGGTCATCCAGGCAGCATAGCCGAAGATCAGCCCATCGACCGGCAGCAGCCGGCCGAAGTTGCCCCGCAGTAGCTTCACCAACAGCACCGGCACGATACCTAGAAACAGAAGCTTCGAGGGGTTCATCGACAGTGAGCCGATGGAGAAATAAGCTGGCAGCAGCATCGCCAGGACCACGACCTTTGCGAGCATTGGCAACCGCCCCGCCCCGACCGGCACCGTTGCCGGGACCGCGGACTGCTGCGCACGGGCGGCGGGCCGTGCACCCACAATCCCTCTGCCCTGTGCGCCCCCCCGATCCGTCATGACCGACCCACGCGCTCCATGCCTGTGAGGTTTCTATTGAATACGCGACAGGCCGCACCTATCACAAGCAAGCAGCACCCGGGCGACACGTCAAGAGTATCTTCATGCCGATCATTCGAATGGGACCAAGGCTCGTCTATTTCGCCCATGTGCCGAAGTGCGCGGGCACTTCGGTCGAAGACTATCTGGCCAACCGCTTCGGCCCGCTCGGCTTTCTCGACCGGCAGTATCTGTCGGTCGCCCCGGATCAGCGCTGGTCGAAAAGTTCGCCCCAGCATATCGACTGGGCCGCTCTGATGCGGCTTTTTCCACCTGGGTTTTTCGCCAGCACCTTCGCGGTCGTCCGCCATCCGGTCTCTCGCGCCATCAGCGCCTATCGGTTTCAGGTGGAAGTGGAGAAGACCGCTGATGCCGGGCTGTCCTTCGGCGACTGGCTGCAGGCTGAGGCCGAGGCGCGCACGCGCGAGCCCTACCGCAGCGACAACCACAGTCGGCCGCAACGCGATTTCCTGCCGCCGGAAGACGACATGCCCTGCGCGGTCTTCCACCTTGAACACGGGCTTGATGCGCTGGTTCCCTATTTCGACATGCTGGCCGGCGACAGCACCGGCCCTCGGGCGCTCAGCCATGCCAACAAGGCAGGCCACGGGGGCGCCGGCCAGGGGCTCGAGCCGGAGCCGGACGATCTGGCGCTGGTGGCAGAGCTTTATGCCGCGGATTTCGCGCGCTTCGGCTATGTGCCCGACCAGTCGGCCCCGCTGGCCCCACCGCCCAAGCTTGACCCCGCAGTGCTCGCCGCCGCAGAGGCCGCGCGCGCGCGGGCCGCCCGCCCCCTCAACAGGCTTGCCATCAAGGCCCGCCGCCGCCTGCGCAAGTGGCAGAGCTGAGCGCATCGGCTCAGGCCCGGCGGACACGGTACTTGCGTAGCTTTTCAGCCACGGCCCGCCAAACAAACCCAGGGTTGTGCCGCAGCCCCTCGACATAGAACCGCCGGGCCAGACGCCGCTTGCCGTGCCGACCCAGGATCCGCCCGATGCGCCACATCATCATGCCATAGGCCTGCGGATAGCGGGCATAGGCCGCGCGGTTGCGCTTGACGATGCGGATCAGCCCAATCGCCTTGGCCCGCTTGAGCTTCGAGATGCTATCGGGCGAGGAAAACGCCATCACCACCGGGTCGGGATACTCCATGATGCGGGTGTGCTGGGCCAGCGACGAGCTGAACGCCCAGTCCGCATTCGACCGGGTCAGATCGTCGAACCACATCCGCTCAGGGTAGCAATCGCGTCGGAACAGCGCGTTCTGCAGGCTGATCCGGTTCTCGGTCAGGTATTTGCACACCTGATCCTCGCCCGGTTTCATGATCCGGTGCGGTGGCGGACGCATGGAGACCAGCCCCACCCCGTACGACCCGTCGGGCCCGCTGCCATAGAGCACCTTGGAGTGCACCACGGCACCAACCTCTGGCGACAGGCTTTCGAGCAGGTCCACCTGCATCTGCAGCTTACCCGGCAACCACAGATCGTCACTGTCCTGAAACGCGATGTAGGTGCCCTTGGCCTCGGCCAGCCCAGTGTTGCGCGCCGCCGAAGCCCCGCCGTTCTTGGTCCGCCGGATATAGCGGACGCGGGGGTCGCCCACTCCCTCCACAACCGGTTGCAGATCCTCGGTCGACGCATCGTCGACGACGATCAGTTCCAGATCCCGGTAAGACTGATCAAGAACGCTGCGCATAGCGTTCTGAAGAACGGCACTGCGGTTATAGACCGGCAAGATAACCGACACACTAACGTTCATAAGTATACTCCGACCAGTACTGCTCTGGCCTACGCCCATTAAAGTGTCATATACGTCAACATAGCGGCAGCACATACCTTAATCTTGCAGCGAAACGTGCACATCTCACATTTAGACCATTTGTTCCCTTGATTTCACTGGTGCAAGACGCTTGGGAAGAAGGGTATGGACGGAACGCCTTGTTTGTGGATGGTGTGATTGTGGATGGTGTGATTGTGACGGATACTCCTCCCAGGCGTGAGATAAACACTGCTGCCGGTTTCGGGCCGCCGGTCCGACGCAGCCGGCTCATGCGCCTCCGCCAAGAGCTTCCAAGCTTTGTGAAGAAGAACCGCGGGCTGATCGCCAAACCCGCTTTCTGGGGCATGATGCGCCGCCTCAGTGCTGCCCGGACCCGCGCTAAAGCACCCGCAGCAGACACCCCCGTGCTCTTTTTTGCGACCCACCACAAGGTGATGACCACCTATTTCAACGCCGTTCTGCGGCTTCTGAGCTTCGGGCTGAACCGGCGCTTCCAGCGGGTCCATATCGAGCATCCCGACCCATCGGCGCAAATTGTGCTGTCCATGCACGGCAAGCTCGACCTGCCACGGCTCGCCCCCTACCGCGGCATCCACATCATGCGCGACCCACGCGACATGATTGTCTCGGGCTACCACTACCACAAATGGACCCACGAGGACTGGGTGCACCGTCCCGATGAGGGCGGCGTAAGCTATCAGCAGAAGCTCAACCGGCTCCCCAAGAGGGAGGGGCTGTTTCTGGAGATTAACCATTTCATCTTCTTCTACCGCACCACGTTGGAGGCCTGGGATACGGCCGACCCCGACATCCTTGAAGTGCCCTACGAGGATCTGATGGGGGACCGCCGCGCCGCGCTGTATCGGCAGATCTTCTCGCACCTGGGCCTTGCCAGGCAGGAGTTGGATCTGGCCGCCGATCTCATGCAACTCTTCGAGGCGAGTAGCCGCACCGGTCGGCAGGCTGGGACGGTCGCGCGGAACGCACATGTGCGCAGCGGCCAGCCGGACCAGTGGAAAGGCGAGCTTGAGCCCGACCACCTGGCCTATATAGAGCGCGAACTCGGGCACGTGTTGCAGAAGTTCAATTACTGATTTTCCCTTTTTTTCAGGAGCCTGACCATGTCGTCAAATTATCAAACCCTTCCTTTATGGCATCAGGACACACCCTTTGCAGAGATAGGTGTTTCATGAGAATTTCGGTTTTTGGTATGGGCTATGTCGGCGTCGTCTCGGCCGCCTGTTTGGCTCGTGACGGGCACGAGGTGGCCGGGGTAGACCCGCAGCAGTCCAAGGTCGATCTGGTCAACGCGGGCCGCACGCCCATTGTCGAGAAATACGTGGGCGAGTTGATCGAGGAGGCGGTCGAGAAAGGTAGGCTGCACGCCACCGCCGACGCCGCCAGCGCGGTGGCGCAGACCAATATGAGTCTGGTGTGCGTCGGTACACCTTCGCGCCGCAATGGCAGTCTTGATACCGACGCGGTTGAGCGGGTCTGCACCGAGATCGGCGCCGCCATCAAAACCAAGGATGCGCCGCATCTGGTGGTCATACGCTCTACCATCCTGCCCGGCACGATGCAGGCCCTGGTAATCCCTGCGCTTGAGGCAGCCTCGGGCCTAGCCGAAGGCACACAACTCAGAATCGCCAACAACCCGGAATTCTTGCGCGAATCCACCGCCGTCTATGACTACGACAACCCGCCCAAGACCGTCGTGGGCGCTCGCGACCCTCACACTGCAGCCCGGGTTCTGGCGCTTTATGATGATCTGCCGGGACCGAAGATCGCCACCTCGGTGGAGGTGGCGGAGATGATCAAATACGCCGACAACGCCTGGCACGCGGTCAAGGTCACCTTCGGCAACGAGATCGGTAATATCGCCAAATCCGTGGGCGTCGACGGCTGGGACGTGATGGATATCTTCTGCCAGGACGAGAAGCTGAACATCTCGCCCTACTATCTGAAACCGGGCTTCGCCTTCGGCGGCTCCTGCCTGCCCAAGGACCTGCGCGCGCTGACCTACAAGGGGCGCGAGCTGGATCTGGACCTGCCGCTCCTGTCCAGCCTGATGCCAGCCAACCGGATCCAGATCGACCGCGCGTTCGAGGCGATCACCGCCCAGGGTCGGCGCAAGGTGGCCTTCTTGGGGATAAGCTTTAAATCCGGCACCGACGATCTGCGCGAAAGTCCGCAGGTCGCCCTGGTCGAGCAGTTGCTCGGCAAGGGCTATGACCTGCGGATCTATGATCAGAACGTGCATCTCGCACGGCTGACCGGCTCCAACCGGAACTATATCGTCAATGTGATCCCCCATATCTCCGACATTCTGTTGGATGATCTGGAAGCCGTTCTCGCCCATGGTGATCTGGTGGTCATCGGCAACCCCGCTCCCGAATTCCGCGCCGTGCCTGAAAAGCTGCGCGCCGATCAGACACTCTATGATCTGGCCCGGATCCCCGGCGCCGCCGAGGCCCTTGGCGAGCGCTATGACGGGGTGAACTGGTGACAGCCCCCCAACCCGGCGACGGCCGCCGCGTCCTGATCGTGGTGGAAAACCTGCCCGTGCCCTTCGACCGCCGGGTTTGGTCCGAGGCCACGGAACTTGTACGCGCGGGCTACACAGTCTCGGTCATCTGTCCCATGGGCAGGGGGCATGATGCCCCTTACGAAGAGTTGGAAGGCGTGCATATTTACCGCCACCCCCTGACCTTCGAGGCGCGTGGTGCGCTGGGGTATCTGCGCGAATACGGCACGGCGCTGTGGCACGAGCTGCGGCTGGCCTTCAAGGTGCGCCGCACCCGTGGCATCGACATCCTGCATGGCTGCAACCCGCCGGATCTGATCTTTCTAATCGCTTGGGCGCTGCGCCCCTTCGGTGTGCGCTACTTGTTCGATCACCACGATATTTGTCCTGAACTGTTCGAGGCCAAGTTCAGCAAGCGCGGGCCGCTCTGGCACGCCACCCGGGCGTTCGAGTGGCTGACCTTCAAGACTGCGCTGGTCTCCATCGCCACCAACGAAAGCTATGCAGCCATCGCGCGCAACCGTGGTGGCATGGCGGCAGATGACGTCTTCGTTGTACGCTCTGGCCCCAAGATCGAGAAGCTTGAACTGCGCCCGCCCAAACCTGAGCTTCGGAAGGGCACGAAACATCTGATCGGCTACGTGGGCGTGATCGGCCGCCAGGAGGGACTCGATCTTCTGATCGAGGCAGCCGAACATCTGACCGGGCCCCTGGGTCGGCAGGACATCCATTTCGGCGTCGTCGGCGGCGGGCCGGAACTGCCGGTGGTCGAGAAGATGGCCCGCGACCGCGGGCTGGAGGCGTATTTTACCTTCACCGGCCGCGCGCCCGACGATCTGCTCTTGGATATGCTCAACACCGCCGATATCTGTGTGAACCCCGACCGGGCGACGCCGATGAACAATCTGTCGACCATGAACAAGATCCTGGAATACATGACCCTGAAAAAGCCCATCGTACAGTTCGACCTGCATGAAGGCCGGGAAAGCGCGGGCGAGGCCTCGCTTTATGCCAAGCACAACGACCCGGTCGATTTTGCCGAAAAGATCGCATCGCTGCTGGATAACCCGGACGCACGTGCCCGGATGGGTGAGATCGGCCGCACCCGGATCGAAGAGCAGTTTTCCTGGGCGCATTCGGCCCCGGTTCTGCTGGCCGCCTATGACCGGACCTTTGCAAAGATGGGTCGCCCATAACCGAAATGAACCCCCTGCCTCAGTATATCTTCGGCGCAGCTATCCTTCTGGGGCGCGAAACACCTGACCCGCTCACGGCCCTACAACGCACCCTTGACAACCCGATCTATGCCCGGGCCGGGCCAGCCGGCTAACATCGGGCGAGGGCTTTCTTTCACAACGAAAAGTCGCAAGATGGACCGACTAAAGCGTTTCGCCTTTACCTTGAGACATGTCTCATCACCTAACGCGTTGAAATCTATGATTTCAGGCAGCGTTAGGTGATTCAAGTTTAAGGCGAAGCGCTATAGCATCTACTGGATCAGCTTGGGGCGTTTTTGGGCCACGGACAAAACCACATACGACCAGCATATCCTGCCAACGTCCTATCGTCAGACATAAAATCGCTTATCCCCTTTGAAAACAGCAGTTCCTCGAACTGACCAGGGTATGAACATAGACCCCCTATTTCCCGCCACCTGACGCACGGTCCACCTGCCGGTCCAAATCCCCCAATTTTGAAGCCGACCTGAGAGGGGTAGGTCTGCCTGACAGGCTCTACCGCTTCTCCGCCACTTGCGTCGGCCAGCCGTTCCACCACTCGCCCCGGCGCGCCCAGATCTCGGACCAGGTACCAGTGCCCGCGCGGCGCAGGGCGCGGGTGCCCCACACGCGGCTGAACGGCCAGAGGCGGAAGAGGAACAGGACAAGCGGCCGCTGCCAGCTTGGGAAATGCTGGCGGATCAGGGTGATCTTGCCGCGCAGCAGCCGGACCATCTTGTCCACCCGCACCGTCTCGGATGCACCCTTGTAATGCACGATCTCGGCCTCTGGCGTGACCCGGGGCCGGGCGCCCAAGGCGCGCGCGCGCAAGCACAGGTCCGCCTCCTCGCCGTACATCACATATGTCAGGTCGAACCCGCCCAAACGCTCCCAGTCGGCGCGGCTGATTAGCAAAAAGCAGCCCGTGACAATATCGACCTCGCGCTCGGTGTCCCGCAGCCAGCCGCCGTAGCCCTCGGGGTTGAAGAGCGTGCTTTCGCGAAACAGGCTCGACAACCCCAGCGCCTGCGAAGTAACGCTCCAGAGCGTCATCCGCCCCCAACAGTTGGTGGGGTTGAGCGTGCGGTCGCCGTACAGCGTGCGCCCACCCCAAATCCCAGCCTCGGGTCGGGCGCGGGCGAAGTCGACCAGCTTATCGATGGCGTGATCCAGAACGATTGTGTCGGGGTTGAGCAAAAGGACGTAATCGCCCACGGCCTCCCGCGCGGCCAGATTGTTGGCGCGCGCGAATCCGTGGTTCTCGATCTCGGCCATTAGGCGGATGTGCGGGAACTCCGCCGCGACCGCCTCGGCCGAGCCGTCGGTGGAGGCATTGTCGACCACCAGAAGTTCAAAGGGCAGCGTGGTTTGATCGAAAACCGAGCGCAGGCACTCCAACGTCATCTCTTTGGTGTTGTAGCTGACCACGATGATGGAGACGACCGGCGCGCCGGGCCGCGTGATGTCGGTATCTGCCATCCTCTGCCCACCTCTTGCATGCCGCCACGCGGCGATTGGCTCCGAGGGCCATGTAAACTACAATGCGGCTGCGGTCATCCAATTTACCCCGCTGGAGCCCAATGTCCCCCCTTCCCCTGATCAGTGTCGTTATCCCCCACCTCGACCACTCCGGCGCGCTTTCGCGCTGCCTGGGCGCGCTGGCCACACAGCAGGCCGGCACGCCGCCCTTCGAGGTGATTGTCGTTGACAACGGCTCGCACGCACTGCCCACGGCGGCGGTCGCTGCCGCCCCCTTTGCCCGGCTAGAGCACGAGCCAACCCCCGGCCCTGGCCCTGCTCGCAGCCGCGGGGCGCATCTGGCCCGGGGCGAGATTCTGGCCTTCATTGATTCTGATTGCATCGCGGACCCGAATTGGCTGGCCACCATCGCTGCCAGCTTCCAAGCAAACCCAGAGCTTCAGGTCATCGGCGGCCACGTGCGGATCGCCCCGGCCACCCCAGGGCGGCTGACCGGGATCGAGGCCTATGAAAGCATCTGGGGCTATCGCATGAAGCTGTATGTGGAGCGCGACCTCTATACCGCGACCTGCAACATGGCGGTGCGGCGCAAGACCTTTGCCCAGGTGGGCGATTTCGGCGGGATCGCGATCGCCGAGGATATGGACTGGGGCCGCCGCGCCAGCGCGCAGGGCGCGCGCATGGCCTATGTGCCGGACATACGCATCGCCACGCCCGCGCGGGAAAATTTTTCCGAGTTGGCCCGGAAATGGGACCGCCACATCGCCCATGACGCCGAGCAGATCGCCACCCCGGCAGACCGGTTGCGGTGGATCCGCCGGGCGGTTTTTCTCGCCGCCTCGCCACTTGCGGAACTGCCACGCCTGTTCGGCACGGACGTGGCCCAAGGCGCGCGCGCGCGCGCCCTCGGCTGCCTGATCCGCATCCGACTTTACCGGGCGCGCCGGATGCTGGGGCTGCTTTGGGGTCGCACAGACCGCACCCCGGCCACTGCCTGGCGCCGCCGGAATTGAGCACGCAGGTGGCCCGCCCGCGCCCAAACGCCGCATTGGTTTACCGGTATACATGACAGCCTGCTGCCCAGTCAGGGCACTGGAGCAACACTTCGTGAGAAAATTCACCTTGTCTGGAGGGGCCTCGCTGTACTCCTGACGGTAATGTCCTCCGCACATGCAGCGACCCTCAAAAATGGCGATGTGGCGTGACATCCTCCCGGTTTTGCCACCGATCTTGCAGACCAAAATACTCCCATGTGACACCCAAAACACTCTGGCGCTGCGGACCACTCTCGCCTAAACTTAAGGCCGGTGTGACGAAGGTCTCAAAGACGATGTCTATACATGCCAGGGTTCCCAATCTCTTCGTCATTGGCGTGCCCAAGGCTGGCACCACATCGTTGTTTCGGTGGCTGGGCGATCACCCCGCGATCGGCAAAAGCAATGAAAACGAATTGCGCTATCTGATCGATGAAAGCGACCCGCTGTGCCGATCAGACGGCTATAACGCCGCCGGGCTGGAAGGCTACGGTAAGTTCTACCGCAACAGCCTCGACGATCCGGCCACCCGCTATCTGATCGACGTCTCGCCGCAATACTACTACCAGAACACCGCGAAAGCGGTGATAGGCGCCCTGCCCGATGCCCAGATCTTAATGATCCTGCGCAAGCCGTCTGCGCGGATCTACTCGCTTTACAATTACTCCCACAGCAACCGGGCGCTGTTGCTGGAAAACATGGGCTTCCCGGAGTTCATCAACGAAGTGCGCCGGGGCGAAGCCTCGGATCTGGTGCGCGATCGTCCGATGCTGCGCTACGCCATCGAACACAGCAAATACGCGCGCTATGTCAAGGAATGGCAGTCCTTGATCGACCCCCAACGCCTGACGATCTGCCTGTTCGAAGACCTTGTCCGCGACCCAACGGCAGAGTTGCGCCGGATCGCGCAGGCGTTGAACATCGATCCCAGCTTCTACGATGATTATGCCTTCCCGGTGCAGAACGAAAGCATCGCGGTGCGGTCCCGCCCTCTACACAAGTTTTTACGCCGGATCCGGGGTCGAATGCCTGGATGGATGCGCAGCAAGCTAAAGCCCGCCTACATGCGGCTGAACACGCGCAAGCGCGACCGCACCGTGTCCGAAGCCGACCGGCAAGTCCTGAGCCAACTTGACGAGGAGTTCGCCACCTGGGACACTAGACTGGCTGAGCTTCTGGGGCGTGACGGCCCGGTTTGGGGGGCCCGCACGCAGTAAGGCGATGTGTGAAACATCACACGCACCACACCTCAAAGTCCTTGTGGTTTAACCCGAATTGGGTACAACAAACAGACCGTTTTAAAAGTGATGATGCGTACCATGGACCGTGCCTCCATCTATGAAAGTCTGAACGAGATTTTTGCCGATGTCCTCGATCTCGATGATGTCGATCTGACGGACAACATCACGGCAAACGACATTGAGGAATGGGACAGCCTCAGCCATATCCGCCTCGTCGTGTCCATTGAGCGAGAGTATAGCTTCAAGTTTTCCAACGCAGAGATTGAAGCCCTCACCTCCGTGGGTGATCTGGTGGATCACATTCTGGCAAAGGCGGCCTGAGCCCCAGGCCAGGGGAATGCGCACCATGCCCGGCTTCTCGCTTGAAACCCTGAGTTGGCTGCTTCCGGCCCCAGTGGATTTCCGGAAACAGATCAAAGCCCTAGCAGATGGGGCCGCGCCGATGAATGGCGCAGCCCTGACCGGTCTGGCTACCCATGCGCTTGATCTTAACAAGCTCACACAGCTTGACCGGCTGCTTGAGCGGACCACCGAGATCGAGCCTGGGCCGCTCGCGCCCGTGCGACTGGCAGTGCTGGCCGATGCAACGGCCGAATACATCGCCTCCGCCATCCGCGCCAGCGCCCTGCGCCACGGCATCCTAGCCGAGCTTTACCTGCCCGACTACGGGCAGGCTGCGCATGAGGTGCTTACCCCCGACAGCGGGCTGGCGCGCTTCGGCGCGGATATGGTCCTACTGGCCTTCGACTACCGCAGCCTTGGCCTCGACAGCGTCCATATGGCCCCCGCGGCGGCCGAGGCCGCGGTGGAAGGGGCCGCCAGCCGTATCGAGATGATGCTCTCAGGGATCCGCCAGGCGGGCACGGCCACCGTGATCCTGCAGACGCTGCCGATCCCGCCCGACCCCTGGTGCGGGCATTTCGACCGCCAGGCGCCGGGGGCTGTCAGCGCCCAGATCGCCGCGCTCAACACCCGCATCACCGCGCTGGCCGAGACCCATGCGGCCACCCTACTTGATATCGCAGGCCTGGCCGAACTGGTGGGCCGGGCCCGCTGGTTCGACCACGCCTACTGGCACCGCGCCAAGTTGCCCTTTGCGCTGGATCTGGTGCCACTTTATGCCGATCACGTGGCCCGGATCCTAGGCGCGCTGCGGGGCAAGGCGCGCAAGTGCCTGGTGCTGGATCTTGACAACACCTGCTGGGGCGGAGTGATCGGCGACGATGGGGTCGAGGGCATCCGCCTTGGCCAGGGCTCGGCCGAAGGGGAGGCGTTTCTTGCCATCCAGCGCTACGCGCTCGACCTCAAGGCCCGGGGCATCGTGCTGGCAGTCTGTTCCAAGAACGAGGAAGACACCGCCCGCCTGCCCTTTCGCACCCATCCCGACATAGCACTAAAGGAAGACGACATTGCCGTCTTCATCGCGAACTGGGACGACAAGGCCACGAATATCCGCCGGATCGCGCAAACGCTCAACATCGGTACTGACGCGCTCGCGTTTCTGGACGACAACCCGGCGGAACGCGCCCGCGTGCGCCAAATGCTGCCCGAGGTGGCAGTGCCGGAGCTGCCTGACGATCCGGCCTGGTACCCCGCCGCCCTGGCCCAGGCTGGCTATTTTGAAACTACGGGCCTGTCGGCCGACGATGCCAAGCGGGCCGAGCAGTATCGCGCCAACGCCGCGCGCGTGGTGGCAATGGAGACAATCGGCGACTATGGCGCCTATCTCAGTTCGCTAGAGATGGTCTGCGACATCCGTCCCTTCGACGAGATCGGCCGTACCCGTATCGCCCAGCTGATCAACAAAACCAACCAGTTCAATCTGACCACCCGCCGCTATACTGAAGCCCAGGTCGGCGAGATGCAAAACGACCCCGATCTGTTTGCGTTGCAGATCCGCCTGACCGATAAGTTCGGCGATAACGGTATGATATCGGTTGTTATTTTTCATAAGTCCCCGGACAAATGGACCTGCGATACCTGGCTGATGAGCTGCCGTGTGCTGGGCCGCCGAGTCGAGGAGGCCACCCTTGCCACAGTGGCCACCGCCGCCCGCGCGGCCGGTGCCACTCAGCTTGCGGGCAGCTATACTCCCTCCCCCAAGAACCGCATGGTGGCCGAGCATTTCGCCAAGCTGGGCTTCAACTGCACGTTTGAGGACCCAGACGGGACGACGCACTGGCAGCTCAACCTTGCCGCCTATAAAGCTCCGGAGCTGCCCATGACCCTAACCGGGCCATTGCTGGAGGTCGCCACGTGATACCGGCAGCGAGGGCCCGCACATGACCCTAACCCTGGACGATCTTTCCACCCGCTGGCCCGCCACGGCCCGCATCGTCAATGCCGTCACATCCATCTGGCCCGAACATGCGCGCTATGCAGGCAAAAGTTTCGCTGCCCGCGACGCGGCGATGATGCAGACCACCGAAACCCTGGCCGAGGCCGCCCTGGTGCTCACCGGCGAACACCTGCTGCGCTATGCGGAGCATTACCGCTGGACTTGCGACCAACTGCGCGAGGAGGAGTTGTTCTTCCACCGCGAGGGGCGCTACCGGCTCAGCACCTTCGCCGAGGCCGACGCGGAGGTCTATTCGGATGCGGGCTATATGGAAAAATACATGGACGGGCTGCTGATCAGCCAGATCCTATGGGTCAACCATGCGGCCAGCTGCCATTTCTTTTTGACCGAAACCTCTCCCTTTCTGGCCCCCGACCAGCGTTATCTTGAGATCGGGCCAGGCCACGGCCTGATGATGTATCTGGCCTTGCGCGACTTTGACCTTGCCTCGGCCACAGCCTGGGGTCTTTCCGCCGTGTCCATCGACCAGACCCGCGCCGCCCTGGCCAAACTGGGTTACGACAACTGCGATTTCGCGGTACAAAACGTGATGGACGCGCGCGCGGGCAGCAAGCCCTACGGTTTGGTGGTGCTCTCGGAGGTGCTGGAACATCTTGAAGACCCAAAATCGGTAATGGCGCCGATCCGTGATCTGGTAGCCCGGGACGGGCATGTGTTCATCAATGTGCCGATTAACAGCCCCTCGCCCGACCACCTCTACCTAATGGAAACCCCCGACGACGCCCGGGCGCTTTTGATCGACACCGGGTTCGAGATTCTGCGTGAGGGCTTCTTCGCCACGCAAGGCACAGCGCTTGAGCGCGCGCTGCGGAACCGGGTCTCGGTCTCGGCCTGCATGCTGGCCCGGCCGGTCTGACCGGCCCGCGATGCTCTTCAATTCGCTTGAGTTCGTTGCCCTTTTCCTGCCGCTCACGCTGGCAGGCTACTACGCGCTGATCCGATTCGGCTTCCGGCGTTGGATTTTCCTTTTTCTAGTCTTGGCCTCGCTGACCTTTTATGCGGTCTGGAACCCGCCGTACGCGCTGCTGCTGATCCTTTCGGTGCTGGGAAACTATGGGTTCGGGACCTGGCTCGACCGCCGCCGGGAGGCCGGGAAATCCTGCGGGGCGGTACTGAGCTTGGGGATTCTCGCCAATCTCGCGGTGCTGGGCTGGTTCAAATACGCCAATTTCTTCGTTGATAACCTCAACACCTTCGGTGGATCTTTCCACCTGGAACGGATCATCTTGCCGCTCGCCATCTCCTTCTACAGCTTCCAGCAGATCGCCTTTCTGGTGGATGTGGCCCGGGGTGAGATACGCACGGGTGGGATCTGGCGCTATGCAACCTTCGTGATCTTCTTTCCCCAACTCATCGCCGGGCCGATTGTCCACTACAAGGAGATGATGCCCCAGTTTTTTGGCCGCAACTTGGGCCGGTTCTGGGCCGCAGATCTGACGGTGGGGCTGGCGATTTTCGCCATCGGGCTGTTCAAGAAGACGGTAGTTGCTGACACCGCCGCGCTTTACGCGACCCCGATCTACGAAAGCGCCGCCGCCGGCGAGCCCATCGGGCTGCTCGCCGGCTGGACGGCGGCACTGGCCTATACGGTGCAACTCTATTTTGATTTCTCGGGCTATTCGGACATGGCGATCGGGCTGGCACGCATGTTCGGGGTCCGCCTGCCGGTGAACTTCCACTCGCCGCTGCGCGCCGCCTCAATCATCGAATACTGGCGACGCTGGCACATCACGCTGCAGCAGTTCATTGTCTCTTACATGTATCAGCCACTGGTCCTGCCGCTGTCCCGGCTAGCTGCCACCAAGGGTTTGGGGAAATGGCCCAGTTTCACTGTCACCGTCGCCCTGCCCACAGTGGTGCTTTTTATGGTTATCGGGCTTTGGCACGGGGCGGCCTGGACCTTTGTGCTTTTTGGGCTGATGCACGGCAGTTATCTAGCGGTCAATGAGTTCTGGCGCGCGCTTAGGCGCAAAGCACGCCGCAAGACCGGGATCCCGGTCTCCAGCATGGCCGTCTACCATGCGATCACCCTGATCGCGGTGGTCTTCGCCAACGTCATGTTCCGCGCCGACACCCCGGGCGAGGCACTGACGATCTGGGAAGGTATGCTGCGGCTGGGTGAGATCGGCCAGCTGGCGCAGGTGCTGCCAGCCACCCGCGCGGAACTGATTACCGAACCGGCGCTGTTTCTCGCGCTAGCCGCAGTGCTGATCTTCCTCTGCCCAAACACCCAACAGATTATGGGCCGCTACCGGCCGATCCTGCACTGGGAGCGCTGGCGCCACACCGCACCGGCCGTGATCATGTTTCTCTGGCGGCCGACGCTTGGCTGGGCCGTGCTGACCGGGGTGGTCCTATTCCTGGGCCTTGCCTTCATCCTGCGGGGGCAGTCCGAGTTTATCTATTTCAACTTCTGATGATAGAATAAGGTCCATGCCGTTATCACGCCCGCTCCGTCTTGGCCGCTTTTTGATCGCCATTGGATTGACGATCTTGGCCTGTTTCGCAGCGGCCATCGCCCTGCCCCATGATCCCTACATCCGCTATCAGGCGATGGCCGACACGATCTTCGCCCGCGCCGACTGGATCTACGAACGCATCCACCACGACGACACACCGATCGACGTGCTTTTCATCGGTTCGTCGCGTACCGCGCGTGGGGTGATCTCTCCGGATATCGAGGCCCGGCTGGCCGCGCTGGGGCACGACGCCCGGGTGGCGAATTTCTCGCTGCCCGCGTCGGGCTATGACATCCGCCTGACACTGGCACGCGAGGCGCTGGAAACGCACGACGTGAAACTTCTGGTTGTCTCGCTGGTCGAACAATTTCCCCGCGATGGTCATCAGGCCTTCGCCGATCTTGCAACCCGCCGCGATATTTTGACCAGCCCCTGGCTTGTGAACCGCAACTTGCCGGAAAACCTGGCCCGATTGCCCGTCCGCCAGATCCAGCTTGCCGCCAAAAGTCAACTGCCCGAAGCGTTCGGGCACCGCGCGACGTTCGATCCAGAGACGTACAAAGGTTCGACCATCGACCCACGGATCTTCAACCCGGGCAAACGCAAACCTCCCGAAACAACCGAAGCGATCGCAGCGCTGGAGGCCGAAAGTCGCACCCGCCGCCGCGATCTGACACGCCCCGTCCTGCCCGAAAACCTGGCCTGGGTGGAGTTCGGCGTCACGCGCAGCTACATTCGGCGCATTGCCAGGCTGGCCGAGGCCAAGCGCACCAAGCTGGTCTTTCTCTACTTGCCTTTTTATGGCGGCTTCGAGCGCCCCTTCGAAGAGGCGTGGCTCAGCCAGCTCGGGCCGGTTCTTTCGGCCGACTTCCTGATGTCCGATCCGCTGAACTACAACGACGTAGCGCATGCTTCGCAGGCCGGGGCGGATCTGATCACCCACTGGTTGGCAGAGGCGCTGGTCCCCTATCTTGCCGAGGATTCAAAGACATGACCGATCCATTCGGGGCCGCGCAGGCCCTGCATCATGTGGGCATCGTCCAACCCGATATGGCCGCCGCCGAGGATTTCATGGCCGTCTTCAATCACCGCGAAGACTACCGCGGCTATGTGCCTGAATTCGACTGCTGGTGCATCTTTTGCGCTGCCCCGTTGGGGGGGCCTGCGGTGGAGTTGGTGGTGCCCGTCGGCGGCTCACTCGCCCGGTTCAACCACGGCGCCGGCGGGCTGCATCACTACGCGTTCGAGACGCCGGATATCCGCGCCCTGCATGCCGCTTTCTCGGCGCGCGATATGCCCATGCTTCACGCTGAGCCCGTAAAAGGCGCCGGGGCTTTCTTATGCAACTTCCTGTCGCCCGTGGTCACACGCGGTGTACTGGTGGAATATATCGAGGTGCTGGAAGGCTGACGTAGCTGGACAGCCGCATTAACCTCGCGGTTTGACGGTGATTGTGATTCATGGGGTCCTTGGAGGACGCATGACGAGCCCAACGAACCTTTTTGGCCTTTCTGACCATCTTGAGCGGCTGAGTGAGCACGGCGATCCGCTTGTGGTTTTGGATGAGACTGTCGATTCTGAATATTTCCGAGGATGGTTGGTGGAAGGCCTTGGCCAATGGCGCGTTCATAAGGGCCGCTGAAGAGGTTACAAACTTGGAAGGCTTTGGACGTCTTGGTCTGTTCACAGACAGCCAAATCCGGAGAATGTTGGACATTCAGTTTGCAAGCTCGTTGTTGATTTTTCTGCGCAGAGGGATGATCGAAGAAAGTCTGTCGAACGTGAATGAGACGTACGACTTTGTTCGGCTTGCGCTACTTGTCGGCCGCGCTGAGCGCCGATGTTGGACGCACCAAACGGCGATTGCTCGTCAAATACGATCCTCGAGACATGTCGCGCGTGTTTGTCCGCCGACCCTCGGGGAACTTCGTCGAGGCGCGGTATGCCGCCCTAAAGCGTTTCGAGATTAGAGCATTTCCAGTTTACGTAGAAGCATATCCGGCCTGACAAAAGTAATTCCAGCATTCTTCTGGCGTGTAGAGGTCGCAGATTTCCCTGAGGGCTTCGAACAGATCCCCAATGACTTCCCGCCCGCTTCAACCGTGCAACGGTATTTCTATGACTGGCGAGACAGCGGTCTTTTCCATCGCATCAACCACGCCCTTGTGATGGAAGCGCGGGAACTGGAAGGCCGCGAGGCCTCGCCGACCGC
>CALICM010000040.1 GCA_938049225.1 uncultured Paracoccaceae bacterium
ATTCACTCTGGTTGCGACAGCCGGAGGGAAGCATGCCTTGGACGGAAACCACTCAAATTAATTTCCGTTTGGGCTCTTAGCAAAATGAGGCGCGTGCCGCGCCAAGTTTACTCTCCCCGCTTCCGCGGGGCGGAAGCGGAGCTGTGGCGCTTTCTTTGGCCTGTGCGTTGGCCTTGATCCCCAACCACATGTTGGGCGGTAACCAAAAGCTCGGACCCGATGGCAAAGGCCTTGCCGTGCCGCTGGGTATTTTGAAGCGGGTCGGTCGCATCATAGGGTGTGCCTTTCACATCGAGATGAAAGAAAGCCGACCTCGCGGTTTCAAGCGCCCAAGCCTCGGACCGCTGCTGCGCCGCCGCGAACATCGGACTTAGTGCCAGCAAAGCCGCGCAGGCAAGCCCGGCAAAGGCCCGCGCAAGCACGCCACTACGGATCAGTCGTACCAGATACATCGCGCAGTCGCCCCCATCTCTCCGCCACTTAGGTCGTTTCCATCAATGACATATTGGCCGTCGATAATCTCGATCCAAACCTGGTCGTCGGGATGGTTGAACTGACCGCGGATTTCACTCAGGAAGCACGCCCCCTCCAACTCATTGACACCCAGCTCGATCCGGCCGTCACCGGTCCGCCATTCCGACAGCCACATCTCGTGCTCGTCGCTCCAAAAGTTATGGTCGCGAAACTGTCGTTAGCACGGGGCCCTGGCCTCGGTCAGGACATCGGCTAGAAATTGATTTCGGTATTCCGACATCGGTAGAACGCCGTAGTAGCTGCCAGTGCCACCCGCCGGCAGCCCAATATTTTCGAGGTTGCGCGAAACAAGGAAAACGACCGCCGCGAGTGTCTGAGTACCAAAGACGAGCCACTCTTGGGCTATAAGGCGCGGCCTCTCGACGGCATCTGGGCCACGGCGCCCTATCTGCACAATGGGTCGGTCGCCTCGCTTTACGAGTTGCTGCTGCCGGCGGATCAGCGCGCCGCGCGCTTTCAGGTTGGCGCGCGCGACTACGATCCCGTCAAAATCGGCTATGTCACCGACGCCGATGTGGATGCGACCGGGTTTGTGTTGCGCACAGGCGATGCCGCAGGCAATCTGATCGAGGGCAACAGCAATGCGGGGCACGAATACGGCGCCCGATCCCTGAGCGAGCAGGAAAGGTGAGACCTGTTGGAATACATGAAAACGCTCTGAGGGCGCGATCATGATAGGGGGCAGGACGACATAAGGCCCATCGCGGCACTCTCGAATAACGCCAGACCCGCGCGTCAGCCTTACGACAAAGCCTATCCAACGGCGAAATTCTTCGGGCCCCGACATATCTGGAAGAGCGACCCACCGCTCTGGAACGATGGCCCAAAGTCACCCTCCAAAGGGCCACCAGCATCTTGCTCGCAGATACCTCCACATACATATCAAAGGGTTACATGGGGCTTCACGGCACACCCCTCCAGTTTTGCCCAAAACTTCGATCCTTCGAACGCCGAAAACTGCGCCAGAACACCGCAGCGATCGTTGCCTGATTGCCCCAACCCCCCGAGAGTTGCGCCGCCGCGCCGATCTTGTGGCTTTACGTAACCGCCCCGCTAAGGCTAGATGTTCACAAACCCGTCAAACCGGAGCCCCTCATGCGCTGCCCCTTCTGCGGAAACGTCGACACCCAGGTCAAAGACTCGCGCCCCGCCGAGGATCACGTCGCGATCCGTCGCCGCCGTTTCTGCCCCGCCTGCGCGGGCCGTTTCACCACCTATGAACGGGTCCAATTGCGCGACCTTGTGGTGATCAAAAAGCAGGGCAAGCGCGAGGCTTTCGATCGTGACAAGCTGGAACGCTCGATCCGCATCGCCCTGCAAAAACGCCCCGTCGAGCCCGAGCGGATCGATCAGATGATCAGCGGTATTGTCCGCCGCCTGGAAAGCATGGGCGACGCCGATGTGCCGTCTGACAAAATCGGCGAGATCGTGATGGAAACCCTGGCCCGCATCGACACCGTGGCCTATGTCCGCTTCGCCAGCGTCTACAAAAACTTCCAAGCCGCCGACGATTTCGAGGAATTCGTGTCCGAGCTGCGCCCCGACGCCGACGGCAAAAGCTGACCCCATGTCCAGCGATGCGCGCTGGATGGATCAGGCCCTCGCCCTCGCCGCGCGCGGTCTGGGCAACACCTGGCCCAACCCGGCCGTTGGCTGTGTGATCACCCGCGATGACCAAGTGATCGGCAAGGGCTGGACCCAGCCCGGCGGACAGCCCCATGCGGAAACCCAAGCGCTGCAAAACATAGACGCGCGTAGGGCAACGGCCTATGTCACCCTGGAGCCCTGCGCCCACACCGGTCAAACCGGTCCCTGCGCCCAGGCCCTGGCCGAGGCGGGCATTGCCCGCGTTGTCATGGCCCTGGGGGATCCTGACCCGCGCGTGGCGGGTCAAGGCCAGGCGATGCTAGAGCGCGCTGGGGTAGCGGTTGAAAGCGGTCTGCGCCAGGCCGAGGCGGCCGAGGTGAACAAAGGATATTTCAGCCGGATAGGCCGAGGGCGGCCCTGGGTCACGCTGAAGCTGGCCAGTTCCCTGGACGGCCGCATCGCCCTCGCCAATGGCGAAAGCCGCTGGATCACCGGGCCAGATGCCCGCGCCTTCGTCCACCGGTTACGCGCCACCTCCGACGCCATTCTGATCGGCGCGGGGACCGCCCGTGCTGACAATCCTATGTTAGACGTGCGCGAGGGTGCAGTCACCCCACGCCCGCCGGTTCGCATTGTCACCGACCCCAGTTTGTCGCTGCCCGCCGACAGCCGCCTGGCCCAAACCGCCACTTCTCAACCGCTCTGGCTGCTGCACGGACCAGCGGCAACCTCTCCAACGCTCAGCAGCTTGGGCGTAACACTCCTCCCAATTCTCACCACCGACACCGGCCTCGACCTGCCCGCCGCCCTGCAAACCCTGGGCACCCAGGGCCTGACCCGCGTCTTGTGCGAGGGCGGCGGCCGCCTGGCGGCCAGCTTGATCCGCGACGGCCTGGTCGACGAGTTGATCCTGATCACCGCCGGTAAAATCATCGGGTCCGAGGGCACCCCCGTGATCGGCCCGATGGCCGCCGAGGTTCTGGCGAAGGTGCCCCACTTCAAACCCATCGAACATCGCCAGATCGGCGACGACATCCTGACCCGCTGGGTCAGCGCCGCCACAGATGCGCCAACCCTCTAAGCCGGTATTGCACTGCCGCCACCGCCTTATGGCGACGGGTGGCATGGCGGCTGACGGCGAGGGCACCGCTGGAAAGGCGCTCCAAAGTCACCTCGGGCGGGCAAGCCAGCCCGGTTTGGGCGTCAAAATACCGGGGATAGTCAATCAGTGTCGCGTGGACCAGTGCTGTCAGATCCGGGCGCGCGGTGCGGCGCGAGGCGGATTGACCATGATCATTGGTCAGGCCCCATCCGGCATAAAAGGGCATGCCCAGGCAGTGGACCTCAAGCCCGCGCAGCAGCGCCTCGAACCCCATCAGCGAGGTCATGGTCCAGACAACATCGGCCAGATCCATCGCTTGGCTGGCCGAGATCTCGCGCGCCACAACGTCGGCCAGACCTTGGGCCTGCGCATCGGTGACAGCACCTTGGCGCAGGCCAACCTCGACGTCGGGATGCGGCTTGTAGATGATGAAAGCATCGGGAAAATGCGCCCGCGCCCGCCGCAGCAGCGCAAGGTTGGTCGAAACATCGCTGGTGCCCAGGCGGATGGATGCGTCATCCTCGACCTGCCCAGGCACCAAAACAACCTGCCTTCCTGGCGGTATCGTCAGGGCTTGATCGGCGCCCACGTTGTATTTGGTCAGGCGCGCCGCAACGATCGCGGCTTGCAAGGCAGCCGCGCGGCGGCGGGCATGGCGGGGCAGCGCGGTGCTTTGCGCGATCTGCGTCTCAAGGCGGCTGGGGCGCGTGGGGTCGAAGTAAATCCCCAAATCGTCCAAAACGAGAGAGGCTGCGGGCAAGAGCTGCGCGCCCAAACCTACCGAGCGCAGAAACCCATCCTCGACCCGGATCAGGGGCGTGTTTTGTGCGGCGGCTTGGGCACGGATCTCGGGCGTTTCCTTGCCCGCCCAGATCAGAACAGTGCGTTTGGTGGTCGCAGCCAATTTCAGCGCTTGGGCTGGATCGCTCTCGAACCGCGGGGGACCGCCCTGGCCCCGCAAAAACGCGGCGGTGGGTTTGTGTTTCCAGGGCTTCATGCCTGTGCAAATCGCGGGCTGGCGGTTCTCGCGCCATGCGCGGGCTTGGGCAGCGAGGGCCTGGGCCACCGTTTCGAAGCCCGTCAACCGGTCGCGATAGGGGTCGTACCAGGTGGGGTAGAGCAGCATGGCGCACGCAAAAAGCGCTTCGCGGCTCAGGCGACGGGTCCGGCGGACAACGGGCAAGCGGTCATCGCTCAGACCCCATCCGGCGTAGAATGGCTGGCCAAAGATTGCTGGCCGGTGCCCTGCCAGAATGGCCTCGAACCCCAATTGCGAGGAGACGGCATAAACCGCAGATGCCCCGTCGAGCAGCGCCCATGGGTTCACCGGGTCCGCGCAGATCGTTGTACGCCCATCACAATCCTCGGGGCTGAAATGGCCGCGCTTGGTGCCGGCAGCGGTGACAGGATGGGTGCGCAGGACAATTCGGGCCGTCGGGTGTTCGGCCTTTGCCGCCGCCAGCATTTGGCGGAAACTGTCGGCCGAAGCCCCCGCATGGGAAATCGCGGCGTCGCCCGCGGTTTGGTCGATCACAAGCACATAGCCGGGCTCTGGCGGTCGGACGGCGGCGTCCCAGTTCGCGTATTTCGACAGGCCGTTGTCGCACAGGAAGGCTATACCGTCTTCGGCACGGGCCCGCAGGTCAGGGGTTTCCAATTCTGCGGTTGCCAGCAGATCCTCAAGCGCTGAAGGCTGTGCGCTGTCATAATGCAGGCCCCGCTTGTCCAACAGCAAACCCAAGGGCCCCTCGCCCCCAGCACCGGGCTGAACCGAGCGGAGCCAGGCGTCCTCGACATTCAGCACCGGAACATCGCCGCGCCGCGCCATCGCCAGGCCGCGCCAACTGACCGGGCGGCGGCCCCAGACGGCAACGGCATCGGCGTGCGATGGGCGCAGCATGGGTGCTATCCGCCAACCCGCCAGGGTCAGGATCCGGCGAATGCGACGGTTCCACAGAAAGCCGCCGGTATAGGCCGCCAGACGTTGAGGCGACCCCGTCAGAAGCTCGTCGCCGATGCGCCCACGTTGGTCACGGTCGTTGCCAAGCTGAGTGTGCTTGAGGTGGCTTGAAGGATCCTGGTCCATGCGACGAAGGGGGCCTCGGTGACATAAATCGTGTCATCGTCGCGGATCTGGAAATCCTTGGCAACGAAGAAGCCCTCGGGACGGGTCAGATCGATCACGTAGGCGAAAGGCTCGGCCTCGACCATATCGTTTCGACCCGTAACGCGATTGGCCACGCTTCGGGTCTCGCGACGGAAAACGAAGACCCCTGTGGGATCGGACAGGTTTCCGTTCAAGCCGCCGACCTGCGCCAGTGCCTCGACCGCGTTCAGATCGCCGGTTGGGAAAGGCACCTGCGCTTGGGTGCCGGTGGCCCCAAGCGCTGTGAACGTCCGCCGGTCTTCCTCGACGATGATCGTGTCGTTGGGACGCAGCGCGATGTCCAAACGAGGGTCATCATAAAGGTCCTGCAGCAGGATCGTGCCCGAACCGTTGTCGCGCCGCACAGTGACCGTGGCCACATCCGGATTGGCGGTCACACCCCCGGCACGTGCCAGCATCGGGGCCAGTTTGCCGGTGGCGGGTTGGATCGGATAGACACCCTGCGCACCGACGCCGCCAATGAGATTGACGGTTGCACCATCACCGGCCACGCGGCGGACCTCGACTTGTGGGTCGGGCGTCTGGCGGCCGAGTTCCTCTGTGATCAGTTGCCGCAGTTGGTCCGGGGTGCGCCCAATCGCTTTGAGCGAGCCCGCGTAGGGCATGAAAATATTGCCCTGCTGGTCGACCTGTACCTCTTGGATGACGGCGACTTTTTGGCCCAGACCAACCAGCAAACCGTTGTCCACATTCTCCCACACGGTGATAGACAGCTGATCGCCAGGGTTGATGGCATCCGACCGGGCGTCGGGCAGGCCGAGAAACTCGCCCGAGAAACCGAAGTCATTCGCGACGCGGGCGCGGTTGGCGATCTGGCTGTCGACCAAAACCACATTCAACACGCCGCCAGTGGTTTTGGATCCGGCCACGATCTCCTTCGGATTGGGGCCGGGGCGTGGCAGCGCGCAGCCTGCCAAGATAAGCGTGCAGGCCAACACAGCAACCACCCGCGAAACGGGTCGGGGAAAGTACATCACGAAACTGCCTCAGCTTTATGTTTTTTATGGCTTTTAGCCGATCAAAGCCGCTGGGGGAAGCGCGCCCTGCGGTTTCACCGCACCTGCGCGGTCAACTGTGGCAAGGGGGAAGCACCCGTGCGGCGGACCAGATCATAGGGATCTTGATTTTTTAGAATGATATCAGCGACATTGCGGATCACGTCTGCACGACCCTCGGCCGTGTAGAACCCACCGGGAAACTGCGACGTTTCCAACAAATACTGCCGATAGACCAAATAGGCATCGTGATCGGGACGGCGCGGCTGGGCAAAAAATTCGTGGATCGGCTGGTGCGAAACAAACTCTGGCTTTGAATAGACAGAGCGGCCAAAAGCCTTGAGCGGCAAACCGCGCCACAGAACCTGCTGACCGGCGGTCGAGTTCACGGTGACCGCGGTCGAGGCCAAATCCAACATCTCGCCCAGCTTTCCCCCACGGATCATTTGCACCCGATCGGCAATACCATTGTCCTTGGCCGCCTTGCGGATCAGCGCCTTGATCGGCTCCCGCCCATCTTCAAGCGGGTGGGTCTTAAAGACCAGCCGGTGATGCCGGGGGGCGCCGCGGGCAAAGCCCTGACAGCATTCGTTAATGAACTCGCTGATGTGGCCAAAGTCGCTGTGATCGCGGAACGACGCGTCGTGGGCCAGTTGCAGCAGCACAAGGTGGTAGTTCGCGCCGCTGATCCGCAGACGGCGGGATTCGATGCGCCGTTCGATCACATGCACCGGAAACAAGAACAGACGGGCGGTGTGCAGCAGCGCCTCTTGCCAGACCGAGATCGCGCGATGCGGGCGGACCCGGCGATAAGGGCGATTGAACAGCAATATCCGCAGATGATACATCATCCCGGCCAGCGTATGTTGCCAAAGCGCGCCCCATTGCGCCGGGGCGTCTTGAACCTCGGGCGGTCGACCTGCGAGGGCTGCGCGCATTTCGGACAGCGAGGTTCCCATCAGGCGCGAATGGCCATTGGTGCCGTCCCGCTCGTAGGTCACCCAATAGGGGCGCAAATACCCTTCTTCGAAGCAATGGATTTGAAGGCCCCGGTCTTTGGCGATATGTCGGGCCGCCGCGTGGATATCGCGTGTGTCCCCATAAAGCACAATATCAGTGACAGGGTGCTGATCGAGAAAGGCCTCAAGAAATCGAGGCCAATCCGCACGGTCCTGGGTAAAGGCGGTGTAGCTGTCCTTATGGGCCCAAGTCCCTTGGTCGCCCGCGTTAAACCCAATTCGATGAACTTCCGCGCCTGCTTGCCGCAAAACCCGCGCTAGATTGCTGAAAAAAGCTCCGTGGGGTCCTTGGAGGAAAAGAATAAACCGCTCGGTCATGCCTGAATTCTCTATTATAGTTTAAGTGACCTTAACACTTGCGGCACCGGAAAGCCAATCACGCTGCCCAACGGTGTATGTCAAAGACACACGGCACCGAAGCCTTGCCCCGCCAGGGCGCCTCTGATAGCCCCAGCTTGCGTATCTGACAGGGGTCGAGGGCTGTGTTTACAGGGATAATAACGGATGTGGGCCGTGTAGCGGAACTGTCACACGCCGGTGATCTGCGCGCCCGGCTGGAAACTGCCTATGCCCCCCAAGGGATCGACCTAGGGGCATCGATTTGTTGCGATGGGGTGTGCCTGACCGTGGTGGATCGGGGCACAAATGGTGCACATTGGTTCGATGTGGATATCTCGGCCGAGACGCTGTCGAAATCGACGCTGGGCCGTTGGAAAGTTGGAACACCCGTGAACCTTGAGCGGGCTTTGCGGTTGGGCGATGAGTTGGGCGGGCATATCGTCAGCGGTCACGTGGATGGTACCGCTTTGGTCGCGGCGCAAGAGGATGTTGGGGACAGCACGTGCATGACGTTTGTCGCGCCCGATGGGTTGGCCAAGTTCATTGCCCCCAAGGGATCCGTAGCGCTGGCGGGAACCTCCCTGACAGTAAACGAGGTGGAGGGTGCGCAATTCACCGTCAACTTGATCCCGCACACCAAGACGCAGACCACTTGGGGGCAGATCGCCACAGGCGACCATGTGAACCTGGAGGTCGACACGCTGGCGCGGTATGTTGCCCGCCTGGATCAAATGCGCGATGCGGGGGCGTGACCATGAAGGACGAGCATTATCACGACGCGGTCTCTTCGATCGACGAGATCATAGAAGACGCGCGCAACGGGCGTATGTACATCCTGGTCGATCACGAGGATCGCGAGAACGAAGGCGATCTGATCATCCCAGCCCAGATGGCAACCCCCGACGCGATCAACTTCATGGCCACGCACGGCCGGGGCCTAATTTGCCTGGCCCTGCCGGGCGAGCGGTTAGATGCTCTGGGTCTGCCGCTGATGGCAGCTAGTAACTCGTCGCGGCACGAGACCGCCTTCACCGTGTCGATCGAGGCGCGGGATGGGGTCACCACCGGGATCTCGGCGCATGACCGGGCGCGGACGGTGTCGGTGGCGATCGACCCCCGCTCGACCGCGCAAGACATTGCGACCCCAGGACATGTGTTCCCGCTGCGGGCGCGGGAGGGAGGCGTGTTGGTGCGCGCCGGTCACACCGAGGCGGCGGTCGATATCTCGCGCCTGGCGGGTCTTAACGCGGCGGGCGTGATTTGCGAGATCATGAAGGAAGACGGCACTATGGCGCGGCTGCCAGATCTGGTGGCCTTCGCACAGCTACATGGCCTTAAGATCGGAACGATCAGCGACCTGATCGCGTACCGTCGGCGCCACGACAATTTGGTGCGCGAGAGCGCGGTCAAAGCCGTCACCAGCGAATATGGCGGCGAATGGATGCTGCGGATCTATACCGACGACACCGGCGGCGCCGAGCATTTGGTGCTGACAAAAGGCGACATTACCAGCCCCGAACCGGTTTTGGTTCGTATGCATCCGTTGAACCCGTTCGACGATATTCTGGGCTTAACACCAGGCCGCTCGCATCAATTGGCTGACGCGATGCGCATGATCGCCGCCGAAGGGCGTGGTGTGGTGGTTCTACTGCGCGACATGTCATCGAAACTGGTGATGGCAGGCGAAGCATCGCCCCAGACACTGCGCCAATATGGGTTGGGGGCGCAGATCTTGGGCTCGCTTGGTGTGCACGAGTTGATCCTGCTGACCAATTCACCCAGCTTTAAAGTAGTTGGGCTTGAGGGCTATGGCCTGTCGATCCATTCGACACGCGCAATTGAAGGGGGCCATTGATGGCGACCGCGGTGACGCATTACGCTTTGCCCGCACCGGTGTTCGACGCACCGACCCGCGTACTGATTGTTCTGTCCCCATACTACAAAGAAATCGCCGAGCAACTGGTCACGGGGGCCCGTGGCGCCTGCGAAGCGGCGCGCGTGATGTACGATGTGGTCGAAGTTCCGGGCGCGCTTGAAGTCCCGCAAGCGATGGCTTTGGCGGCCCCTTCGGGCGCGTATGATGGGTATGTTGGCTTGGGGTGCATCATCCGGGGCGAGACGACGCACTACGACACCGTTTGCAACGACAGCTCGCGCGGGTTGATGGAGTTGGGGCTGCGAGGGCTGTGTGTGGGCAACGGCATCCTGACAGTCGAGAATGTCGATCAGGCGGTCATTCGCGCCCAGGTTGCAGGCCAAAACAAAGGTGGTGGCGCTGCTGAGGCCGCGCTCACCCTGATCGCGCTCGAACGCCGCTTTGGCAAGGCCTCAAGCCAACTGCCCGAAGGCAGTATCCTGCTAGCGGGCGATGCAGCAAAGGACACTGCCTGATGGCGCACGCCCCCTCGCCCGCAAAACAAGCCCGATCGGCCGCGCGGCTTTACGCCACCCAAGCGCTTTTTCAGATGGAAGCGTCGGGCGCGGACCTGAAAGATGTGCAAGGCGAGTTCGAAACCCACCGTTTCGGGGCGGACATCGATGGTCAAACCTGGCCCGAGGGCGACTTAGAGTTGTTCCGTGCACTGCTGCTGGGCGCCTATGACCGCCAAGCCAAGATCGATCAACTGACTGACGCAGCATTGGTGGCGAAGTGGCCCATCGCGCGGATTGATCCGACCTTGCGCGCCATCTTCCGCGCGGCAGGCGCCGAAATGTTAACCCGCGAGACCCCGCCCAAAGTGGCGATCACCGAATATGTGGATGTCGCGAAAGCTTTTTTTCCCGACAGCAAGGAGGCCAAATTGGTCAACGCCGTGCTGGATCACATGGCACGCGCGATCCATCCGCAGGCCTTTACCTAGCCTGTATCGAGACGAGTGTGACCTGAGCCACACTACCTGGCCTTGGCGTAGGTGTTGGTCTTGAAACCGCCTCAATCGAATGCCTAACATATGAGCTGACATTCACGCTAAAAGCAGGGAGCCCGGTGATGATTCAATCGTTGCGTGTGGGTCTGTTTCTGCTTTGCGCAGCAACCTGGGCCACTGGCGCCTTAGCCCAGACGCAAGAGGTGGATCAACAGACCATCATCACGGGGCACGACGTGCCGCGCAACGCCACATACGTCGGCCAAACGCGGTTCCAGCGGTTGCAGGGCGACATTGTCTATATCGACCATCTTGAGGGCGACATTCCAATGGACGGCTCGCCCCTTCCCCCTCTGCCCGAGCCCGAAGAGGAGGGAAGCGAGGCATCAGACGTCCCGGTGGTGTACAAAAATACTTCGCGGATCCTGTTGACCATCGCGGCGGCGGCGCTGCTCTGGATCTTGATCCGCAATCGCCAAGCGATCTTTGATCGGTTGAGCAACACGCCACGTGCGCCACGATCGCAGGGGCGGGCTCAAAAGGGACCTGACAGCGCCAACCCTGCGCCCAACGCGGATGGCCTGATCGCTCGGCTGCGCGGGATGCAGGACCGTCGCGCGGCTTTGGTGCTGCTGCTGCATGCTGTGCTGGGCGATGCCGCTCGGCAAAACGACCTGCGGCTGGGCCGGGCGGAAACGGCGCGCGAATTGTTGCGCCGCCTGCCCCAAACTTGGACCCATCTGGCCGACACCCGCCATCTGGTGATGGCCGAAGAACTGGTGCAATTCGGCGGTCGCCCACTGCCGGAACCGCTGTTCGACGACTGCCTTACTCGGGCCGAGGTCATCTTGGGTGTGCGACAGGTGCGCCTGTGAGCCTGACGGCCACAGGCCCTGCGCGCCGCTGGTCCACTCAAGATATCTTGGGGCTTTTGGCGTTTGCCGCCATTGTGGCCGCCGCGGCTTGGTATTTCACCCGTGATACAGCCCTCCCCGTTGACCGCTCGGCCATTGGGCACCGTGGTCTGGTCCAGGTCGTGCGGGCAGACGGCGGGCAGATCAGCTATGCCACGGAATTCCAACAGGTCATCAAAGGCACTGTCGGCCTGCGGGTCCTGCCCATCCTAGATACGGAGTTGAATGCCGACTTTGAGCGCCCCGAAGACGATGCTGCTTTTCTGAAAACCGGAACCGAACGGGATTTGCAAAGCCGGATCCTGCGCTCAAAGCTCAACTTGATCCCCACACTGCTGGTCGTACCCAAATGGACCCGTGGCATGCGCTACTCGGGCTACGCACATTCCAGTTTGCTGCTGCCACCGAACGACGTAATGGAAGGCATCCGCCGTCTGAAACTGGTGGACGGCCAATTGTCGCGCCCCGAAGGTCCGTTTCTAAGGTTTCGCGCGTATGACCACAAAGGTTTGCTCTATGCGCCGCAGTTGTTTCCCGACCAACTGGACGAACGCTGCACGCCTGTTATCTCGGACCCCGCCGGGCATCTGCTGATCAAATGCAGCATGGGCCGCGACACACTGCCCGTTTGGCTGTTGTCGGACCCTGATCTGATCAACAATCATGGGCTTTCGCTGGGTGAGAACGCGCAGTTGGCGGCGGCCATGCTAACCCGGATAGCGGGCGATAAGCCTATCTTGATCGATCCCACGGACCGGATCTTTACGATCGCGGAACGGGAGCCGCGCCCAGCGCGCAAATGGGCCGATCTGTTGCGGTTTTTCGCATGGCCCTTGTCCGTCGCATGGTGGGCGCTGGCGGGGATGACTGCGCTTCTGCTGTGGCGGTCTTGGGTGCGCTTCGGCCCACCCCGCAAGGTTTTTGATGATCAGCTCAGCGCCTCGCGCGGGGAGTCGATCACAGCCAAGGCGCGGATCTTGCGCTTGGCGGGCAATGACCCGCGACTGTTCCAAGCGCATATCGAAAACCGCCTGCGGCGGATCGAGCGAGCCCTGTTCGGCACCGCGGGCAGCGCGGACCCGATCGGGCGGATAACAGCGCTGCTAAAGCGCACGGATCCCGAGCAAGCGGCGGGCTTTGCGGCAGCCGCGATTGCCGCTACAACCCCCGGACCACAGATGACCGGCGTGCAGTTGCAAGCGCTGCTCGAAGAATTTGAATTCCAGGCAGAAAGAACCGTTCATGGATCTCGATAGTTTTCGCGCCCTCGCGGCCAGCATCAAAGCCGAGGTCGGAAAGGCCGTGCACGGACAAGATGATGCGATTGACATGCTGCTTATCGCGCTGTTCGCCCGCGGCCACTGCCTGCTTGAGGGGCCGCCAGGAACGGCGAAAACCCTTCTGGCCCAGGCGCTTGCGGGGTCACTGCACTTGGACTTCGGGCGGATCCAGTTCACCCCCGACCTGATGCCCGGCGATGTGCTGGGGGTGAATTTGTTCGATTTCGGCACCTCGGCCTTTCGGCTGACCAAGGGCCCGGTCTTTACCGATATCCTGCTGGCGGACGAGATCAACCGCGCCCCGCCCAAAACCCAAGCCGCCCTGTTGCAGGTGATGAACGAGCGGGTGGCGACGATTGATGGCACGGATTACCCCTTGGGCGATAGTTTCTTCGTGGTCGCCACCCAAAACCCGATCGAACAACAAGGGACCTATCCCCTGCCCGAGGCGCAATTGGACCGGTTCCTGTTCAAGCTGATCATCGATTTCCCCGAAGACGCCGCCGAGATGGAGATCCTGCGCCGTCACGCCGCCCAACCCCTGGACCACAAAGCGCGAACGGTGGGGATCGACGCCGTTTTGACGACCGAGGCTTTGTCGGCGGGCCGTGCGCTGATCGACAGCATCAGGCTGGATGACAGCATCTTGCGCTATATCCTGGATCTGGTGCGCGCCACCCGGACCGAGCCCGAAATCCGCCACGGCGCCTCGACCCGTGCGGCAGATGCGATTGCAGGCGCCGTTCGGGCAGCGGCCGCCCTGGATGGCCGCGATTATGCCATCCCCGATGATGTACAGCGCTTGCTGATCCCCGCCCTAAGGCACCGCATCGTGCTGGGCCCTACGGCCGAGATCGAGGGGCGGTCCGAGACCGATGTAATGTCCAACATCCTCAACCGGGTGGAGGCGCCCAAGTAATGCGCCCCAGCCGACGCCTGCTGGTTCTTTGCGCGGTGGGTGTCGCCTTGACCGTTCTCTTGATCGTTGTCGGAATAACGCCCGAAGCCGCCGTCATCGCTTGGGGTGTCTTGACGGTCATTGCCCTGGTCGATCTGGGCCTCACACCTGGGCGCTGGGCGCTTGCGCTGGATGTGATGCCCTCAGGCGATGTGTTTTGTGGCGAGGTGGCACGTCTGCCCGCACATCTAACCAGCCGCCGGACCCTCCCCCCGATTCTCGAAGCGCGTGTCGAGGCGGCCGAGGGTTTAGGCGGACAAACCAATTTCGGCTTTGCCCCGACCGGCCCCGACAGCGCCCTGGGCGAGATCCGACTGCCCGCAAACCGGCGCGGTGTGTTCGGCATCACCGGCGTTTGGCTGCGCTGGCTCAGCCGTTTCGGCCTGTGGGAAATCACTCCCCGCTTTGCCCTGGATCTTGAGGTGCGGGTCATCCCAAACGTCCGGCCGGTGGTGTCCGGCCAAATCGATGCCACGGTACAATCCGAGCTTTACGGCGTAAAAGATACTGTAACACGTGGAGAGGGGTCCGAATTTCACCAGTTGGTCGAGTTCACCACTGGGATGGATACACGCTCGATCGACTGGAAACGCTCGGCCCGGCACCGTGGGCTGGTGGCCAAAGAGATGCGGGCTGAGCGCAATCATCAGATCATTCTGGCCTTGGACAACGGCTATCTGATGCGCGGCCAGATCAACGGGATAGCGCGGATTGATCATGCAATCAACGCTGCCCTGTCGGTGGCTTGGGCAGCCGGGCTGGGTGGCGATCTGGTGGGGCTTTATTCTTTTGATGCCGAACCGCGCCATTACAGCCCGCCGCAGCCCGCACGCGCCAGTTTTCCGGCACTGCGCAGCCGGATGGCGCAAATGGAATACAGCAGTGTCGAAAGCAACCACACTTTGGCGCTGGCGCATTTGAACGGGCGGCTGAAGCGGCGGTCACTGATCGTCATCTTTTCCGACTTCGCGGATACCACAACAGCAGAGCTGCTGGTCGAGAACCTGGGCGTGCTCAGCCATGCCCATCTGGTGCTGTTCGTAACTCTTTCGGACCCGACGCTTGAGCAGCATCAAGGGGGGCTGGCCCGCACCGCCGACGATGTGGCCAAGGCGGTGGTGGCCGCAGATATGCTGCACGAGCGGCACGTGGTGCTTGATCGGCTGTCGCGTGCGGGCGTCTTGTGTCTTGAGACCCCACCGGGGCAACTGACCCCACGGCTTCTGTCCGCCTATCTCGATATCAAAGCACGAGAGATGATATGAGCGTCGCGCAATCGCTGATCCGATCCGCCCGTTTCCGGGCCGAGCGCGAGCCGGATTGGCGCCGCTTGGAGCAGATCGTCACCAAGACCGAGCGGCGCGGGTTGCGGTCGCTGTCGTTGGACGAGGCCCAGGCGCTGGCGACGCTCTATCGCCAAGCAATGGCCTCGCTGTCGGTGGCGCGCGAAATTTCCCTCGACCGGGCCTTGCTGGCGTATCTCGAGGCACTGTGCGCCCGGGCCTATCTGGCGGTTTACGCACCACAGCGGCGGTTGCGCGGGCTGTTTTCGCATCTGCTGGTCTATGGCATCCCCGGTGCGGCCCGTCGGCTGTTTCCGCTCATCCTGGTTGGCTATCTGATCCTGACGTTGGGCGGCGTCGCGGGGTATCTTTTGTTTCAGGACGACCCCACTTGGTACAACACACTTGTCCCAACCTCGCCCGATGATCCCCGCGGGCTGAATAGCAGCGCGGCTGAATTGCGCAGCGTGATTTATGATGGCGCTGACAGCGAGGGGGGCGAGTTGTCGGCCTTTGCGGCCTTCCTATTCTCGCACAATACGCGCATTGCCTTGTTGGTGTTTTGCCTCGGCATCGCCGTTTGCGTACCCTCAAGCCTGTTGACGTTTTACAATGGGATGGCCATCGGCGCCTTTGTCGCGCTGCACGAGTCCAAAGGGCTGCTGTTGGACATTACCGCGTGGTTGTCGATCCATGGGGTGACCGAATTGTCGGCCATCGCGATCGCCTGTGGCGGCGGGCTGCATTTGGGCCAAGCGGTGCTGTTTCCGGGCGAGTTGCGCAGGCGGGATGCGCTGCGCCGCAACGCCCGCGATGCGGTGAAGCTGGCCCTTTTGGCGGCCCTGATGCTGATCGCGGCCGCCTTGCTTGAGGGTTTTGGGCGACAGCTGGTCCAAGACATTCCAGCCCGGCTGACCATCGGCCTCAGCGTCGGCGCTTTCTGGATCGCCTGGCTGACCCTTTGCGGTCGGGGCGAGGCGCCATGATCTGGCGCCGCAAAACCAAAGACGCCAAACCTCAGCGCAACCCGCTGGACCCTGACCGCCGACTGATCACCGATTTTGTCCCGCCCGAGGGGGTCCCGATCCGGTTTGACGTGGCGGGGCTGGGGGCACGGTTGATCGCGCAATTGGCCGATATATTGATCACCGTGGCCGGGTTGATCGCGATTATGATCGCCCTGGTGTTTTCCGATCTTCTACCTGGCACCGCAATTATCGTCATCGGCTCGCTGCTGTTTTTCGCGATCCGAGTACCCTATTATTCGCTATCCGAAATTTTGATGAACGGGCAAACACTGGGCAAACGACTGTCGGGGTTACGGGTCATCTCGGCCGATGGGCGCACCTTGTCGGCGCATGCGGTCACCGTGCGCAACCTGATGAAAGAGCTTGAGGTTTTTGTGCCTGGCACCATGTTGCTGGCAAGCTCGCAGCTGGATGGGGTCAGCGCCGTGCTGCTGGTCATCTGGATCCTGATCCTGGGCATCATCCCCTTTACAAATGCAAACCGCCAACGGCTGGGCGATATCCTGGCCGGAACATATGTGGTGATGCTGCCCAAACCGGTTCTGCTGCCTGACCTGGCCGAGGCGCCGGTGTCCGAGGGCAGCTTCAGTTTTCTGCCGCATCAACTGGACCACTATGGTCGGTACGAGCTGCAAACCCTTGAAGCCCTCCTGCAGGTCAACGCCGCAAGCCTGAACCGCGCAGCCCTGCTGCGGCACCAATCGAACCTGCACAAGGTGGCGCAGACAATCACCAACCGTATCGGCTATCCCACCCGCGTGCCCGAGGATCAAGCTGGCGCCTTCCTGCTGTCGTTCTACCGCACGCAGCGTGCGTATCTGGAAAGCCGCAAACTGTTCGGCGACGCGCGCGAGGACAAGTTTCACGGCTCCCGCGACAGTCAACCGTCGGGGCCATCATGACATCACATCCCGCCGAAAGCGGCCCCATGTATCATAACGAGGATCCCCATGAGCGCTGACATCATCAAACAACCCTTGGGGATCGGTACCCTGTTCGCAGGCACCTTTGGCCTGTTCTTCCGGCACTTCCTGCTGTTTGCGCTGATCGGCATCGTGCCTTCGATGGTTTTGTCCGGCCTGCTGTTGATCGTGGCCCCGACATTGTCTGACCCAAACAGCTATCTGGAACCAATGTTCATCGTCAGTCCGACATATTTGGGGTCCGTTTTTGGCTCGGTTCTCATGCTGATGTTCACAACCGCAGTGGTCACACTTGCCGCCTATGACGTGAAACTGGGCAAACCCGCGCAGATCGGGGCCTATGTCGGTCGCACGCTGCGCGCCTTTGTGCCGCTGGTTGTGCTCAGCTTTGTGTTCTACGTCTTCTTCATGCTTGGGTTTATGTTGCTCGTTTTGCCGGGGCTTTACCTGATCGGCCGCTACATGGTGATGACCCCGGCCATTTTGGTCGACGGCGCCGGGTTTCGCGGCCTGTCCCGGGCGGCGGAACTGACCAAGGGTTATCGGTGGCCAATTTTGGGGGTCGTGATTTTGATGCTGGTCGCGATTTCTCTGGGGTCCATGGCGGTGTATCTGCCTTTTGTCGGGATCGAGGGGATGCTGGCGGCGGCTGACCCGAACAATCCTGGTTTTCTGCTACAGTATTTCATCAACGCCGCCGCTTCGGGCCTGCAATACGCATTATGGGCGATCCTCACCGCATTGGTCTATGCCCGCCTGCGCCAGATCAAAGAGGGGTTGGGGTTCGAGGATCTCGTCAAGGTTTTTGAGTGATCCATCGGGCCGCGGTCGCCCGGCTCACATCATGATCTGACCATATTTGGGGCCTATCCCACGGACCGCCGTATACCCGCGAAGGAGACGTCATGGCCCAACCCGCAACACCGCGCACCCCACTTGGCGTCGGATCTTTGGTGACCGCGACCTTTGGCCTGTTCTTTCGCCGCATCCTTGTGTTCATGACGATTGGAAGCCTGCCAATCGCAGTTATGCTCGGACTTCAAATTTTAGTCGGACAGAGCTGGCTGGAAATCTTTGCAGGTGGACTACAGAACACGGATGCACTTACCGCGTTATGGAGGGATCTTTCATTTCTCGTTGCGATTTTTGTAATCGCTACCTTAATTTCCAATTTTCTGATCGTGTTGTGTGCCTATGATGCGTGTCACGGGATACCCATAAATCTCCTATCGCATCTGTGGCGCAGTCTTGTGTCGACACCTGTTGTTGTCGTTCTGTCAGTCGTGCTGCTGGCAGTCTTTGCAGCTCTTTTTGGTTTTTTGTTCGCCCTCCAGGCCCAGCTCCCTCCATTCTTGATCGCCCTGGTGGGGTTCGTTGCCTCACTTTATATTCTTGCACGCTTTGCGGTGCTGCTTCCTGTCATACTTGTCAGTCGGGCTGGGTTTCGCGCGTTAGGTCAAACCGCGCATCTGACTTCAGATTATCGATGGTCGATCGTCGGGCTTTATCTGCTGTTCACTCTGACCATATTTTTGATCAGCCTGATCCCCGGTATAATCATATTTTTCGCCCAAGTCGCGTTATTGGCCGAAGGGGCGCCGGGGACGCTGGTGATGATGGCTCTGTCTATTGTTCAATGGGCACTATCTGTCGCGCAAACCACTTTGTTCGCTGTGCTTAACACCCTGCTGTATGCCCGCTTGCGCACGATCAAGGAAGGTGTCAGCACCGCTGATCTGTCCGAGGTGTTTGCGTGACCCTAAGCGGCCTGCTGCTCCAATCTGTCAAACTGTTTATCCGTTTCGGACCCATGGCGGGGATCGAGTTTCTCGCCGTCTATCTGGGCATGCGCGCGTTGCACATCCTTCTGGCGCCTGACGATTTTCGGGCGCGGGTGACGGGGACCAGTGATGCCACTTTTTTTACCATCTATCTGGACCCTTTCGTGATCCTGATCGAGGTTGTTTTCGCGGTGATCTTTGGTGTCGCTTGCCTGCGGATCTGGTGGTCGATGGCCCCGGCCCCTGTGGATCGCTGGGGCGTCTTGACCCGTAACCTGGTCCCGCTGTTGGTCCTGACAATCGGCACGGGCATTGTGTCGTTTTACGGCCTGTTTATCGCCTTTTTGCCGGGCCTGGTTATCGTCGCCCTCACCACCGTTCTCACACCGGTCATACTGATCGAAGGGGCTGGCTGGGGCAGTTTGCGGCGCTGCGTTGCGCTGTGCACACGGCAGTTTTGGCGGCTGACGATGCTGTGGGGGGCGATCCTGACGCCTTGGATGCTTTATGTGTTCAGCGCCAGCGGCAGCGCCACAGAGTTGATCGGCGCCGATATGAGCGCGCTGTGGGTCGCGCAATTTCGGGCGGACCTCGTCTCGGCCACACTGTCGGCGATGATCCTGTGTGTGACCATGGCGACCTATAGCCAGTTGATCGATGGTGAGGCAGGGGGCGGGCAGAACCTGATGGATATCTTCCGCTAGAGTGAAATCGATTTGGATCAGCGCTCGGTGAATTTCAACTCGATCCGCCGATTGCGCGCCCGGGCCGCGGGTGTATTGGCCTGGTCAACTGGCTGGAACTCGCCAAATCCATTCGCCGCGAGGCGCTCGGCCGGGATGTCTTGCGTCGCGATGAGGTATTTCACCACCGATAAGGCCCGCGCCTGGCTCAGTTCCCAGTTGTCGGCAAATGCACCACCGGTGATGGGGATGTTGTCCGTGTGCCCGTCGACGCGCAGAATCCAGTTGATGCCTGCAGGGATCTCGTCGCGGATTTCGCGGATCACCGCCCCCACCTCGGCCAACTGCCGACGCCCCTCAAGACCCAGCGAGGCCGATCCCGCGCTGAACAGAACTTCGGACGAGAACACAAAGCGGTCACCGACCACCTGGATCCCCTCGCGGTCGCCCAGGATCTCGCGGACACGGCCGAAGAATTCCGAGCGGTAGTTTTGCAGGTCCTGCGCTTCGGCCTCGAGACGCAGGCGCTCGGCCTCCTCAAGATCGGCGCGGCGGCGCTGTTCGGCGGCAACGCGGGCAAGCGCTGTGTTCAGATCCGCGCCCAGCGCCTCGACTTGGACATTAGCGGCCGCTTCGGCGTCTTTGGCCGCATCGAGCAAGCCTTGCAACTCGCGCAACTGCGCGCTCAGCGCGCTGGTCTGCTGGCTAAGCAGGGCCACCTGCCGCTGCGCCTCGGCCGAGGTTGCCTGCTCATCAGACAACTCCCGCTGTGCCAGCGCCAGCAGAGCCGCGCGTTCCCGGGCTGTGCTGAGCGTCTCTTGATTGGTGGTTTCCAACGCATCGCGCGCCGCCTCGGCCGCCGCAAGCAGCGTTAGCGTGTCCTCGGCCCGCTTGCGTTCCGCCTCAAGACGCAGCGTCATCGCGGTCAACTCAGCCGAGCCGTCCTCCAACCGTTGGCGCAATGCCTCGGCCGCTGCGGTTTCCAAAGCGCGGGCCGCTTCGCTGTCGGTCAGCGCCTCGGACTGCGCGGAAATCTGTGCAGCCTGATCGGCCGCTTGCGCGCGCAACTCAGCCAGCAAAGCCTCCATCGCGTCGGCCTGCGCCGCCGCCAAACGCGCGGCCTGCGCACCCTCGTCCAACTCATCGCGGGCTTGGGCCAGCGCCAGGTTCAGCGCCTCATTGGCACTCACCTGCTCGGCACTTTGCGCCTCGAGTGCTGCAACATTCGCATCCAGCTCGCGGTTCTGCGCCAGTAGACCCGCCACCTGCTCTTCGAAACTGGCGATTTGCGCCAAGCCAGTGTCGCGCTGGTCGGTCAGCGTGGCGATCAGCGCACTTTGTGCCGCCACCTCGGCCTCGCGCTCGGATAGATCCGCGTTCAACGCCCCCACTTGGGTTTCCAGTTGATCGCCGCGCTGTTGTTCCAGGCCCAGCGCGCTGGCCAATTGGGCGATCTGTCCACCCAGGCTGTCCAACTCGCGCTCCTGTTCCGACACTTGATCGCGCAGCACGAATTGAATGATCATAAAGATCGACAAGACGAACATCAGGACCAGCAACAGCGCCGTCATGGCATCGACGAAGCCGGGCCAGATATTGGCCTCGAACCGCCTACCGGATCTGCGGGTTAGCGCCATCGCTTAACCCCGGGTCGCGGCGCGAATGGTTTCTGTGAGCGCGCTGATTTCCTGCCGCAACTCGGTCACGCTGTCCTGGCGGCCCGCCGCCATTTCTTCCAGGATGCGCAGCATTTGCATATCGATATTGCGCAGGCGCATGCGGCTGTCGGGATCCAGCGCGCCACCCTCTTCCTCGCGCCCTTCCAGCATCGCGGCGATCCGCTCTTGGCCCGCCGCGATCCGCTCAAACACCGCCGCATCGCCGCCGACACCCCCCTGCGCTGGGCGATCGTTCAATTGTTGCGCCAGCGCCATAACGGCATCCGTCAGGCGGCTCATCTTGGCGTCGGTCTCGATCCGACTGGCTTCGCCCCGCACAGCCAGTTCGTTCAACTGCGCGACCTGGCTGGCGGCTGCAATATTCCCCCCGGTGACCGTGGGCCCGCCCTCTTCCGCAAAGAGCGACATTTTGGTGATGGACGAGAGCCATTCCTCAAGTTCCGAGTAAAAGCGGTTCTGCCCGTGGCCCGCAAACAACTCGAGCAGCCCCACGACCAGCGACCCCGCCAGGCCCAACAAGGACGAGGCAAAGGCGGTACCCATACCGCCCAATTGCGCCTCGAGCCCGTTCATCAATTGATCAAACGCCTCAAGCGACGTCTGCCCTTCTTGCGGGGCCAGACTGCGGATGGTGTCAACCACCGCAGGCACCGTGGTCGCCAGGCCGTAAAAAGTCCCCAAAAGACCCAGGAAAATCAGAAGGTTGATGATATATCGGGTAATATCCCGCGCCTCGTCCAACCGCGTGCCCACAGAATCCAGGATCGATCGGGTCGAGGTTGAGGTCAGTTGCTGCCGCGCCTCGGCATCGCGCAACATCGCCGCCAGCGAGGCCAGAAGCCGGGGCGAGGCGCTGAACTCGTGCCCTGGCCGGTCCAGCGCGAAACCCTCGATCCAATTGACTGAGGAGGTGAGCGTCAACACCTGCCAGAAACAGGCCAGCACACCAAAGACGAAAACCGCCAGAATAAACCCATTCAGATAGGGCGAGGCGAGGAAGATCGGCGACACCGAAGGATAGGCCAAAAACCCGCCTGCCCCCACAAGACCCAAGATCAAGATCATAATGAGGATCTGCCGGAACGGCTGCGAGAACTGCGGTTCCTTTTCACGGTCCATTAGCATGGGTCGGTTGATCCTTGAAACCATTGTCTTTGCAGATACATCCCTAGGCCTGCGCGCGCCGCCGACCAACTGTCAAGCGTACAGGTGCCTAAAGTGCAATGTTTAACGCGGTCTTGTTGCGATAAGGTCAACATCCCCCCAGATCTTGTGTTTTGTTCACTCAGAATCACGGCCCAGCTTAACCCTTTTTGAATGTCCCAGCCTTAGTCCTTTGCACATGGATTGGGAACGGAGGCGATGATGAAAGCTTGGACCATCAGGCGCGCATTTGCAGTGCTGTGTGCCACGTTAATTTTCGCGCCCCTGTCCCTGGCTAAGGCCGCCCAGGCCTGCCCGCCCCATGTCGTGCAACGCGGGGATACCCTGGGAATTATTGCAGAACGCCTGCTTGGCGATAAGGAGCATGCGCAAGAGATTTATGTGGCCAACCGGGCGGTCATCGGGCGCAACCCAGACATCATCACGCTTGGTATGGTCCTGCAAATCCCTTGCGATGTTGTGGCGCGAGACAAGGCGTTGGATACCCCCGCGCAGCCGCTGCGCGGCGAACCTGTCGCCGCCGGTGGCGCTGACGCCGTGATGCGGACCCTGCGCGCTGCTGCTGCGGCGAAGCCTGCGTCACAACCGCAACGCTTTCACCTGATCGGGGGCGGACCGTTTTCGCCCTATGTCTCGGACAATGCCCCAGGGCGTGGTTTGGCCATGGCCCTGGTCCAAGCCGCGTTTGACACCCAGCCTGATACCACCATAACCCTTGGGATTGTTGCGGACCGGGCGGCCCATCTTGAGGTGATCTTGCCCCTTGGAGGCCTGCAGCTGAGCTTTCCTTGGGTCTATCCTGAGTGCGGCGAAGCCAGCCAGCTGACCCCGATCGAGGCCCGCCTGTGCGCGGATTACATCGCTTCGGACAGCCTGTATGAACAGGTCACCGAGTTTTTCGCCCGCGCCGATGGCGCTTGGGCCCAGGTTGACACGCCCGAGGCGATGATGGGGGCCCGGCTGTGTCGGCCCATGGGCTATCCGACCGGCGACCTGACGCGTCTGGGTCTGTTGCCGGACGGGGTTCTTTTGGTCCGGGCCGAAACCCCGCTTAACTGCTTGCGCGCTGTGGACGAGGGGCGCGTCGACATCGCCTCGATGGACGCCCGGCTGACGCGCGCTTTGGTCGCCACGAAGGGCCTGCAAAACCCCCTTATCGTGCTCGAGGCGTTTACCCGTGTGGATCCGCTGCGGGCCGTCGCGCGACGGGATGATCCGCAAGGGCGCGCGGCCATAGAGGCGTTTAACACCGGCCTCGCCAGCCTGGCGGAAACCGGGCAATGGTTCGAGATTGTGGAAAGGCATCTGAATGTGGATGACACGGGCGGTTGACGCCCGGCTCAGACCATTCTTCGGACCGCATCGGCCAGAGCGAAGAGAGGCGGGTCTTCGAGGCCAAGTTGCCTGAGTGCGGTCACGGTATTCACCAAATACTCGCGATTGGTGCCCGCCGGCCCCACGGCGCGCGCGATGATCTGGGCCTGTGCATCGGCGCCCAGCCCGCCGCGATACTGGCTGTGGGCTGTATCCATCACATAGCAAAGCGTCGGGAAGCGGCGGCCGTCGTCCAAGATGACCTCTTCGATCACTTCGCGATAAGCCGAGGAGACAAGCTCGCGATCCCGCAAATATTTTAGCACCCCAGGTCCGTTTTGAGGTGCCACCCGGTACGCCACACCGGTGCAGACTGCCCCCATCAGGCGATCCAACGCCAGCACCAGGCCAGGATCCTCGGGCGTGCCGCGATAGACGATCGAGGCCATGCAAAACGACCGATGATACCCCTCCAAACGCGCCAACCCCTGTTCGGCCGCCTCAAAACCAGGGTTCCACATCAGCGACCCATAGCCGAAAACCCAGAACCCGGCTTCGGCCTTTACATCCGCCGTCTCGGGCACATCATCCTGCATCGCACCTGCCTTGTTCCTTGCCGCCAGCGCCTGTTATAGGTCCCTTGAACCCCAGCTGAAAGCCCCGCCGATGATGCGTACTTTGTTATTCGCCGTTGTGATCGGGGCCCTGGCTTGGGCGGGCTATTGGGTGGTCGGCAGCCGGGCCAAACAAGCTGCCTTACAAGGCTGGTTGGACGAGCGCCGCGCGGCCGGGTGGGTGGCAGATGCCGAGGATCTGTCGGTGCAGGGCTTTCCCAACCGGTTCGACACCACCGTTCGCGACCTGAACCTGGCCGACCCGCAATCCGGCTGGGCCTGGGCAGCCCCCTGGTTCCAGATCTTCGCGCTCAGCTACAAACCCAATCATATCATAGCCGTATGGCCCCCCGAACAGTCGGTGGCCAACCCCGCGCAGCGGATCACGGTCACCAATCAGGACATGCGGGGCAGCGTGCGCTTCACCCCTTCGACCAACCTGGCGTTGGATCAGGCGATCATCCAGTTGGACACACTCGCGCTACGCAGCTCGCAAGGTTGGACCGCCGCCTTGGGCGAGGGGCAATTGGCAATCCGGCGCGCGGAACCGGGTGCCGCGCCCGACCACGCCTATGACGTCAATCTCAAGGCCCGCAGCCTGCGCCTGCCCGAGGGGGTGCGCGACACGCTCGACCCCACCGGGCTGCTCCCGCAAGCCATCCAAAAGGCCGACATCCGCCTGACCCCGGTTTTCGACGCCCCTTGGGATCGGATCGCGGTCGAGACCGGCCCACCCGCACTGCAGATCTTGAACGTCGGCAATGTCAGCTTTCAATGGGGCGATATGTCGATGACCATCGTTGGGCGCCTGGACGCCGACGATCAGGGCCTGGCGCAAGGCGACCTCAACATCATCGCCCGCAACTGGCGCGAGATGCTGGACATCTCGGTCCGCGCGGGCTGGTTACCGGGTGAATTGCGCGGCAGTCTGGAAACCGGCCTGGCCCTGCTGGCGCGCGCAACAGGGCAGACCAACCGCCTGGACGTGACGCTGACGTTCAAGGACGGCCAGACCCGCTTGGGGCCCCTGCCCATCGGCAAGGCGCCCCGCCTGAACTGAGGCAACGGGCATCGACATCCTTTACTTGGGGCACAAAACAATACCGGTGCCACCAATCCCGCCATCGGGGTCTTCCCCACCCTGAGATGGGCAAAACCCATCAGGACGTGGCGCGGAACAGTTGGCCAAGACAAGGATCAAAAGCAGCCCCAAGGTCGCGATTTTCATGATGAGGTGTCCTTGGGTTGCTCAGACTCGGTATAGATAAAGGCCCCGCAGCGAATGCGCCCAGGTGCGCCGCCCCCGGGCGCTTGAAGCTGCCCCGCCCGTGCGGCGATCTGATACAGCGCGTCGGTTTGAAGCCTCCGGGCAAGGGCGTCAACCTCGGCCAGGGCTTGCGGGCTTAGGCCGTTGAAGTGCACCGCCCGCTCGAAGAACGGCGGTGTATCGGCAGCGTTAATATTGGCCACGGCGGCTGCGGCGTGATCGCCCAGGTTCAAGCCGAAGTAGGACAGTTTCTGCCGCGCATCCTTCGGCAGGTACGAGTGTCTCAACAGACTGACCGTATCGCTTTGAGGGTCCAGCTTGATGTGCCCGTCCGACAACAGCGCATCCAATACGGAACGGGGATGGATATCACGGCTGACACTGGCCACCAGATGCTCGAAAGACGCGTCCGCGCCGCGCCGAGGCAAGCGGCGCGGTTGACCGGTGTCATCCCGCCAGTCCGGATCAGTGGCCCAGCGCGCCAGCACGCGGGGCACCGGGCCCATACTGGTCTTGGTTGGCAGTTGATCGTGCGTCTGCTGCTTTTTGATTTCGCGCCGCTGCAACCCGGTAAGCAGGCTCAGGCGGCTGACCGTCAGGCGTTTGTTATCCAGCCGAAAATGCACCTCGGCTTGCTCGACATAGAGCTGGCGCACAAGGTCCATCAGCGCCGGGACGCCAACCCCACGCGCGATCAACAATCTGACTAACGGGCGCAAGATACGGGCCAGTGCGGTTTTTAGGGCATCGCTCATGAATGTGCACTTTGCACATTTAATTATGGACAGCAATGCGAATCCTCAGTAAGAAAATGTGCAACTTACACATTTATGGAGAGTTTCATGATCCGCGGATCCATCGCCGTATTGGCGCTTGCACTGACCGCCACGGCCTGTGGTTATACGGTTCAATCCACCTCTGGCACCGAATACCTGGCCAAATACCCGGATCAAAGGGCTGGGGCGACGACGGCGCGCACCGATGCAAGCATCGTCCAGGCCGCCAGTGTGGAGCCGAACCTGCAGTTTCCCGGCCGCTTTGGGCTGGCGCGAATTATTAACGGGCAACTCTCGGCCATCCCCGATGCGGAAATGGCGCTGTGGGCTGACCTGGCGCGCCGCAACCAAGGTATGGGCAGCTTCCACTCCGTCAGCCCTTTGGTGGCTGAGCTCACGGCCCAAACTGTTGGCTTGAAGCCACGCACGGGGGCCAGCACCACCGGACAGACCGTCGAAAAGATCCGCCTGGGCGCCGCCCGCCAGCATTTGGATGCGGTTTTGATCTACGAGGTCGGTGCAAATTCCACGCGCAATGCGACGCCTTTTGCCTTGGCTGACTTAACGATCATCGGTGGCGCCTTCCTGCCGACCCGCCAGATCAAGGCCGAGGGACGTGCGACCGCGCTGTTTGTTGACGTGCGCAACGGCTATCCCTATGGCACAGCACATGGGGCGGCGGATCTGAGCACGCTTTACGGGTCTTGGGGCGCGGGTCGCGCCGAGGCGACTGCGCGCAATCTGGCCATCAAAGCGGTGGTCGAGGATCTGATGCCAAATGTGAATGCCATGATGGTGACCCTGCGCCGGACCTCGGGGCCAACGACTGGGAGGGTGGAGCCCTCAGGATAAGTGCGGAACTAGCGGCAGTACGGCCTATCTAGGTAGGACGTATCAAAGTGTAAATGGTCTTGGTGATACCGGTCCGCATCCGGGCCCAGGACCACGCCGAAGGGGCCGCAGGCGCTTTTGTGTAGCGCGCGGATCACGCGGGCATAGCGACCCCGGCGCCAATTCCCTTCGACGGGAACCGAGGTGCCATCGGCGAACCGCACTTCGGATATGTCGATGGCATTGCCCTTGGCATGCTCGGACAGCCGCGCACCCGATCGGCCGTTGCGACTACGACAAGCGTAAGAAGCCGCCACTTTGAACCCCACCACGGGGCTGCGGGCCGATTTGGCCGCCTGTGGCACCGCGCCGACGGCCCAACCGCGCAGCGCCGCCGCCGTGCGGCAGTTCAACCGGGCCGATGGGCTGAGGCGAATGCCGCCCACCGCGTGCACCCGCACCGCATCCTCGATCCCGCAACCGCCAGGGGCCGCGACATCACCGATCTCGTAGCCCAGGATCGCAGGGTCACCACAAAGCGGGCCGACATCCCCCGGAAGGGCAAGCGCACGTGCCACATCGGTCCGCCCGCCCCCAAAACCGCAAGCGCCGAGCACGATCAGAAGCAGAACAAGCGCCAACCTCATGTGTCCGGCTCCGCGGGTGGTAAGGGCGTCCGCCCAAAGTTGGGCGCGTCGGTATCTTGGCCTGCCTCGATGATCCCCTGCCGGATCGCGCGGGTACGGGTGAAATAGTCATGCAGATGCACCCCGTCGCCCTGTCGGATCGCGCGTTGCAGCGCGAACAGTTCCTCGGTGAACCGGCCCAAGATCTCGAGCGTGGCGGCTTTGTTGGTCAGAAACACATCGCGCCACATCGTGGGGTCCGAGGCCGCGATGCGGGTAAAATCCCGAAACCCGGCGGCGGAGTAATTGACCACCTCGCTCTCGGTCACCCGGCTCAGGTCATCGGCCACACCGACCATCGTGTAGGCGATCAAATGCGGCGCATGGCTGGTCACCGCCAGAACCAAGTCGTGATGTTCCGCGTCCATCGTGTCGGTTTTCGCCCCGAGCGCATGCCAAAAATCGCGCAGTTTGGTTAGCTGAGTGGGGTCTGTGTCTGAAAGTGGAGTGAACAAGCACCAGCGGTCATCGAACAATTCGGCGAAGCCCGCCTCGGGCCCCGACCGCTCGGTTCCCGCGATCGGATGGCTCGGGATAAAGTGCGTGTTCGGGGGCAGATGCGGGGCCACGTCCGCGATGACCCGCGCTTTGACCGAGCCCACGTCGCTGACGACAACCTGCGGCGCCAGACCTGGCGCCATCGCCGCGGCCACCTCTGCCATCGCGCCCACGGGCACGCATAGGATGACAAGATCGGCGCCCGCCACGGTCTCGGCGGCTGTATCGAAAACGGCATCGCACAAACCCAGGCGCAACGCTGTGTCCCGGGTGGCGGCGGTGCGCGCGGTGCCGGTGATCCGCCCGTCAAACCCGGCGCGACGGGCGGCCAGCGCGATCGACGACGCCTCGAGCCCCAGACCGATCAACGCGATATGGCGAAAGGCGATCCTGCTCATGTGCCCTGGCCCGCCAGAAAGTCACGCAGGATCGAGATCACCCGGCGGCAGGCCACCTCGTCCCCTATGGTTATGCGCAGAAACGCGGGCAGACCGTAGCCCGCCACCTGCCGTACGATGATCCCTTGCGCCCGCAGGGCGGCATCTGCGGCCTGGGCCTGGGTGGGGTAGGCAAAGCGCGGCAGCACGAAATTCGCGTGGCTGTCATCGACCGCCAGCCCCATATCGCGCAACTTTTCGGTCATCCAAAGGCGCCAATGGGCATTCTCGGCGCAGCAATGTGCTGTCCAGCTTACATCACGAACAGCCGCCTCGGCCGCCAAAAGCCCGGCGGCGCTGACGTTAAAGGGCCCCCGGATCCGATGCAGCACATCCACCACCGCATCGGGCGCATAGCACCAGCCGACGCGCAAACCGCCCAGCCCGTATATTTTTGAAAACGTCCGGGTCATCACGACGTTCTGATGTGCATCCACCAGCGCCCGGCCTGCATCGAAATCCTGGACATATTCCGCATAAGCCCCGTCCAGGACCAGCATGACGTGCTTGGGCAGCTCCTCAGCGAGGCGGGCGACCTCGGCCCCAGGCAGTATTGTGCCCGTGGGGTTGTTTGGGTTGGCGAGGAACAGCATGGTCGTTGCCTCGGTCACAGCCCCCAGAAGGGCGTCGACATCTGCGACGCGGGTCCGTTCGGGCACCGAGACGGGCGTGGCCCCCGCCGCCCTGGCCGAGATCGGGTACATCGCAAATCCATGTTCGGTGTGCAGCACCTCGCAGCCGGGCCCCGCATAGGCCTGGCAAAGTAGCGAGATAATCTCGTCCGACCCCGCGCCGCAGACGATCTGGGCGGGGTCCAGCTCATGCACGTCGCCAATCGCTTGGCGCAACGCCAAATGATCGGCGCTGGGGTAGATGGCCAGATGTTCCGCGGCGGCCCGCACCGCGTCCGTGGCGGCCGGAGAGGGTCCCAAAGGGTTCTCGTTCGAGCTGAGCTTGGTAATGGCATTGGCGCCATCGGCCTTGCTTTCACCCACTGTATAGGGCGCGATGTCCAAAATACCGGGCTGCGGAAGAGGCGCTGAAGCGGAAAGGGTCATGTCTCACCAGAACTTAGATCTGTGGGCCTTCCTACCCCGCTGCCTGCGCCTTGACCAGACGACAATCCATTGATCCAAAGGTGGCCCGTTCCGGGCCAAGTCTTTGCAAACCCCACCCCGGCTTGCGCCGGGCCGGGGCCCGTCGCCTGGACCCCACCTAAGGCGCCCGCGTCCAAACCGTCACAAGGCCGACGCGGCCGCGATCCAGAGCGCTGAGCGCAGCACCCACCTCAACCCTCGGAAGGGACATCAGCAAATCGACCAATTTGTCTGCACCTTCGGCCGCCAGGGGTATGCTGACCGGGCTGCCATCGCTGTGATAGAGCGCCCAGCGCGCACGGCCATCACCGCCCGAGACCAGGTCAACCCGGATCAGCGCGTCGCGGTCAACCACGCCGCCGGTTTCTGGACCATAATAGCTGATTTGTGCTTCGTCGATTTGGACAATGCCGGGTTGGGTGACCTCGCGGCGAAAGGCGGCACGCTGACGGTGGGCGACCCACAGGACGGCGGAGAGGACCGCGATACCGCCACCGAAGATTGTCAGAAAGGGCGCCATGGTGCCGACCCCGCGCCACATAACGAGCGCGCCCGTCACCAGGCCGGCAATCGCCCAAGCGTGGTCTTGACGACGGGCAAGGGCGGTGAGGAGTTCGGGGCGGATGAAGCTCATGTGCCCTGCTCGCGATCCAGAGGGTGCCAGGGCTGCGCCGTGGTATCCTCCTCAGGCACCCGCCAGTCATAGGGTGCGCGGAGGGGTTCAAAGTGCATATCAGTGAAGTCGCGGATTAAGTCACGGCCCGTGGTGGTTCGGCGGTAGAGGCGGCCACCTTCGGTGCTGAAGGTCGAGACGAGCGGACTGCCGGGGGCGCGAGCATCCCCCGCCCAATACGCACAATCCTCCGGGCGCAGGTTGACGCGGCGCCCGTCGCGATGGCGAAATCCCAAAGTGTTGTGGGCGTCAGGCTGCGTGCGGAACACCCGTTGGGTCCCCTCGGCACGGCCAATGATGTCGGCCGCGTTGGGGCTGCTGTCGATCAAGTAGCGCTGCGCATCAACGAACTGGCCACCACCACACCAGGTGTCACCTTGGGGGTAAAGCGCCAAGGCGGTGAACCAAGGTGGACGCGACAGTGCGGTGTAGCTTCCCATCGTTGGCGATACCCAGTGCCCGTCCAACGCAAAGTACAAAAAGTAACGCCCGTCGGCAGAGACATCACAGCGCTCGGCATAAATCCTGGACTTCAACCATTGCCCATCAATGAAGCTGTCGTCGGCATGGTTCCACAGGATCAAGCGCGCCAGTTTGTTGGGCCCTTGCCGCAGGATCACGGCCAAGGTGGTGTGCCTTGCGAAATAAAGGTGCAGCCGGATCTGGGGTGCGGTGTTCATCGCCAGTCCCCCAGCGCCATTTGCCAGGCAGTGATGGCGGCCGCAGCCGCCGTATCGGCACGTAGGACGCGCGGGCCCAAGGTGACCGATGTGGTCTGCGGCAACCGGCGCAGCGCCGCGGCCTCGTCCGGGCTGAAGCCACCTTCGGGGCCGATTAGAATAGCCCAGGGTGCTTGCGGGGCTTGGCTGAGCGCATCGGCAACCGGGCATGCGGTGCGCGCCTCGTCACAGAACATCAAGTGACGCTCCTGGGGCCAATTGGCCAGAAGGTGATCCAGCTTCACGGGCGCGGCCACCTCGGGCACGAAGGTACCGCCACATTGCTCGGCCGCCTCGATCGCATGGGCGGTAAGGCGGTCGGTGCGGACCCGCTCGGCATTGGTGAAGCGCGTAAGAACGGGCTGGATGCGCGCCACGCCCAACTCGGTTGCCTTTTCGACGATGAAATCAGTGCGGGCTTTCTTGATCGGCGCGAACAACAGCCACAGGTCGGGTGGATCGCGCTGAGGTGCGGTTCGTGCCTCGACCGAGACCTCAACTCGGCGCTTTCCGGCTTGGGTGATCCGGGCGCGCCATTCGCCCGCAGCGCCATTGAACAGTGCCACGGCATCGCCCGGCCCTTGCCGCATGACGCCCGTCAGATAATGCGCTTGGTCGGTCAGCATCAAAACCTCTCCGGCCGCTAGGGGTGCGGCGACATAGAGCCTGATTTTTGGCGCGTCCTCTGTCATACTTAATCCCATGACCACGCCGGACCATATCCCGCAAACCCCTGCGGACGGAAGGGTCGCCGACGCGCCCGCCGCGAATTGGGTGGATCGCTATGCGCCGGCCGCTTGGCGACCCTACTTGCGGCTATCGCGGGCGGATCGGCCGATTGGCACTTGGCTGCTGCTGCTGCCCTGTTGGTGGGGGTTGGCGCTGGCCATAACCGCCACCCCCGAGGCCGCGCAGCCCTATCATTTGTGGATCGCGGTCGTCTGTGGCATCGGCGCCTTTCTAATGCGCGGCGCGGGCTGCACCTGGAACGATCTAGCGGATCACGAGTTCGACGCGGCGGTGGAGCGAACCCGCTCGCGGCCACTGCCAGCGGGGCAGGTTAGTCGCCGCGCGGCGATAATTTGGATGTGCGCACAGGCGCTACTGGCCTTCGGGATCCTGCTGACATTCAACCTTTTTACCATTTTTCTGGCTTGCGCATCGCTGGTGCTGGTCGCGATTTACCCATTTGCCAAGCGGTTCACCTGGTGGCCACAGGTCTTTCTGGGCCTCGCATTCAACTGGGGTGCGCTGGTGGGCTGGGCGGCAGTCACGGGCGGGCTGAGTTGGCCGCCGATTTTGCTGTATTTTGCTGGGATAGCCTGGACATTGTTTTATGACACGATTTATGCGCATCAGGATAAGGAAGACGACGCGCTGATCGGCATAAAATCCACGGCAAGGCTGTTTGGAGATGATACCGGCCGTTGGCTGTTCGGCTTTCTGGTGGTCAGTGTGCTGCTGATGGCCATGGCGCTGATCGGCGCCTTGGGCGAGCGCAGTCCGATGGTGCTGGCCGCTGCCTTGGCAGGGGTCTGGGCTTTTGGTTGGCATCTGACGTGGCAGATGGGCCGCCTGCGGATCGACGACCCCGAGCGCTGTAAGCTGGTCTTCCACAGCAACCGCGACGCGGGGCTGGTGGTGATTGCCGGTCTGCTGGTTGCCGCTGGCCTTGGCGTCATGGCTTGAACCGATCAGGGCGACCGACTAGGGTTCGCGCCTGACCAATCGCTGCGGAGCCGCTTCTTGCCTATGGCCAAATCCACCCTTTTTGTCGGGGCAGCCCTGCTGGCGACCCTTGGCCTCTCCGGTTTTGGCGGACATAGCGCCGCCCGTCTGGTTGAGGCGCGGATTAGCGCGCAAGCGGCCCAGGTCCTTGCCCCCGAAGACAGCTGGCTGACATTGGTTCCGGACGGCGCGATCCTGCAACTGACAGGAGAAGCGCCTGGGGAGCTGGCACATACAGCCGCCCTCGCGCGCCTCGGGGCCGCTGGACTTGGGGTTCGGCTGGACGATCACACGACAGTCGGCCCTGCGGAAGGCACCGAGGCAGCCCCCCCGAACATAGCGGCGGCACGGCTGGACATCTTGATCAACGACGGTGCGATGACGCTGTTTGGCGATGTGCCCACCCGGGATCTGCAGCGCGGTTCCCTGGCCGACCTGGCCCAACAGCCTCGGGTGTCCGACATGCTGGTCCCTCTGGATGGGACCGCCGCGCCAGGCTGGGCCGATGCGCTAAACCTGGCGCTTGAGGCGGCAACCCTGATTGATCGCGGTCAGATCACCGCCGGCCCCGATCACGTGAAGGTCGAGGGGACCGCTCGGTCGGATAGTGAGCGGCTTGCGGCCATCACGACACTTGAGGCCGCCGCCCCCAAGGGGGTCAAACTGACCCTGGATTTGGCGGCGCCGCGGCCAGTGATCTCGCCCTTTGTTTTTGCAGCCAAGAAGGGCGAGGGCGCGGTCCAAGTTACCGCCTGCACCCTGTCCCGGCCCGAAGATCTGGCCATTCTCGCCGCCAAGGATGTATGCCGAGTTGGCCTCGGCGCCCCTTCGCCCGACTGGGCGGGGGTCGTGCAATCCACTCTGGCCACCCTAGAGGCACTTGGGGGCGGAACAGTGGATATTCGCGATGTCGACATCACCCTCACCGGCCCGGTTGGCATGAACCCAGAGGCGTTTGAGGCTGCTGTCGCGGATCTGACTGACGCGCTGCCACAGCTCTATTCACTGACTGCGAGCCTGCCTGTGCCGCCACAGGCACAAAGCGACCCCGCCCTGGCGCCAGCCAAGTTTACCGCCGTACGCACCGAAGATGGCGCCGTGCGCCTGCGCGGCGACCTGCTGGACACCCGCTTGCGGGAAACGGCGCAGGCTTTTGCCGAGGCGCATTTCGGTTTCGACACCGTGATCAACGAAACCACCGCCCGTGAAGATCTGCCAACGGGCTGGTCAACCCAGGTGGTGGCGGGCCTCGAGGCACTGGGGATGCTCAGCACGGGACAATTGGCGGTCACCGAAAGCGGCTTGAGCCTGACGGGCACCGCCCCGTCACTGCGGGTCAAGGACGACCTGCGCGCGGCTTTGGCCCGCAAGCTGCCCAGCACGGTCAACATCGCGTTGGACGTTTGGGAGGCTGAGGTTCTGCGCGCCGATCCGGTAGTACAAGTGCCAGCGGAGCTGTGCGCTGAGCAAATCTCGATCCTTTTGGAGGGTGGGCAGATTGTATTTCCACCTTCTGAAACCGAGATCGCCGAGGAAAGCCTGCCGATCATCGACCGCATCGCCGAAATCCTGGGCTATTGCCCAGGTGCGCGGTTCGAGATCGCCGGGCATACGGACTCGCAAGGACGCGAATCGTCAAACATGGCGCTCAGCCAGTCCAGGGCGGACGCGGTTCTGGCAGCCGTCCTCGAGCGCGGCGTGGACCTGGTCTTTCTGACTGCGCGCGGCTATGGCGAAACATCGCCCATTGCCACGAACGAGACCGAGCAAGGACGGGCGTTGAACCGCCGGATCTCGTTCGAGCTGGCGCCGAAGGAAGCTGTGACGACGCCGCAGCCGTCAGAATCCCCCATCGCGACAGCGCCCGAAGCGGGCACACTTGTGACACGCGCCGCGCAATCCCCCTTGGACGGGATAGAGGAAGAGTCGGGGGCCACGCCGACCGACGCCCCACCCACGGCAGACCCTGATTTGCAGGATGAAGAGCCGCAGGCGAAAGATACCTCAGACGTGATGCGGCCACTGCCCCGCCCCACCCCGAGCGACGGTTAGAGGGGACAGCAATGGACAGGATGCAGTTGACGCTGGTCGCCGCCGCCGCGCTGTTCGTCGCGGTGGTTCTGGGATGGGGGCTGCGCTGGATTTACGAGCTGCTCAACCCGCCCGCCCCACCAAAACCCAAAGAAGACAGCGAATGGGCGGAATACGCAAAGGCCTGCGAGGCGCAGCGGGACGAGGCCTATGATAAGCTTGAAGGGGTTGAGCGCGATTTGACCAACCGCCTGAATCAAGCCCAGGCGGAGCTTTCCGCCTCGATGGAGGCACTGGGCGATGCCCGACGGGCGGCCCAAGATCTCGAGGCCAAAGTCACCGCCTTGAAGGCGAGCGATTGAGCCGCTACCAGCGGTTCAGTGCCTCGGCATCGCTGTCGCGCGCGTCGACCCAGCGACCTCCATCCCGGGTGCCTTCCTTCTTCCAAAACGGCGCGCGGGACTTCAGGAAATCCATCAAAAACTCGGCCGCCGCGAAGGCATCCCCGCGATGGGGCGACGCGGCGGCGACCAAAACGATCTGATCCCCCGGCACCAAACGTCCGGTGCGATGCACAATCAACGTGGCTTGCAAGGACCATCGGCTGTGCGCCTGCGCTTCGATCTCGGCCAGGGCTTTTTCGGTCATGCCGGGATAGTGTTCCAGGGTCATCGCGTCGATCGCCTCGCCTTGCGCTGTGCCCCGCACCAAGCCGACAAAACTGGCAATCGCACCGATGTCCGTCCGCCCCTTGCGCAAACCCGCAAGCTCGGCGCTAAGGTCGAAATCCTCGGTCTGGACCCGGCTCACCATCTGGGTCAGCCCCCGGTCATCGGCGGGAAGAACGCAACCTCGCGCGCGCCAACCAGCGGTGCGTCCAGGTCGACCAACTCTTGATCGACCGCCACGCGGATCGCGGACATATCTGCGAAAGCGACCGCATAGCGATCTTCGCGCATCTTCAACTCATCTACCAAGGCGCTCACGGTCGCAGCTTGGGTCGAGACGGTCTCGCGGGGCAGTCCAATACGCTCGCGAACCCAGGCGAAATACAAGACCTCCATTATATCCCCCCTTTACGTGCGCAGAAACGGCAGCGCTTTGACAAAATAGTCGATCCCGGTGAGCGCGGTCAGCACACCCGCGATCCAAAAGAGCACCAGACCGCCCATATGCACAATATCATAACGCGTCGAGAGGGCGGTCAAGCCCAGGGTGTCTTCGGCGGTTCCGCTTAGGATCGCCTCGAATTCGGCGGGATCATTGGCGTAATATATGGCCTCGATCTGCAACTGAAAGATACCTGTCAAAAGCAAAGCTGTGATCGCCACCATCTGCGCGGTCGTCTTCCACTTGGCCAATTTCGTCACCGCCAGTTTGCCCGCATCCGCCCCCAGAAACTCGCGCAACCCCGACACGAAAACCTCGCGGAACAAGATCAGAGCGGCAGGGACCACGACGAGTGGGTTCAGACCACTAAGGCCCATTAGCACCGCCAGCGCCATGATCACCATGGCCTTGTCCGCAATCGGGTCCAGCATCCGGCCAAAGGCGGTGATTTGGTTCCAGCGGCGGGCCAGATAGCCGTCGACATAATCGGTCAAGGCCGCCAACACAAAGAGCACCAGCGCCACCGTGTCAGCCAGCGGGCGGGGCAGAAACACAAAGACCAGCGCAAAGGCAGGGGCGGCCAGAAGGCGACCGACGGTCAGGATATTGGGGATCGTCCAGGTCACAGCAACTCTCCGTCTTGGCCCCCGGTTATCGCGTGCGACGGTGGGGGTTGCAAGATGCGGTATTGGCGGCTGTGATCGGGGTGGGCGCCGCCCCCAGGGGGCGCCCACCGCTGATATTAGTTGGTGGCGCCGATGCGCACTTCTTCCAGCGGATAGGCCAACGCGTCTTGGTCCGAGAACGCGGCATGGCAGTCGTGGCAGAAAGCTTGCTTGAACTTCATCGGCTTTCCGTTGGGCTGGACGCCGGAATAAACCCAATTGTCGGTCTCGTCCGCCTCGCCGGCGGCCACTTTGGTCATGATGAACAAGGGGCCTATCCGGGCCTTGCCTTCCTTACCCAGCTTGACGCTTTCTTTGGCCAGGACCGAGCCGACGGGCATCTCAACGCCCTCGTACTCGAACTTCAGGTACTGCTCTGCAGCCACGTCATTGGCAAAAGTCAGCAAAAGCCGCTCGCCATGCGGGCCTGCGACGGCCGGACGGGTCGCTGTCACGGCCCATTCGCGATAAACCGCCGCAACGGGATCCTCGCCTTTGGTATAGCCTGCAAGCATCTTGGCCTCCATGCACTCATAGAGGGTGACGACATCCGCCTCCTCCAGATCGAAAGGGTCGGCGCTGGGCGCGATACAATCCTCGGCATGGGCCGAGGTTGTCGACAACAGCATAGCTGCTGCAAGGGCCGCTGCTGCGAGCGATAAGATTTTCATGAAGCCTCCCGTTTTTTCAGAATCGTGCTAAACGTTGCATTCTTCTGTACACGCCCTTTGGCGGCGATGCCGCTCACAGGTTCACACGTTTTTGTGAGGCGTTTTAAGCCGTTGTCGCGGGTGAGCTGCGGCGTAACTGGCCATCAAGCTGACCTCGTTAACGGCGGTATAGGCTTGGGTGGTCGACAGCGAGGCATGGCCCAGCAAATCTTGGATCGTACGCAGGTCCGCGCCACGCTCTAGCAGATGTGTCGCGAAGGAGTGCCGCAGCGCATGGGGTGTCGCGGTTTCGGGCAGACCCAGCATCTGGCGCAGTTGGGACATGGTTTTCTGGATCTGACGCGGATTGAGCGGCCCGCCGCGCACCCCGCGAAACACAGGGACATCGGGCGCCATCGGGAAAGGGCAGGCGGCGACATAGTTTGCGATCGCGGTCTGGGTGATCGGCAAGATCGGAACCAGCCGTTCCTTATCGCCCTTGCCGCGAATGATCAGCCCCTCGCCCACAGGCAGGGCACGGCCCGTGATCCCCAAAGCCTCGGAAATCCGCAGGCCAGCCCCATAGAGCAGCGCCAAAACGGCGGTGTCGCGCAGGTTCAGCCAAGCCTCGTCATGCAGGGCGGTGGACAGATCCAACAGATCGGCCGCGCCGGCCTCCGTCACCGGGCGCGGCAGGCGCGGTTTGCGGCGCGGTGCGCGGGTGGCAGTGACCGCGGCCGAGGTGACGCCCTCGGCCTGGTCCAGCCAGCGGTAAAAGCTTTTGACCGCGCTCAGCGCCCGCGCGACCGAAGCCGCATCCAGCCCCCTGCCCCGCTCGTACGCCAGCCAAGCGCGCATGTCGCGCACGGTGACCTGACCCAAAGCCGCCCGCCCCGCGGGGCCACCCCAATGACCCGCCAAAAAGCCCAAATATCCCGCGACATCGCGGCGGTAGGCCTCGATCGTCAAAGGGCTACTGTTGTGAACCGCCAGCAAATTGCCCAACCACCGATCCAGCAAGGCCAGCGCCCCACCTGACCCGCGCGGGCCGTCGCTCATGCCAGCCAGCGGCGCAGCAATCGCTCAAGCGCACCGGTGAAGAAGGTGAGCAGGTCGTTGCCTTGGTCCGAGCTAAAACGCGCGCCATCCTCGGACCCCATTCCCAAAAGGGCGGGGCGTTTGCCGGGGCCCAAATCCAGACGCAACACCGCCTCGGATTGGATCCATGCCTCGCCGTGGCCATAAAGGTCATCGGCCAGCCCGTTCGCCTTGCGCAAAGTCACCCGACGGCCTGGTTGATCAACCCCTTCGCCCAGATAGCCGCCCACGCCGCCGGGCGGCAGGGCGGTCACCAATGTGGCCAACGGCCCCTCGGGGCCCAGCGCCGATCCAGGGGCCGCGTTGGTGGTCTCAAGCCCAAGGCGAATCGCGTCGATGGACAGAATGCTTGCCACATCCTCGCCTAACGCCTGCAGGAACCCGCGAAAATCCCTTGGCTCGATCAACGCCAAAACGGCGCGGTGCACCTGATTGGTGCCCGCCAGGTTCTCGTAAGCCGCCGCGATCACCGTACGGTTCGTGCTTTCCAGCTGTTCCAGGCGATCCTCGAGCCGATCCACCAGCTTGCCGCGCAAGTCAATGATGTTCCGCCCACCGCTGCCGCCGCCATCGGCCGCCAGCAGGGCCGACATGACCTCGGGATCGCCAAGGATCATGCTTGGATTGCGCATGATCTGGTCCCGAATAGCGGCCGTGGGCTTTTGCGCCCCGCTCATGTTCCCACCCCCAAGCTCACAGGATCTTCTGCCCCGTCTTGCCCCAATCGGCCAGAAATGCGTCCAATCCCTTATCGGTCAGCGGATGCGCGACCATCTTCTTAATCACCGCTGGCGGCGCCGTAATCACATCCGCCCCAACACGCGCGCTGTCGGCGATGTGGTTGACGCTGCGGATCGAGGCGGCAAGGATCTGCGTCTCGAACCCATAGTTGTCATAGATTGTGCGAATGTCCTCGATCAGTTCCATCCCATCCAAGTTGATGTCGTCCAAACGGCCAATGAATGGGCTGATGAAGGTGGCCCCGGCTTTGGCCGCCAGGATCGCCTGGTTGGCTGAAAAACAAAGGGTGACATTCACCATCCGCCCCTCGCCGCTTAGCACCTTGCAAGCCTTGATCCCAGCCCAGGTCAGCGGAACTTTGATGGCGATGTTCTCGGCGATCTTCGCCAGCTCGCGCCCCTCGGCGATCATGCCCTCGGCATCCAGCGCGACCGTCTCGGCGCTGACCGGGCCATCGACGAGGGCGCAGATCTCTTTTGTGACCTCTTTGATATCCCGCCCAGACTTCATGATCAGCGAAGGGTTTGTCGTCACGCCGTCCAGCAAGCCGGTGTCGGCCAGCTCGCGGATCTCGTCAATCTCAGCGGTATCTGCGAAGAATTTCATGTCTGCCTCGTGGTTCCCGGGGGCCTTTGGCGCGGACCTTAGCCCATGCTGCAGCCAAGCGGAATACCACATCCACCCGACAGGCCCGTCCAGATGAGCGAATTTGCCCCTGGCACGCTTGTGGCGGTCCTGACAACCGAGCCGCTGGATCGGTTCTTGGACTATAAAGCGCCCGAGGGTGGTCTGTCGGTCGGCGACTTCGTGACCGTTCCACTGGGCCCGCGCCGGGTCCTGGGCGTGGTCTGGGGCCCGGGCGAAGGCGGCTTTGATCCGGCCAAGATCCGCACTGTGTTGGAGGTTTTGGACGTCCCGCCGATGTCCGATGTCATGCGCGCGTTCCTAACCAAAACCGCCGAATATACGCTGACCCCCTTGAACCAAATGCTGCGCCTGGCCACCCGGGCCCCGGGGCTGGGCGCGCCACCGGGCATGCGTCACGTCCTGTGCCGTGGGGCCGCCGATCCCGATCGCGTGACCGACGCCCGTGCCCGGGTTTTGGATGTGTTAGACGCGCACGACGGTGCAGGCTTCGCCAGCGGTGAGTTGGCGGCACTGGCCGGGGTCTCGGCCAGCGTTTTGAAAGGGCTTGAGGCGCAGGGCGCGCTGATCCGCATCCCCGAGCCGCGCGATCCGCCCTACCCCCGGCTGGATCCGGATCTGCCCGGCCACCCTTTGACTGCGGATCAGGCCGGTGCCGCAAAACTGCTGCGCCATGCGGTGGCCGAGCAGCGCTATGGCACCACGCTGCTGAAGGGCGTCACCGGATCCGGCAAGACCGAAGTGTATCTCGAGGCTGTCGCCCAAGCGCTGACCCAAGATCGCCAAGCGCTGGTGCTGCTGCCCGAGATCGCCTTGACCGGTGCCTTTCTGGAACGGGTCCAAGCCCGTTTCGGCGCGCGCCCCGCCGAATGGCATTCGGGCGCCACCCAGGCCGAGCGGCGGCGCTGCTGGCGCGCGGTGGCCAAAGGCGAGGCGCAGCTTGTGGTCGGCGCCCGCTCGGCCCTGTTCCTGCCGTTCCAAGATCTCGGCCTGATCGTCGTCGATGAAGAGCACGACAGCTCGTACAAGCAAGAGGAAGGTGTGCTTTACCACGCGCGGGACATGGCGGTTCTGCGCGCCTCGCTCACCGGTGCGACGGTGGTCCTGGCCACCGCGACACCGGCCCTGGAAACTTGGGCCAATGCCGAAGCCGGGAAATACGCGCGGCTTGACCTGCCGGAACGCTTCGGCACCGCGCTGTTGCCACAGATGTCCGCCATCGACATGCGGGCCGACAGCCCCCCCCAGGGCAGTTGGTTGTCGCCGCGCCTAGTGGATATGATCAACGACCGCCTGACCCAGGGCGAGCAGTCCTTGCTGTTTCTCAATCGCCGCGGCTATGCCCCTTTGACCCTGTGCCGCGCCTGCGGCCACCAGATAGGCTGCCATCAATGCGACGCCCGCCTGGTCGAGCATCGCTTCCTCAACCGTCTGGTCTGCCACCAATGCGGCGAGACGGCACCCATCCCCACAAAATGCCCCAAATGCGCGGTCGAAGATCGCATTGTCGCCCTCGGGCCCGGGGTGGAGCGGGTCGCTGAGGAAACCGCACTCTTGTTCCCCGAGGCCCGCATCCAAATCCTATCGTCAGATCAAACCGAAAGCACCCGCGCCCTGCGCGCCCGGATTGACGAGATCGCGGCGGGCGGCACCGACATCATCATCGGCACGCAAATCGTCGCCAAGGGCCATAACTTTCCAATGCTGACGCTGGTCGGTGTGGTCGATGCGGATTTGGGCCTGATGGGCGGCGATCTGCGCGGCGCGGAACGCACATTCCAATTGATCCGACAAGTCGCCGGCAGGGCCGGGCGCGCCGAAAAACCCGGACATGCCGTTTTGCAAACCTACCAACCCGACCATTCGGTGATCCAAGCCATCCTATCCGGCGAAGAAGAGGCCTTCTGGCGCACCGAAGCCGCCGCGCGCGAGGCCGCCGGCGCCCCGCCCTATGGCCGCATGACCGGCGTGATCATCTCTGGTCCCGACGAGGCACAGGTCTTCGCCGTGGGCCGCCGACTCGCCCAATCCGCCGAAAGCCTGACCTCCCAAGGGGCCCAGGTCTTTGGCCCGGTCGCCGCGCCCATCGCACGCATTCGCGGCCGGTTCCGGGCCCGCATGCTGGTCAAAGCGCCACGCGGCGTGATGCTGCAAAAACACCTGGCCGCCTGGCGCGCCGCCATCCGCCTGCCCACAAACACCCGCATCACGCTGGACATCGACCCGCAGTCTTTCTTCTGAATATGGCGCTTGGACCGCTCCTGCCAGATCTGTCAGGGGCCCTGTGATACCGCTCAGCCGCACAACCATCGACAGGAGGTCCGAGATGCGAACACACCTCATGGCCTGCTGCATGGCAGCCCTCACCGTCATGCCGCAGCCGCACAAAGCTGCGACGGCCCCCATCCCGCGGCGACCATCGCTGAAATCGTCGCGTTTCGCCTGAAAACCGACATCACCGGGGCAGGATTCCTGGCCGCCACGCGTGCCAAGATGCCCACACTTTGCAAACCGACGTGATGGTCCGGCGCAGCCTCAGCCGGGACGACACCGGCCTGTGGACAGACTATATCGAATGGGTTGACCTCAGCAGCGCCCAAGCCGCCGCCAGCGCTGCACACAATCTCGAAACCCTGCAACGGTTTCTTACAGCAATTGACGGCGACAGCATGTCCCTGCGTTACGCCACCATGAACCCTTTGCCCTAACCCCCTAAAATCTTCAAAAATATCCCGGGGAGTGCGAAGGCCTGACCCCTAGCACGCTGACGCAAGATCAGTCAGGTTCGCGCCACCTCCAGAGACAAAAGGGGCTAAACCGCGCCGGGTTTGACAGGTCCATTCGCATGGCGTGGTGCCCCACCGTTTTTTCGAAACTTTCCTCAACAACGAGATCATTCGGAGTTTGACAGAAACTATGAGTTTAACGTACTGACCAACAGACTGAAGCAGAGTGGTTTTGGCGACAAACCCAAAGACTTGGATCCACGGTTCGAACAAGCTGCAAAGGCCAAGTCGGCATCTGTGTATGCTGATCTTCGCGACGGACACAGGGATGAAATGCCTGGGAATTGGCGATGACGATTGGCACAAGAATGAACCGAAAACCAACAGCGACCGTCGTGCTACGCGCAAAAGATGAAGCACCATACCTGCTTGAGTGGGTAGCGCACCACCAGTCGCTTGGGTTTGATAAGATTGTCGTTATTACGCATAACCTCACGGATGGCAGCGAGGCATTTCTGACCGCACTAAGCGATGCACGGAAAATTCATTGGGTCGACGTTACCAGGGATTTGTCGCTCTTACCTCCTGAGGCGCAACGTAACCGTGTGGTAAACGATGCTGCCCTAGAGGCGGTCAGGGGACCCGCGGCCTCCGACTGGTTTTATGTGGCAGATGCGGACGAGTTCTTGGTTATGGCCGCGCAACGCGAAATCGGCGATTGGCTAGAGGATTTTGTTTCGTTCGAGCAGGTCCTTGTCGGGTGGAAGAACCTCACCCCGATCAACCAGAACTTGCGGCTCGCTGGGCGAAACCCTTCCGTCATCGGGGTCTGGCATGGCAAGCTCGCAGCGGTTATCAAGTCATTCACGCGAACGGACGCGATCGATAATACCGGGCCGCACAGGCTTCTCTCAAATGAAAAACTTGACAAGCTTGCACTCGCGAACGGGAAGCCGCCGGATCAACTAACGCTGGACAAGATCGTTCAGGTCAGAGACACAAAAAAGGGGCCGGGCGGGGCGAAGATTCTCTTTCAGGATCCGAACTGGACCGCGGCATGCAAAGACGCCGTTCAGCTACATTATAAGTACCGCAGCGTTGAGGAATACATCGTCAGCAAAATTGGGCGGGGTAGCCTTTCGGAAAGCTTCCTACGGAACTCGATGCCGGACTATATCTCTCGTGTGCGTTCGGGCTTCAACAATCCAACAATAGATACAGAACCGTACTTCCGTGACCGACTTCGGAAAGGCATGGGACGCTTGCTGGACCTGGAAGCTGTAGCCGCCGGGCATGCGGATATGATGAAAATGTACATGGGGAATGTGGCCAAGATCGGCCCGGACGATCACGCGCTAAAGATGTTCGAAGCCTACGAAGCCGTGCGCGACGGATTTGATCTTGTGGCCTGTGCTCGATCCATCCTTTCCAGCGCGAGCAAGGCGGATTGCGATGCGGCCCTACTTCAACTTGCGGCGGCCTGCAGGGAGAGCGGGGACACTCTTGGGGTTTTTGAAACGCTTCTCGAGCGCGGAACGCGAAGGGGCAGACTCAAAGGGGACGAAGTTGAGAATCTGGTGAGATGCACTGGTCACAGGCACATGGCGAAACGCCTTGGTACGAGAAGCGAACTAGTCCTTGCGCGAATTAAAATGAGCCGTCGGCGTAATCGGAATAACTACCTTGATGCCGCCGACATTGCGTACATCAAAAGCGTTTACGCTGAAACGAGTAGCACCCCTTCGTGAAGCCTTTAATGATATCAAAGACATGGCAATGAACGTACGACGGCCAAGAATGACATTCCCGCCGGAGACTGCGGAAGCCCTCCTGAGTTATTATCGAGAGGCGGATACAATACTTGAATACGGCAGCGGCGGATCCACTGTCGCCGCCGCTGAGCTACTTGGAAAAACGATTTACTCTGTAGAAAGTGATCCGGGCTGGCTATGCCGTCTAAACATGTATCTCCAGAATGCCGACCATCCTTCGATGCCCTACCTTCTGTGGTCGGACATAGGCCCAACACGGGAATGGGGCCACCCAGCAGATTTGGAGCACTTCCGGAAGTTCCCAAACTACGCGACAGATGTTTGGAAGTTGCTCGGGGAGCACCATAGGGACCCAGACGTGGTGCTTATCGACGGCCGTTTCCGCACGGCCTGCTTCCTCGCGACCGCGTTTCGAACAAGAAAGAGGATAACGGTTCTTTTTGACGATTATGCTCCGCGAAAGTACAAGAAAGTGGTTGAGAAATTCTCGAAGCCCACCTCCTTCGTGGGGAAAATGGCTGTTTTTGATATTGAACCAACCAAATTCGACGCGGCTATTGTGCTCGACAACCTCGATAGTTTTCTCGATCCGAGTTGATCGAAACGCACTATTGCCACTGTGGTTCGGGAAAGGCGGCTGCTTATGGCAATGGGGTTACTGAGTTAAAAGCCTGTGTCGCAAATTGGGCCCGCGCTCGAAATGAATCACGTCAGGCGTTGGAAGACATATCTAATCGTGAAAGAGACAGAATTACCAACCAGGACAACGGTTTTGTTGAAAACAGGTAGGTAAGAAAGTACCCGTTTGGTGTGCCCGCTCTGACGCCGCTTTAGGGAGACTGATAATGTCCATTTTCGATAATGGACATCTTG
>CALICM010000041.1 GCA_938049225.1 uncultured Paracoccaceae bacterium
GTCAGCCCAGGGGAAATGGCAGAAACTGAACGGTGCCAACCGTATGCCCGAGATCATCCAAGGCATTGCATTCATCGACGGGATCAAACAAATTCAAACCGCCGCCTGATCACGCCGTCACCAACTTTTGGGCATAGCTCCACATGTACTTCGCCATACCAACCCGTGCGGGCCAGTTGCGCGAGCCCAACGGCATCCGACTTATCAGATTTGTTCATCCGAGCTGACAGCACTTTGTGGGCGGCCCGCGCATCAATGCAGACAACGGGCGCACCCAGTTTGATCAACTCCCGTGTTAACCAGATTGAAAACGGGCCAGACTCGTGCACGATCTTTTCAACATCGCCAACCTGGGTTGTGACGGTTCTGAAAATCTCATCCGGATCTGTCGCGCAAGTGCCCTCAAAAAGGATCGCGCCTTTATCATCCAAAATGCAAAGCGCACTTTGCTCTTGGGCGACATCAATTCCAACGTAGCGTTTCATGGTGGTCCTCCTGTGGCCTTGGGGTTTCAACATCGACACTAACGATGTTCGAAACCTCCCAAGCTGGATCCGCCGCAGATACGCCATGTCCGCTTGCCGGTTTCGCCCCCGTCACGGAGACTGCGACGTCAGCGGCCAGCGACGGGACAGCAAGTCCGGCGAAAGCGGTGATGGAAAGAGCAATGGTGCGAAGCATGGTTTGGGTCCTTTCATCGTTTGGGTCGGGCCGCTTGGAAGAGGTTCAGCGACCCGACCTGGGTTCAGGCGGTCGCCGGGCAGAAAGCGGCGGAGCGCCAGACGGATACGCCGATGGCAATGAGGGCGGCGCCAAAGGCCGCGGCGGTGACGCGGGCGGCCATCAGGCCACCGAAGGGGCTCAGGCCGAAGCCAAAGGCAAGTGAGGCGATGATCATCGCGACAGCAACGGATTTGGGCATCACGTCGCCCTTCATCCAGCCGTAGGCCAGTGCGGCATAGCCAAGAACAGTGAGTACACCGGCCAACGGGAAGAAGATCGCGACCGCACCCATGGCGTCGCCTGCGCCGTGATCAATGATGACTTGCGGGTAGAGGATCACTACCTGCGCGTCCATACCGACGAGGGCGACGGGCTGACGCTGCATCGGATGAGCGACGCCAAGCGTGACCTGGCAAAACCGATGGATTGCAGGTTCATAAATCGTGGTGGGTTTCAGCCGCCGCGGTGGATGAGATACGCAATGAGAACCGAAAGCGTGTCACCCACACGCATGATGGCACAGAGATACCGGTCGGCAGGTCCTTTGAAGGCGATCTGAAAGAGGCCGGGTGGACCTGACGTCCATCCGATCATCGATGCCTATTCGGTCCGGTCAGAGAGTTTCAGAACCACCGCGCCCTTCTTGTGCCGAGACTCGACCCTCGCATGCGCCTTGGCCGCATCCTCAAGCGGGTAGACGCTATCCACAACAGGCCGCACCGCACCGTATTCAATCATCTGGGCCAACCGCTCCATGTCTTCCTTGCGGTCTGGATTGACGGCCAATCGGATTTTCCGTGACCGGAATGGATTCAAGAACGCCGCGCCGATCTCCGGAACACCGAAATTAAGCGGCAGAAAGAGCCCGCCCTCGACCAGCAAGCCACGGGAGATCTTTGGAGTGACAACTCCAAAGGTGTCGAACACGACCTCAAAGCGCTGGCCAAGTGTCGCGTTATCGGTGACGCGATAGTCGATGGTTTCGTCCGCTCCCTGGCTCGCAACGAAGTCCTGGCTGTCCGGACCGGACACAGCGGTAACGTGTGCGCCGAGAGCTTTGGCGACCTGCACGGCGAAAGCGCCCACGCCCCCAGAGGCCCCAACGATCAAGACCCGTTGGCCCGGTTTCAGCGCGGCGTACTCGGCAAGAAAGACCAGTGCGCAGAGGCCTCCAAAGGGCATCCCGGCGGCTTCTTCGAAGCTCAGAGATACTGGCATTTTCGCGATGGTACTGGTCTCAGAGACGGCGATGTGCTCTGCGGTCGCACCACCCATCGGTACCATTCCGAACACCTGCTCACCCACTTCAAATCGCGATACCGAACTGCCGACTTCCTCGATGACGCCTGCGTATTCGCTGCCGAGACGCGGGTTGCGCGGACGAAGAAGACCGAACATCAACCGACCAGGGATTGCCATGACACCCGGAAAGGCAGCCGCCCGAATGCGCCAGTCGCCAGTGTTCACCGAGCTGGCATGCACGCGAACCAGAACTTCTCCGTCACCCGGATCCGGAGCTTCGAGTTCCTCTATCCGGACGACGTCTGGCCCGCCATATCGCTTATAGGTCAGTACTTTCATGCAGACATCCAATGCGTTCAAAGTAAACAGGTGGAGTAGGGCTCCTTGAGCCTGTCAGCCAGGAAATCTATTATCAGTCGAATGCGCTTATTGTGTCGCACATCGGCGTGACAGGCCAGCCAAAGCTCGAAGGGTGGCACGGGCAAGTCTGGTAGAACCTGCTCGATCTCTGGCCAATGCGCTGCCATGCCGACATGCAATGGCCCGATCCCGATCCCAGACCGAACTGCATTGATCTCGGCAACGTCGTTGTCGCAGCGGAACGCAAAGTCGCTGGGAGCCAACTCCCGACCGGCAGCTCGGTAGGCTCCGATCAGCGTTGGGGTACGGTCCTGTCCAATAAGGACGTGCTGCCGGAGATCATCCAGTTTCTCGGGAGCGGGATGACGCGACAGATAGCCCTTACTGGCGAAGAGTCCCATCGGCAGTTCCGTCACTTTGCGCGCGACCAGATCGTTCTGGGTGGGCCGAAACAAACGGATGGCGATATCCGCGTCGCGTTGGAGAAGGTTCGAGACCTCATTGCTGACGTCTATCTCGATTTCGATCTCAGGGTGTTCTTCCATGAATTGCGCCACGATGCCGGGCAGCAGCAGCGTGCCGAAAATTTGGTTCGCCGACAGCCTGACAACGCCCTCGATCTTCTCCTCCAGCCCGGTCGCTACGCGTTCGAACTCGGTGGCATTGGTCATCAATTCGCCGGCGGCGGAAACGAGATCGGCGCCTTTTTCTGTCAGTCGCATACCCTCGCGGCCTCGCGTGAACAGGCTCAGCCCAAGCGTCTCTTCCAGTAAATCGATATGACGTCCTACGGTCGGCTGGGTCAGGCCCAAATGGCGCGACGCCGCGAGGAGGGAACCGTGCTTGGCGACAGCATGAAAGGTGCGGATATGGTCGAGCGATGGCTGCATACGAGATTTTATATAAGAATTTCTATACCTAGTATGATAAATCAGACAATTTATCAACGTTCTTGGATAGCGCATCTTGGGTTCAGTCAAAACGCAAACGGCCAATTGGCCAAAACCAAGGGAACCAAGAAAATGTCCATCCTCAAGAAATCCGCTTCAGTTGCCGCCCTCGCCCTTGTCGCCGCTTACGGCGTCGGCCTTTTTATCGGCCCCTCCATCAGCACCGAGATCGAAATCGCCGCTCCCGCCTCTGACGTCTGGGAAGAACTTACGGACGGAGAGGCTTATCCAGAGTGGAACCCCTTCGTGAAACGCCTTTCCGGTGATCTGACTGTCGGCAACCATCTTGAAATCACCGTACAGTCAGAGGGCAACGCGCCGATGGATTTCACGCCGGAAGTTGTGGCCGCTGACACAAATGCAGAGCTCCGCTGGGTCGGACGGCTAGGCTTCAAAGGTGTTTTCGACGGCGAACACTACTTCATCCTTGAAGAGACCGCCCACGGCACGATGATCCTTCACCACGGCGAAACCTTCAAAGGTATCCTGGCCTATCCGCTGCTCGCCTTGATCCGCGAGGACACGGAGAATGGCTTCGAAGCGATGAACCAGGCGCTCAAGGCGCGCGTCGAACCAGAAGTGTGACGCAAGGTCAGGCGACATGCATTGGCCCCGGTCTTTGGAGAGAACCGGGGCCAACTCTTTCCGCAGTTTTGAATCTGGAGTTATGACGATGAACGCTGCAAATCTCGCACTTCGTTTCTTTCTCGAAATCGCGGCACTCGGCGGGTTCGCCGTTTTGTGAGCTACCCCCCCCCGAAAATCGGACACTGACGTAAGCTACGATTTGTTGTCTGCTGGTCTTCGACGCAGAGGAGATCAGAGATGTCGAGACGGAAGCAACATGCGCCTGAGTTCAAGGCGAAGGTGGCGTTGGAGGCGCTGAAGGGTGAACAGACGGTATCCGAACTTTCCAGCCGGTTCGGGGTTCAGGCTACGCCGCTCCGGCGTGCGCATCTCGATGGATGGCAAGGGGCGGTTCCTAGACAATATCTTTGTCGAGCGGTTGTGGTGGAGCCTGAAATACGAGTGCGTCTACCCGAATGCCTGGGAGACAGGATCAGAGGCGAAGGCAGGCGTTAAAAAATGGATCGAGTTCTACAACCGCAAGCGCCCTCATTCCGCCCTTGGCGGGAAACTCTTTGCCGTGGTCTATTGGCTGAGAAAAGGCGAAACCAAACCTGACCAGCAGCAGCAAAGAGTAGCTCAATTTACGCCAGATACTGTCCAACATATGGGGAGTAGCTCAGTTTCACGGCACCCAAGGGTTTTTTCCGATCGCCAATGGCGGCGAGACGATCGTGCTTTATTGCTTCATCTTTCTCTTCATATCGACAAATGGGGCTGGGAAATGGAGCTTCGACCGGTCTGAGTGAGACCACTCGCTGGTGTGTTCTAGGTGCCGCCGATTTCACACGCCGCAGGCACCCTAGCTGGCTGTCTCGTGTGTCACCGCGAAACCTTTTGGGTTGTCTGTTTCCAGCCGTTGCTCACGCCTCGCGATTATGGCAGGAACGAAGCGAACCGCCGCCTTGCCAGGATCCGCGCAGATGATTGACTATGTTGCCGCCCGCACCACGATGGTTGATTGCCAGGTGCGCCCCTCGGATGTAACCCTGTATCCGATCATCGATGCGATGCTTGCTGTGCCGCGCGAAGCCTATGTGCCGACGGCGCTGAAACCGGTCGCCTATGCGGGCGAGCATGTGCCCTTGGCCCCTGGCCGGGTGGTGTTGGACCCGCGTGTGTTCAGCAAAATGCTCGATGCACTGGCGATTGGCCCTGATGATCTGGTCTTGGATATTGGCTGCGGCTTGGGGTATTCGACCGCTGTGATCGCGCAATTGGCGGAGGCCGTGATCGGGATCGAGGCCGAGGCGGATTTGGCGGCCGAGGCCGCCTCGACCCTGATGGCCGAAGGGGTTCATAACGCGGTCGTCCATCAAGCGCCCCTGGCCGAGGGGGATGCCGCGCATGGGCCGCATGATGTGATCATCGTCCAAGGTGGCGTGCAGCAGATCCCGCAAGCGCTGTTGGATCAGTTGAAGGATGGTGGACGGGTCGCGGCCATTTTTATGACCGGCATCGCGGGCCATGTGCGGGTCGGTGTGAAAGCCGGGGACACAATTGCTTGGCGTCATGCTTTTGATGCAACAGCGCCGACCTTAGACGGGTTCGAAGCGGCCCAGGGCTTCGAATTCTGAAGCCAAGCGTTGATCTGTGGCGGGGGGGGGCCTAGGCTCTAACCTGTTGGTCAACAGAGGCATTTGAACATGAACGCTTCCCGCTTTGCCGCCGCCATTGCCTGCGCCGCGGCGCTTGCCGTTGGCTTGGGACAGCCCAGTCAGGCCGAAACCCTTACCGATACGCTGATCAAGACCTATCAGATGAGCCCGCAGCTCGAGGCCAGTCGGGCTCAACTCCGTGGCATCGATGAAGGTGTTGCGCAGGCCCGGTCGAACCGGCGACCCACGTTGGATGGAACGGTCGAAGGCAACTTGTCTTCGAACGACCAAAAGGTCTCGGACGGGTTCGATCTGGAGTTTGGCAATACCTTTAGTTTTCAGCTCAGCAGCACCTTGTTGCTGTATGATCACGGTCAGACCAGGGCGGCAATCGAATCCGCCCGCGCGCAGGTTTCGGCCCAACGCCAATTGCTGCGCGATGTCGAGCAGTCCGTGCTGCTGGATGCCGTGGCCGCTTATATGGATGTGCGCCGCGACCTCCAGAACCTTGAGGTTGCCCAAAACAATGTCCGCGTGCTGGGTGAGCAGGTCCGCGCCACGCAAGACCGGTTCGATCTGGGCGAGGTGACGCGCACCGATGTCAGCCTGTCCGAGGCCCGTCTGGCCGCGGCGCAAGCCACCGAAGCCGCTGTTCAAGGCAGTCTGGCGGTCTCGCGCGAGAACTATCAGGCGGTTGTTGGCGTGCCCGCGAACAATCTGCAACCTCCGCCGCGGCTGCCCGATCTGCCTGCCACGCTGGCCGATGCCGAGGCGATCGCGATGCGCGAGCAACCGCAGTTGAACGCCGCCCGCTTCAACGTGACGGCTGCCGAGTTCGACGTCACGCGCGCACGTGGCGCGCGGGGGCCGCGCATCTCGACACGCGGCAATATTACGGTTCAAGATCAGGGCTTTGACTTTTTGGGTGACGCCGCTGGCGCCAGTTCGGAAAACTTCAGTGTTGGCGGTGCCATTACCGGTACGGTCCCGCTGTATCAGGGCGGCGAGTTGAGTTCGCTGGTGCGTCAGTCCGAGGCGGTCTTGGCCCAGCAACGCGCGAATGTGCAAAGCAGTGCGCGCGCCATCCGCCAAAACGTGGCGACGGCCTGGTCCAATCTGGCCGTCTTTCGCGCGACCATCATGGCCAATCGCGAGGAGGTGCGCGCCGCGCGCATCGCCTTTGAAGGCGTCCGCGAAGAGGCGCTATTGGGCGCCCGCACCACCCTGGATGTTCTGGACCTGGAACAGGACTTGCGCGATGCCGAGTTCCAGCTGCTGTCCAGCCAGCGGGACGAATATGTCGCCGCCTATCAGCTGTTGCAGGCGATGGGCCTGTTAACGGTTGAGCATCTAAATCTTGGTATCCCGACCTATGACCCCGACGTGAACTTCAACCGGGTTCGGAATGCCCCTTACAGCACTGTTGAGGGTAATATTTTGGACCAGTTGCGGGACCGTTACAGCAAATAGATCAAAGACCTCGGGTGGTTGAGAAGAAGGATAGGCGATGACCGACGGCACCACACCAAACGATGACCCTTTGCTCGACACCATTCGCACTTTGGTCAGCGAGGAGGCAGCGCGCAGCGACACCAAGCCTGCGCCACTGACGCTAACGAACAAATCGCCCAAGCCCTTGGTTCTGGGGGCCGCTGCACGGGTCGAGACGGCAGGGAACACCAACACACCAACGAATGGGGATCCTGCTTTGCGCGGCCTTGTCGGCGAGTTGGTGCGTGAAGAGCTTTCGCATATGATGGCCGATGGGTTGCAGGATCGCTTGCGCAAGTTGGTTCGCAGTGAATTGGCGGATTTGTTGTCCAAGGCACGGGCGACCTGAGTTGATGGCGGCGCGGTCGGGTTCAATGGCCCGAGCCGCTGTATGAATCCGCCCGCGCACTTGATTTTTCCCTTCATCACGACGATGGCCGCCCGCATTTCTGGCCCCTTTCAAATTGGGTCTTTGAAAGCCCGGTCAGCTATTGGGACCCCCGCGCGCATGGGCGCATTGTCGGGGCGATCGAGGGTTTGGTCTGCGTTGCGCTGCTGGTCCTGTTCGGTTTTTTGTTCAGTTGATGGCAAAGGGGCGCGGCGGATCTTCGACCATGGGTTCGGGCGGCTGCGCCCATCGGGCTTTCGGCTTATAGAACCGCCGTACGGCCATACGGGCGGGAATGGTCGGATGCTCGCACTCTGAATCGCAAACGCCCGCCTGCCTTGGGCGGCGGGATAGAAAGAATTTGCCCAGATTGCGCAGGCATCCATAGGCTGGCACGCCCGGGTCCACGGTGAACCGATCTCGCCATCCGCCGGGCAACAGCAGCCCCTGTGCCTCGGCCCGGCCCAGCATCCAAAGAAGCGGGGCATTGGCCAGCGGTCGCGCCCTGGGGTAAAAGCCCACTTGGCCGCCCACATCTGCATGGGCGCCGGGGAACCAGACCTGCTCTAGCGTGCCGACCCAGTTTTCCTGTCGCTTCCAAGGCAAAGGGCGATAGGCGGTGCGTGTCTCGTCACTCGCCAGGGCTTGATAGGCGTTCATCACGTTATGGCCCAGGTGGTGGTTGTGAAATTCGGTCGCCAGCGGTGCCAAGCGACTGACCAGCGGATAGGGCAACCCCAGGGCTTTGACTGTGTCCCAGACCCCCAACACCGCGATTGGCACGCCGCAATGGCAATAGCTGCGGGTGAAATTATCCGACTCTGGCCCCGGTTCGCGGTTCTCGTAGTAGCGAAACGCGCGGTGCACCCGACGTTGCGTGGCATGGCGCCGTCGCAACAGCCCGATCCGCTCGATAAACCCGGCCAGGCTGCGCGCCGCATAGGCCCCACGCGAATAGCCGAAAATCATAATTGTATCGCCGGGCTGATAGCGGCTGCTCAGCGCCGCATAGCCTGCTTGGATCGACAGGTTGATCGTCAGCCCCGCCGCGACGTTCAGCCATTTGTACCAACCCTCGCCCTGGATGCCCGCGTCATAGCCGACAGTCTGTCGGGCGCTGGGGCCGACCTCGTTGAGCAGTTTATAGAGCATGCCTGCATTGCTCTCGTGCCCCTCGTGCAGGCGACTGAGCGTGCCATCAATGATAAAGACATGTGTGCGCGGGGACCGATCTACCATGGCGCGGATTACACGCGCGCTGACCGCATGGATCAAGGCGCAACTTCGCGAGGGTTTGTTACAAAGGCAATTGAGTTGTGTATTTCACCTGCCGCAAGACGAAACTGGTATTGGCGCTGGCGACGGCCGGATTGGCCAGCAGAACTTCCATCAGAAAATGCTCATAGGCCGTGATGTCGCGCACCCGGATCAGGAGGCGATAGTCGTGGCTGCCCGACACGGAATAGCACTCCTGGATCTCGGGTGCCGCCGTCACCAGCCGCTCGAATGCCGTGCGATTGTCCTTGTTGTGGCCGGTCAGCGTGACTTCCGTCATCACTGTGGTCGCCAGCCCGGCCTTTCGCGGGTCCACCAGGGCCACCCGCGCGGTCAGAATCCCCGCCGCCTCGAGGCTTTGGATTCGGCGCCAAACGGTGGTGGCACTCATGCCCGTGCGCGCGGCCAAGGTCTGATGGGTCAATGTGGCGTCGCGTTGCAAGTGACGCAGAATTTCGGTGTCTTGAAGATCCATGCGATACAGTTTCACAATATATCTGAAAGTGGAACAGTAATCCGAAAAGAGATTGATCCTTAGAGTGAATGAAACCTCATTCCCGCCGCGCCGCTTACACCAAAGGCAGGAGGATCCGCCATGAAGGATATCGAAGCCCCCACCCGCCGCCCCACCGGCCCCGTGGCCGCCGATTTCACCATCGACCAACGCTGGGATGACTACACGCCGGACGAGCACGCCCGTTGGGACGCGCTGCTCGCCCGCATGGCCAAGCTTTTACCTGGGCGTGCCTGCCAGGCTTATCTGGACGCCATCGACAAAATCGCCCTCTCGCAGGGCGGCGTTCCGCATATGGGTCGTCTTTCCGATCGCCTGGAAAAACTGACAGGCTGGCGGGTCGTGCCGGTCTCGGGCCTTGTCCCGGACGAGGTTTTCTTTGATCACCTCGCCAACCGCCGCTTCCCTTCGGGCGCTTTTATCCGCGGCGCCGAAGAATTCGACTACATCGAAGAGCCGGACATCTTTCACGATATCTTCGGTCATGTGCCCCTGCTCGCCGATCCAACCTATGCCGCCTTTATGCAGGCCTATGGCGCGGGCGGTGCGCGGGCGATCCGCGAAGGAAAGCTCCACATGCTCGCCCGCCTCTATTGGTACACCATCGAGTTTGGATTGATTGTCCAAGGCGACGATTTGCGCTTGTTTGGGGCGGGCATCATGTCCTCGCCCACCGAAACCCGCTTCGCGCTCGAGGATCCCAGCCCCAATCGCATCGGGTTCGATCTGGAGCGTGTCATGCACACCGACTACCGCATCGATGATTTTCAAGAGAGCTACTTCGTGATCGACAGTTTCGAGGCGCTGCTCGATCAGGCCTATCGCGACTTCGGCGCTATCTATGCCCGTGCTGAGACCATGCCGACCTATGCCCCCGGTGACATACTGCCCACTGACCGCGTGTATCATCAAGGCACCGGTGCGTATTTCAATAAGGATTGATCACAAGCGCCATTTTTCAGAAAATCTCCCCGCCGCAGGCTCCGGCGAGTGCCCCTGGGCGACAATGGCCGCAGCTTATCCCCGGCGCAGAAAACTCGCCCGCAGGTGATCCGCTGCTGCCCGCACCGGGGCCGAGGGATCTTTGGTCATATACAGTCCCAAGGCATATTTCGGCAGGGGTGGCAGATCGCATTTGGGTTTTGCTTCGATGATCTTACCGTCCAGCGCCGACACGGGAAGCGGTGCAACTGCCAAATCGGCCAGGATGGCTGCCTTCTGCCCTGAGATATGGGCGCTTTGAAAGGCGATCCGCCAGGCGCGCCCCTGCGCATCAAGCCCGCTGATTCCCGCAGTGCGCCAGGCGCAGCCGTCTTCCCAGACCGACACTGGCAGGGGGTCTTGTTCGGCCGCAACCCCGCCCGCGACCGTGGCCCAGACCAACTGCTCTTGCATTAGAATTTCGCTTCCATAGGTGTCGTCGCCGCCGCAACTGCAGGCGATGAGCGCCATATCCAATCGTCCTTCTTTCACCTGACTGGTCAGGAAATTCGTATCGCCCACGACAACGCTGACGGTGATGCAGGGATGGCTTTGCGCAAAGCGGCGTAGCATCCCCGGCAGAAGGCGTTCGGCGATGTCGTCAAAGGCACCCACCCGTACCTCACCCGCCAGGTCTGGCGTTACGAACCGCGAGATGACCTCGCGATTCAGTGCCAGCACCCGTCGGCCATGTTCCAGCAGCACCTCCCCGTCGGCCGTCAAGCGCACCGATCGGCTGTCGCGCAGGAAGACTGGTCTGCCCAACAGTTCTTCGATCTTCTTGACCTGCATCGACACCGCCGAAGGGGTGCGGTGCACAGCTTCGGCGGCAGACGAGAAATTCCCCGTCTCGGCAATCGCCACCAATGTGCGCAGCAAATCGAGTTCCAGCAAGGGGATCGAAGGGACGGAGGGGGCATTCATGACGGCACCTCAAGATCATCAGAAAAACTGATAGATAAGTTGAAAACTATTCGTTTGATTGAAACATGAATGCGCGCGATTGTCCAGCGCAAGGGTTTCACGACCCTCTCGCCACCACCAAAGACAGGAGCGTAGAATGACCATACTAACCCTCACACGCCCGCGCGTCGCCAGCCTGCTGGCCGCCTTGTGGACATGGATCAAGCAACGCCATGAACAGCGCCAAGATCGCGCGCTGCTCCAGAACGTGACGGCTCTTGACGATCACATGCTCAAGGATATCGGCATAACCCGCAACGATGTGATCTGGGCCAGCCAATTGCCGCTGTCGCAAAACGCAGCGCAGGAGTTGGAAAAGCTGTCGCGGCGCAATCGCGGTCAGATTTGATCGGCCTCATGGCCCTGCGGGGGCATAAGCGGCTTGGTCATAAAAACACTATTGGGGTCTTCGACATAGTGCCCAAAGGGCTTGCAGATCTCAAACCCGGCGCGCGCATAAAGCGCCCGCGCCGGGGCATATGCGATCATCGATCCGGTTTCCAGCCATAAGTGGGTCATCCCCAAACCCAGCGCATGCGCCTCGAGATGTGCCAGCATCCGCCGCCCCAGGCCCAGCCCGCGGGCTGCGTCCGCCACATGCATCGACTTCACCTCGCCATCGTGCGCCGTCATCACCTTCAAACCCCCGGTGGCCAACACCTCGGCCCCACGCCACAGTGCAAAAAACCTCACATCCGGTGCCTGCAGTGCCGCGATATCCAGCGTGTGCACACTGGTGGCCGGCGAATGCGCGAAGGAATGCGCGTGATGCGCCTGGATCAGCGCGACCACCCTGGGGTCCTCCAAGGTGTCGCGCTGTATTTCGAATGTCATTCTGCCGCTTGGCGCGCCGCCGCGTCCAGCCAACCCCACATCCGCGATGGTGTCAGCGGCATGTCCACATGGGTCACGCCGACCTCCCAAACCGCATCGAGTGCGGCATTGGTCACCGCGGCCAAGGCGCCGACCGTTCCTGCTTCGCCACAGCCCTTCAGCCCCATCGGGTTGGTGGTCGAGGGGGTCAGTTCGACCGAGAATGGGATGAAGGGGATGTCATCGGCGCGGGGCATCGCATAGTCCATGAAGGTGCCGCTGAGCAGCTGGCCCTGACCGTCATAGACCGTCTGCTCGGTGATCGCCTGACCGATGCCTTGCGCAACACCGCCATGCACCTGCCCCGCGACGATCATTGGGTTCATCAGCACCCCAAAATCATCCACCACCGTGTATTTAACGCATCTCGTGACGCCCGTTTCGGGGTCGACCTCCACTTCCGCGAAATGCGCACCATAGGGAAACGAGCGTGCGGTGACGGTGAACTCATGCTCTGTCGTCAGCAGGTCGATCATTTCGCGACGGCGGGCTTCCTCGGCCAGGGCCATCAGCGTGACGCGCCGGTCGGTGCCTGCGACGGCGAAAGCGCCGTCTTCGAACACCAGATCGGCGGCGGCGACCTCCAATTCCTCCTCAGCTAGGGGGCGGAATTTATCGATGACAATCTTTGCCGTCTCGTTGATCGAGTTGCCCTGCATCGTGAGCGAGCGCGAGCCCCCGGTCCCGCCGCCCGATGCGATCAGGTCGCTGTCGCCTTGGATATAACGGATCTTGTCAAACGGGATCCCGGCGGCGGAATGCAAGATTTGGGCAAAGGCGGTCTCGTGCCCCTGGCCGTTGGACTGGGTGCCGACATAGACATTGACCATCCCGTCCTCGGCGAACTCGATCTTGGTGGTTTCCTCCATCCCGCCCAGGATGGATTCGATGTAATAAGACAGGCCGATGCCGCGCCGCTTGCCTTCGGCGGCACTGGCGGCTTTGCGCGCGGCAAAGCCCGCCAGGTCCGCCTCGTCTTCCGCCTTTCGCAGCAGGCGTTCGAAGTTGCCCACGTCATAGGTGACACCCGAGAAGGTTTTATAGGGGAACTTCTCGGCCGGAATGAACGACTTGCGTCGCAGCGTTAGGGGGTCCACACCCAGCACTTTGGCACTGTAATCCATCAAACGTTCGATCACATAGATCGCTTCGGGGCGGCCCGCGCCGCGATAGGCGTCGACCGGCACTGTGTTGGTATAAACGCCTTTGACGGCGAAATAGCCGACCTGCACGTCATAGATGCCGCTGACCACATTCAGCGCCAGGCTGGATTGGATGTGCTGGGCAAAGGTCGAGTTATAGGCGCCCAGATTGCAGGTCGAGTGGATCCGAAACGCGACCAATTTGCTATCCGCGTTAAAAGCCGCCTCGGCAAGCGTGACCAGGTCGCGCCCGCCGTTGTCGGTCAGCATCGCCTCGCCCCGCTCGCTGATCCATTGCACCGCGACGCCCAACTCGCGGGCGGCATGACAGACCAAGAACTGCTCGGGGTAGTCAAAGGCTTTCATCCCAAAGCCGCCGCCCACGTCGGGCGTGGTCACCCGGACATCCTCAGGGTTCATGCCCAGTTTCTTGGCCAAAGCCCCTTTGGCGCCCCAGACGCCCTGGCCATTGACCGCATGGTGCAGCCGCCCGTCTTCCATCCGCGCCCAGCAACCGCGCGGTTCCATCGCGTTGCAGATGATGCGATTGTCGACCAGGTCCAAACTGACCGTATGCGCGGCATTGGCAAAGGCGGCCTCGGTCGCCGCCGCATCGCCGTAGTGCCAATCGAAGGCGAGGTTTCCGGGCGCCTCCGCGTGGATTGCTTCCCCACCCACGGCGGTCGCGACATGCACCGGCAGGTCATCCACCGCGAAGTCGATCAGATCCAAAGCGTCCAGCCCCGCTTGGCGTGATGTCGCGACTACGGCCGCCACCGCCTCGCCCGCGAACCGCACCCGCCCGTCCGCCAGCATCGGCCGTACCGGGGCCGCCCCCTTGCCCCCACCGGGCAGGGGCAGCAGGTCGAAATCGATCGAGTTGATCAGCTTTCCCGCCAGATCCGCCGCTGTGTAAACGCCCAAGACCCCCTCGGCCGCCCGTGCGTCCGTCACATCCAGCGTGGTGATCACCCCATGCGCGACCGGCGCGCGGAAAAAGACCATCACCGCCGCCCCCTCGGGCACGTCGTCGGCGATGTAATTCCCCGTGCCGGTCAGAAACCGCGTGTCTTCTTTGCGCAAGGTCGACTGGCTGGCACCAAATTTGCTCATGGGATCGCTCTCGATAAAGGGATGGATTTGGCACAAGGATAGCAGGCCGCGGCGCGGTGTCTAGCGCTGAGCGGGCCGCCCCACATCACCTTCCCAAACAGACGGCAACCGCCCCTTGGGATCGGCGTAAATGGTGATGGGATGCCCAATCGGAAACGCGTCGACCTTGGCCGAGGTCATCACGAAGGATCGGCCCCGCGCGCCCGTATTGTCGGTCCATCCCAAGCGGTACATTTTGCGTTTGTTCAGCGTGATCTTTGTCTCGACATGTTGGGTAACCTCGGCTGTGCGTGCTATGCCCCGGTCGCGCAATCGGACAGCGCGATTGGCCAGTCGCCACTCTGTCAACAGTAAAGCACCGCTGCCCGCCAGCAAAAGGGCCGCGAAAATCTGCAGGATCCTGTGGGTTTTTGCGGTCGAGCCGATCTCCAGTTCCAACACACTTGGGTCCTTACGCCAATAGCGCATTTGGCGTGTCTCACCGGCGATGGCTTGGTCGTAGTACGCCCGGCTGACCGCATCCCGCGCGGATCGATTGGCGCCCGCCACGGGATAGGAGAACGATACATAATACGTCGTTTTGCGATCCCCGTCACTGTCTCTCCGCACCTCGATATCACGCCCGGTGATCATGGCGGTTGTCAACACGCCATCATTATCCAAGCGGTTCGCCTTGCGCGCTTCGAGCATTGCGAAAGTTGTCAGCAACAGTCCTATGATCAGCGGGACAATCATGAACAGGCCGAAAGGGCGCCACATAATCTGCAGCCGTCTGCGGGGGCAGTGTTCTGATCCATTGGACGATGCTTAATCGGCGCCTCTACCTGCGTCCAGACCAGACCGCCCCTTTCCCTTGGCCAAAGGCCACGCTATTGAGGCGCGACCTTTTGGACCACGCGTGAAAGCCCAGCCATGCCGATCGACAAAAACTTCGACCCCGCCGCCTCGGAAGCCGCCATCATGGCCGCGTGGGAGGATGCCGGGGCCTTCGCTGCCGGGGCCAATAAGTCGCGGGAAGAGACCTTTTGCATCATGATCCCGCCGCCCAATGTCACCGGCGCGCTGCACATGGGGCATGCCTTCAACAACACACTGCAAGACATCCTGACCCGCTGGCACCGGATGCGCGGCTTTGACACGCTGTGGCAACCCGGCACCGATCACGCGGGCATCGCCACGCAAATGGTCGTCGAGCGCGAGTTGGCCAAGACCAACCGCCGCCGTACGGACATGAGCCGCGAAGAGTTCGTGGACCTCGTCTGGCAGCAAAAAACCAAATCCCGCTCGAACATCCGCAACCAGTTGGAAAAGCTCGGCGCGAGTTGCGACTGGGACCGCGAGGCCTTTACAATGGCTGGCGCGCCCCAAGACCCCGAGGGGTCGCCCGGCGGGCAGAACTTCCACGATGCCGTCCTTAAGGTCTTTGTCGATTGGTACAACAAGGGCCTGATCTATCGCGGCAAGCGGCTGGTCAACTGGGATCCGCATTTCGAAACGGCGATCAGCGATCTGGAGGTCGAGAACCTCGAGGTCGACGGCCATATGTGGCACTTCAAATACCCGCTCGCCGGGGGCGCCACTTACGAGTATGTCGAGAAGGATGAGGACGGCAACGAGACGCTGCGCGAGACCCGCGACTATATCTCCATCGCCACCACGCGGCCCGAGACGATGCTGGGCGACGGCGCGGTGGCCGTTCATCCGTCCGACGAGCGCTATGCCCCCATCGTCGGTCAACTTTGCGAGATCCCTGTTGGTCCCAAAGAGCATCGCCGTCTGATCCCGATCATCACCGACACCTATCCCGACCCCAACTTCGGCTCGGGCGCGGTCAAGATCACCGGCGCGCATGACTTCAACGACTACGAGGTTGCCAAACGCGGCAACATCCCGATGTATCGCCTCATGGACACCAAGGGGGCCATGCGCGACGACGGCGCGTCCTATGCCGATGCCGCGGCACGGGCGCAACAGATCGCGGGCGGTGCAGAGTTCACCGAAGGAGAGGTTGATACGCTCAACCTGGTTCCCGACGACCTGCGTGGCCTCGACCGGTTCGATGCCCGCAAACGGGTGGTTGAGCAGATCACGGCTAAAGGGCTTGCGGTCATGATCCCCAGCCTCGATGGGCCGGAGGCGGTGGGCATATTGCCCACCCTACAGAACGACCCAAGTAGGGTGGGCAATATGCCCACCCAGGCCGAAACGGTCCCGCTGGTCGAGGCCAAGAAGATCATGCAGCCCTTCGGCGACCGCTCGAAGGTGGTGATCGAGCCGATGCTGACCGACCAATGGTTCGTCGACACCGCCAAAATCGTCCAGCCTGCCATCGACGCCGTCCGCGACGGCCGCACCAAAATCCTGCCCGAGCAACACGAGAAGGTTTATTACAATTGGCTGGAAAACATCGAACCCTGGTGCATCTCCCGCCAGTTGTGGTGGGGGCACCAGATTCCAGTTTGGTATGGGCCCAGTCTGCAAGTGATTGATGAAAACGCGAACGACCCCGCCATCTATCTGGATTGGGATACACCAGTTTCATTCTGCGCCGCATCGTACGCCGAAGCGTTGACTTTGGCGCGACAGTACTATGGATGGCTTGAAGAAATTAAAGCTATCTCTGGTTATCAGGAGGTCTTTGAGCCACATGGGTCAAAGAGCCTTTTTTACAAACAACCGGAGCGAAAAAGAGAGAAGTACGTCGGTTCGTTTACAATACCTGATGAGACGGGAACGCAGTTTGTTGGGCTCTGGCGCGACCCCGACGTTCTCGACACCTGGTTCTCCTCCGGCCTCTGGCCCATCGGCACCCTCGGCTGGCCTGAGCAAACCGACGCCCTCAAAAAATACTTCCCCACCGATGTCCTGATCACCGGCTTCGACATTATCTTCTTCTGGGTCGCCCGGATGATGATGATGCAGCTAGAGACCGTCAAAGAAATCCCCTTCCACACCGTCTATGTCCACGCGCTGGTTCGGGACGAGAAGGGTAAGAAGATGTCCAAAAGCTTGGGCAATGTCCTCGACCCACTCGAACTGATCGACGAATTCGGCGCCGATGCCGTGCGCTTCACGCTGACCGCCATGGCCGCCATGGGCCGTGACCTGAAGCTGTCGACCGACCGGATCAAGGGCTATCGCAACTTCGGCACCAAACTGTGGAACGCCGTCCGTTTCGCCGAGATGAACGCGGCCTACACCGGCCCAACGACCCGCCCCGAGGCGCCCACACAGACCGCGAACAAATGGATCATCGGCGAGACTGCGCGCGCCGTCGCGGCCACCGACGCGGCCCTGCGGGCATATCGGTTTAACGACGCCGCCAATGGCCTCTACGCCCATGTCTGGGGCCGGGTCTGCGACTGGTACATCGAGTTCGCCAAACCGCTCCTGGCCAGTGAGGACGCCGATGTCGTGCAGGAAACCCGCCAAACCATGGCTTGGGCGCTGGACCAATGCATGATCCTGCTGCATCCCATGATGCCCTTCATCACCGAGGCCCTGTGGAAGCAAACCGCGACCCGCCCCAAGATGTTGGTTCATACCGATTGGCCCACCTACACCACCGACATTGCCGATCCAGCCGCCGATGCGGAAATGCTGTGGGTGATCGATCTGATCGACCAAATCCGCTCGGTCCGGGCGGAAACCCATGTGCCCGTCGGCGCCAAGATCCCGCTGATCCAGGTTGAGCTGGACGCGGCGGGGCGGGGCGCCCTGGACCGCAACCGCAGCCTGATTGCACGCCTGGCCCGGGTGTCGGCCTTTGAGAGCGCGGCAGCCGCGCCGAAGGGCGCTGTCACCCTGCCGGTCCCTGGTGGAACCTTCTGCTTGCCGCTGGCGGATGTCATTGACATCGCGGCCGAAAAAGCGCGCCTGGACAAGGCGACGGGCAAATTGAGCAAGGAAATGGGCGGACTGAAAGGCAAGTTGGGTAACCAAAAGTTTCTGGCCAACGCGCCTGAGGCGGTTGTCGACGAGGCCCGCACCCGGTTGGACGAGCTTGAGGCGGAAGCCGCCAAACTTCAGGCCGCGCTGACCCGCCTTAAAGATATGGAATAATGCCGCGTTTCACCCCTCTGATCGACAGCTTGCCCGCCGCAGTCCCCTTTGTCGGGCCCGAAGCGCAGGAGCGCGCCTTGGGGCGGCCGTTCGCGGCCCGCCTGGGGGCCAACGAAAGCGTTTTCGGACCGGCCCCGGAGGCGATTGCCGCGATGGAAAGGGCCGCGGCCGAGGTCTGGAAATACGGCGATCCTGAGAATTTCGAACTGCGGCAGGCGCTGGCCGCGCATCATGCGGTGGCGATGGAAAACATCGTGGTGGGGGCGGGTATCGATGGCCTGCTTGGATCACTGGTGCGCCTGTTGGTCGAACCGGAGGTGTCGGTGGTGACCTCGGCCGGGGCGTACCCGACGTTTAACTATCATGTCGCGGGCTATGGCGGAACGCTGCATACAGTGCCGTATCGGGACAACGCCGAGGATCCCGAAGCGTTGCTGACGAAGGCGGCCGAGGTCGAAGCCGCCTTGATTTACCTGGCAAATCCAGACAATCCGATGGGGAGTTGTCATGAGGCCGGGGTCGTTCAATCGATGATTGATCGCCTGCCCCAGGGCGCGGTTCTGTGCTTGGACGAAGCTTATGGCGAATTCGCCCCGGCAGAGACCTTGCCCGCGTTGGATATGGAGAACCCCCAGGTGATCCGCATGCGGACCTTTTCCAAGGCGCATGGCATGGCGGGCGCGCGCATCGGCTATGCCCTTGGCGCGCCAAGATTGATCGGCGGATTTGCCAAGGTGCGCAACCATTTCGGGGTGAACCGCGTCGGGCAGGCGGGGGCATTGGCGGCGCTGGGCGCGCAGGATTGGCTGGCGCATGTGGTGGCTCAGGTCGAGGTCGCGCGGGAGCGGATTGCGCGGATCGCCGCGGCACAGGGGCTGCGGGCCCTGCCCTCGGCCACCAATTTTGTCACGATCGATTGTGGCCGGGATGGGGTATTTGCCAAAGCGGTTCTGGAGGGGTTGGTCGCGCGCGGCGTGTTTGTGCGGATGCCGTTTGTGGCCCCCGAGAACCGCTGTATTCGGGTGAGCGCGGGGACAGCGGCGGATTTGGATGCGTTTGAGGCCGCACTGCCTGGGGCAATCGCGGACGCGCGGGCATAGGCGAGGGGCCAGCCCCTCGCGCTCCCCGGGATATTTTTGGGACAAAGTAATGGTTAGGCAGCGTCGGTTTTTGCGGGGGTTTCCAGGGCTTTACCGATGACGTTTGCGGCTGCGCGTAGGGCGCCGCCGCCGTGGGCGATCCCCAGGGCTTTGAGGCCCGCGTCGATGGTGCCCAGTGTGCCCATCAGCATCGGCGGGTTCAAATGGCCCATATGGCCGATGCGGAACAGGCTGTCACCGGGTGGGGTCGTCGCGCCGTCCAGGCCCAGGCCGACGCCCAGGGTCAGCCCGGCTTGATCCTCGGCCCAGCGGCGCAGGCGGCCCCCGTCATCGGGGCCGGTGCGCAGGGTCGTGACAGCGACCGAGCGGTGGGCGGGGGACGCGATGTTCAGGCGCAGCTGTCCGGTTTCGGACCAGACTTGCGCGGCGGCCCAGACGGTTTCGGCCAGGGTACGGTGGCGGGCCCATACATTCTCGAGCCCCTCCTCCTCGAGTAGCATGTGCAGGGCGGTGTGCAGGCCATAGAGATGGTGCGTGGGTGCGGTGCCGCAGAAGTTTTGGTAATAGAGTTCGGGATTTAGTCGCGGTAGCCAGTCGAAATAGGGTGAGACGCGGTCGAGCGTTTTGCGCTTTTCCAATGCGCGTGGGTTGGCGAATGTGAACCCCATACCGGGCGGGGTCATCAGCCCCTTTTGGCAGCCCGCGACCATAACATCGACGCCCCAGGCGTCCATTTCGAACCGCTCGCAAGCCAGGCTGGCGATACAGTCGACCTGATAAAGGGCAGCGTGGCTCGCGGCGCGGATCGCTTGGCCAAGGGCCGCGATGTTGTTGTTGGCCGAGGAGGCGGTGTCGGTCTGCACCGTGAGAACGGAGGTGATTTCATGGGTCGTGTCGGCGCGCAGCCGCGCCTCGAGCCGCGCGGGATCCGCCGCACGGTCGGTGCCGAAATCCATCAACTCGACGTCCGCGCCCAGGGCCCGCGCCATCTCGGCCCAGCCCAGGCCGAAGCGGCCGGTGACCAACACCAAGATCTTCTCGCCAGGGGCCACGGTATTGGCCAACGCGGCCTCCCATGCCGCATGGCCGTTGCCTATATACATAGCCACGTCGTGCTGGGTACGGGCGACGCGTTTGAGGCCCGCGCGGACTTGATTGGTGACCTCGATCAACTCACCCTCATAGATATTCGGCGCCTCGCGGTGCATGGCGTTCAACACCCGGTCAGGGATCATCGAAGGGCCAGGAATAGCGCGGGTGGGGCGGCCGTGAGCGAGGGACATGGGAGTTCTCCACAGGGTATCGAGGATGACTATAGGGGTTTTAGCGGGGCTGCCAATGGGTGTCAGCGACGGTAGCGGCGGGCCAGCTTCACCGGGTCGCGGCCCAGGCGATAGAGCAGTAGCGTGGTCAGATTTTGGGCGCCGCGGCGCAGCCAGCCGCTTTGACGGTACCGGGCGGCCGAGGTGGTCACGGCATGGCCAAGGGGTCGCAGGCGGCGGGCCAGACGGTCGGCCAACGCGACATCCTCCATCAGCGGGATATCGGGGTAGCCGCCGGTTTGGTGGTAAAGGCCTGCCGAGATCAGCAGCCCCTGGTCGCCATAGGGCAGGCCCCCCAGCCAGCGGGCGCGCCAATTGGCCCAGCCGGCGGTCCACCGGGCAGGCGGGCTGACCTCGTCAAACCGCAGGTCGAAAAATCCCGCGCGGTCAGGGTGATCGGCCAGATGGGCCCGCACGGCGGCGGGCCAGCCGGGGTCGGGGCGGCTGTCGGCGTGCAGGATCAGCAACCAGGCCCCCCGCGCCACCGCACAGCCGCGCGCCAACTGACCGCCGCGCCCAGGCGGCCCAACGACAAACTGCGCGCCCGCCGCCTCGGCCACTTGGGCGATATCATCGGTCGAGCCGCCATCGGTCAGGATCAACTCGGCGATCAGCCCCTCGCCCAGCCCCTCTGCAAGCGTCGCCAGTGTCGGGCCGATCACATCTGCGGCATTCAGCGTGGGAATGATGATCGAGAGCGGCGCGGTCATTAGCTTTGCGCTCCTTTGGGGGGTGACAGGTAGCGCCAGTGCGCTTAGGTGCCTCAAAACAGGAGGGGCGAAGGATGACAAGAGGATTTCAGGCGGCCGATCGCGCCGTCTTGCGGATCGGCGGGGCCGATCACCGCAAGTTCTTGCAGGACCTGGTGACCAATTCGGTCGAGGGGTTGGACAATGGCTTGGTCTATGCCGCGTTGCTGACGCCGCAGGGCAAGTACCTCAGCGACTTTCTGATGCACAGCGATGGCGAGGCCGTGCTGCTGGATGTGGCCGCGGCGCAGGCCAGTGATTTGGCGCAGCGCTTGGCGATGTACCGCTTGCGCGCGGCGGTCACAATCGAGGTCAGTGGTTTGACCGTGATCCAAGGGTGGTGCGAGGCCCCGGAAGGGGCGCTGATGGATCCCCGCCACCCGGCCTTGGGGTGGCGCCTTTATACCGGGGACCCCCAAGCGGTTCTTGAACGCATTCAACCCGCTGATCCCGCAGAATGGGCAGCACTTCGCGTCGAACACATCGTCCCTCAAGCGGGGGTCGAACTGATCGCGAACGACAGCTATATCCTGGAAGCCGGGTTCGACCGCCTGCACGGTGTCGACTTCCGCAAGGGCTGCTATGTGGGACAGGAGGTCACCGCCCGTATGCGTCACAAGACCGCGTTGCGCAAAGGCCTGGTGCAGGTGCGGGTGGCCGGTCCCGCGCCCGCGCCCGGTACGCCGATCGAGGCCGATGGGAAATCGGTCGGCACACTTTATACCGTGGCGCAGGGCAAGGGGCTGGCGCATCTGCGCTTTGATCGTGCTACTGCCGCCATGACCGCTGGCAATGCCCAGATCACTTGGAACTCAACCGAACCTGCTGAAACGAAAGGCGCGTAACGCATGAGCACCGATACCTATACCCCGCCCAAAACCTGGACTTGGGACGCCGAAAACGGCGGCACTTTCGCCAAAATCAACCGCCCCATCGCGGGGGCGACACATGAGGCCGAGCGCCCCGTGGGCCAGCACCCCCTGCAGTTGTACTCGATGGGGACGCCCAACGGCGTGAAGGTCACCATACTGCTGGAAGAGCTTCTGGCAGCGGGCTATACGGGCGCGGAATACGATGCCTGGCTGATCCGCATTGGCGAAGGCGATCAGTTTGGCAGCGGTTTTGTTGAGGCCAATCCAAATTCGAAGATCCCCGCGCTGATGGATCACAGTACAACACCGCCCACGCGGATCTTTGAGTCCGGTGCGATTCTGCTGTACCTCGCCGAGAAATTCGGGGCGTTCTTAACCGCCCCCGCACGGCGCCCGGAATTGTTATCTTGGCTGTTCTGGCAAATGGGCAGTGCACCTTACCTGGGCGGCGGGTTCGGACATTTCTATGCTTATGCGCCCGAGAAGTTCGAGTATCCGATCAATCGCTTTACGATGGAGACCAAGCGGCAACTCGATGTGCTTGACCGCCATTTGGCCGACAATGCCTTTATGGTGGACGACTATTCCATCGCCGATATCGCGATATGGTCGTGGTATGGGCAACTGGTCTTGGGTCGGTTGTACGGTGCGGCCGAGTTTTTGGATGTGGGCAGCTACAAAAATGTTCTGCGCTGGGCCGAGCAGATCGACGCGCGCCCTGCCGTTCTGCGTGGCCGCATGGTGAACCGCACCTTTGGGGATGCCGAAATGCAACTCCATGAGCGCCATGACGCCAGCGATTTCGACACCAAAACCCAGGACAAAGCGTCGGCGGCGGAATGAATATTTGGGTGGGCAGATTGCCCACCCTACGAACGCGCTACGCCGAGCGGATATCTGCGGCGAACCGCTCGAAAGCCGCGCCATTCGCGGCGATTAACCCGCCCGAGGTCAGCAGATCGGCCCCGGGCGCCAGTGGTTCGACCAATCCCCCGGCCTCGCGCAGGATCAACAGACCGGCGGCGATATCCCAGGGTTTCAGCCCCATTTCCCAAAATCCATCGAACCGCCCGGCGCCGACATAGGCCAGGTCCAGCGCAGCCGCGCCCCAGCGTCTGAGGCCGGCGCATTGCGGGCTGATCTTGGCCAGTTGCTTCAGGTGCTGGGGCAGGGCGGGGTTGTTGGCGAAGGGAATGCCGGTGGCGAACACCATCTCGATCATATTACGCCGGTCTGACACCCGCATCCGGCGGTCGTTCATCCAAGCGCCCGCGCCCTTTTCGGCGGTGAACATCTCGTCCTTGACGGGGTCAAAGATCACGGCGGCAACGATCTCGTCCTTATGTTCCAGGGCGATAGAAATGGCCCAATGCGGCATCCCATGCAGGAAATTGGTCGTCCCATCCAGTGGGTCCACGATCCAACGCCGGGTTGGGTCCTTGCCCGGCACAGGTTCAGACTCTTCTCCCATCCAACCGTAGTTCGGCCGACCTTCGGTCAGATCCTCGCGGATGATCTGCTCGGCCTTTATATCGGCCCGGCTGACAAAATCGCCCGCGCTTTTCGAGCTGACCTGCAAATTCTCAACCTCGCCAAAGTCCTTCAGCAGCGAGCGCGCCGCTTTACGCGCCGCCTTGATCATCAGGTTGAGATTGGCTGAGGCGGTGATCATGAGTGTTTTCCTTCGGTCCGGGCCGCGCCCTCTTACGCGCATCCGAAGCGTAAGAAAAGCGCCCAGAACCTGCGGCATCTTGCACGCGCATCGCAGGTTTTACGATCCTGTGATATGCTGTGACCGGGCAAAGGCTGGGGGGCTTGCATGGAAACCGACGCATCAATCCTTTTGGGAACGGGGAAAGGGGCGTTTGTTCTGACACTGCAGGACATGGGTTCTGACTGGCACATCTCAGGCCCGCTGGCCGAGGTGTCGCCGATCAACCATATGATCGCCGACCCCAAAACGGGGCATCTTCATGCGGCGGGCGGCGGCTGGTTCGGTTACGGTGTTTGGCGCAGCACGGATGCTGAGGAGAGTTGGACCCTGAACAATGCAGGCCTTGCGCTGCCCGACGACCAAGGGCCGATCACCGGTGTCTGGTCGCTTGCCCGCAGCGGATCGCGGCTCTATGCGGGCACCAAGCCCGCAGCACTCTTTGTGAGTGAAGATGATGGGTTGACCTGGGCGCCGGTGGCGGGTCTGAACGATCACCCAACACGCCCCGACTGGAACCCTGGCGGCGCGGGCCTCACGTTACACCACATCGTCACCGACCCGACCGATCCGGATCGCCTGTGGGTCGGGATCTCGGCCGCTGGGGTTTTTGCCACCGACGACGGCGGCGCCAGTTGGGCTCCGCGCAACGCGGGCACGCGCCTGGATATCCCGGGAGAGGAGACGATCTATCCCGAATTTGGCCAATGCGTGCACAGTCTGGTGCGCGCGGGCGGCGCCGGGGATTTGCTGTACCAGCAAAACCACTGTGGCATGTACCGCTCGACCAGTGGCGGTCAGCAGTGGGAGAGTATCGAGAACGGGTTGCCCACCAGCTTTGGCTTCCCCATCGCGGTCCACCCCCAAGACCCACAAACCCTCTGGTTGTTCCCGCTGAACGGCGATGTTCAGGGCCGTTTCGCGCCCGATGCCCAGCCGGCCGTTTGGCGCAGCCATGACGGCGGTGAAAGCTGGACAGCCCTGCGCAACGGCCTGCCGCAATCACACGCGTATTTTACCGTTCTGCGACAGGCGATGGCGGTGGATCCAATCGACGCCAGCCTGCTGGTCTTCGGCACAAATGCTGGCGAGGTCTGGGCAAGCGCTGACCAGGGTGACAGCTTTGTCTGCATCGCCCGCCATCTGCCGCCGGTTCTGTCAGTCGAGTTTGCTGGCCCGGCACCGACCGCACCCTAAGGCACCACGGCTTAAACCGGAATTGGCATTCATTATCTCTCACCTTCGGCCCGAACACAAAAGCCGATCAGAGAGGCTTTAAATCAAAACGCGTTAGGCGGGAAATCCATGAACCCGAATGCGGTGCAATGCACAAATGGAGTGCGCGAAAGCCGCACCCACATCACTTCCACCGGAGATTGTTTTGATGTATTTCAATCAACTCAAAAACGCTTAAAGTGGCACGTATTCGGCGAAAAGGCGTCGCGTTAAGCGTGCAATCCGTGACGACAAGACCCAAGCCGGTCTGTCTGATCCAAGGAATTGGGAATACTATGAAAATAATGTACCTGGCACCGTTTGTTTTGGTGACCGCCTGCGGCTCGCCCAAGGCTGATCTGGTAACGCAATGTATGTTCGAGGTAAGCCCGCCTGGGGCGTACAGCGGCACTGGCAGCGGCGACACAGCCACCGTTGTCCCGGCTGAGGGGGGAACCCAAGCGGGGGCCGACGCATTGAACGACTGCATTCGCCGCCGCGCGGCCGCCTAAGTCGAAACGCTATAGGACTCATGCCCAAAGGCTGCTTCGCCAGAAGGGCGGGGCGCGCCGAAGTCGATGAAATCGTGATCCTTGAGGTGGGAACCAGCTTCCAGGGGGTCATCTGATGGTTTCGACGCCAACCTGTGGGGGCAAAGCAGCCAGACCGTTGTTGGAACGATCCCCGACCGCGTCAGAAAACGCCTTTGCACCGCCCTTGCTTCGGGCGTAGCATTAGGCATCTTCACATCAATCGACCTGGACTCGAATCCAGCAGGGGGCTGTCATGACATCGAAACTGTTCACACCCAATCGCCGTGCCTTTTTGGCCAGTACCGGAGCCGCGGGGGCTTTGATCGCCTTGCATCCCTTCGCCGCCCGCGCCCAGGCGTCTCAGGCGCATCTGCGCATCATGTCCACCACCGATTTGCACGTCCACGTCTTTCCTTACGATTACTACAGCGACAAGCCGATCGACAGCGCGGGCCTCAGCCGCACCGCCAGTCTGATCGAGGCGATCCGCGCCGAGGCGGGCAATTCCATGCTGGTCGACAACGGCGACTTTCTGCAGGGCAATCCGATGGGCGACTACATCGCTTACGAACGGGGTATGAAGGAAGGGGATCTGCACCCGATCATCCAGGGCATGAACGTGTTGGGTTACGAGGCGTCGACCTTTGGCAACCACGAATTCAACTATGGTCTGGACTTCCTAATGAAGACCATCGCGGGCGCCAATTTCCCTGTTGTCTCGGCCAATGTGGTCAAGGGCGCGCTCGGGGCTTCACCCCGCGCGGACACGCTTTTCGTCAAGCCCTATACCATCGTCGAGAAAACCGTGACCGATGGCGCGGGCGCCGAGCATACCCTGAAAGTCGGGCTGATCGGGTTCTGCCCGCCGCAGATCATGACCTGGGACAGCCGCCACCTCGAAGGGTCGGCCAACGCCCGCGACATCATCCTGGCCGCCCAAGCCTGGGTGCCGCAGATGAAGGAAGAGGGCGCGGATTTGATCGTCGCCCTCTCGCATTCGGGCATCTCGGACGAGACGATCAGCGAAGGGATGGAGAACGCCTCGCTGTATCTGGCGGGCGTTGACGGCATCGACGCCATCGTCACAGGGCACCATCACCGGGTCTTCCCCGGTGACGGCTATACCAGCGGCAATGGGATCGATACCGAGGCCGGCACTTTGATGGGGGTCCCGGCGGCAATGGGCGGTTTCTGGGGCTCGCATCTGGGGCTGATCGATCTGATGATCGAACAGGACGCTGGCGAGTGGCGGGTCGTTGGATCCGAGTCCTCCACCCGCAGCATATACAGCCGCGACGGCCGCGCTTATGTGGCAGAGGCCGAGGATTACGCGCCGGTCCTGGCCGCAGTCCAGCAGACCCATGACGAGACGCTTGAGTACATCCGCCGCGCGGTGGGCGAGACCTCGGCACCCTTGCACAGCTACTTCGCGCTGGTGGCCGACGACCCCTCGGTCCAGATCGTCAGCCAAGCGCAAAGCTGGTATGTCGAGCAATTGCTCGCGGGGACCGAATATGCGGGGCTGCCGATCCTCTCGGCGGCCGCACCCTTCAAGGCCGGTGGCCGCGGAGGTCCTGAGTATTACACGGATGTCAAACCAGGCCCTGTCGCGATCAAAAACGTTGCCGATCTGTATCTGTATCCCAATACAGTGCGCGCCGTTCTGATCGACGGTGCGACGGTCAAGGATTGGCTGGAACGGAGTGCCGGTATTTTCAATCAGATCGAGCCTGGCTCGTCCGACACGCCGCTGCTGAACCCCGAATTCCCCTCGTATAACTTCGATATCATCGATGGGGTCAACTACCAGATCGATCTCAGCCAGCCCTCGAAATTCGACGCCGAGGGCGCGCTGATCAACGAAGGCGCCAGCCGGATTGTGAACCTGACTTATGATGGTGCGCCGATCGACCCCAGTCAGAAGTTCGTCGTCGCGACAAACAACTATCGCGCGGGCGGCGGCGGCAGCTTCCCCGGGGCCGATGGCTCGACCACCATCATCGAGGCGCCGGATACCAACCGTGACGTCATTGTGCGCTATATTGTCGAACAAGGCACGATCAACCCCAGCGCCGACGCCAACTGGAAGTTCGCGCCACTGCCGGGCACCACGGTGGTGTTCGAGACTGGCCCAGCCGGTGAAGCCTATGCATCGCAGGTCCCCGGTGTGTCCATCGAACCCGCCGGCGACGGCACCGAAGGCTTCGCGCTCTACCGCATCGCGCTGTGATCCAGCCAAGGGGATAGCCGAGGCCTGAGCTACTGGGATGAACTGCCTTCCCGCCAATCCGCAGCTATTGTTGCGGGTATAGATGGAGAGAGGAGCATTCTGATGGATATTGAAGTTTTAGGGATCGATCTGGGCAAGACCGTTTGCAGCCTGGCAGGGTTGGATGCAAATGGCGCGGTTGTGTTTCGCAAACGGCTTCAGCGGCATCGGTTGTTGAAGTTCCTGGGGAGCCTGCCGGCCTGCGTTGTGGCAATGGAGGCCTGCGGAGGTGCGCATCATATTGGTCGATTTTGCCTTGAGCTTGGACACGAACCGCGGCTGATGTCGCCGCTTTATGTACGACCCTATGTTAAGGTCCATAAGAACGACGACCGCGATGCAGAAGCGATTGCCGAGGCAGCGACGCGCCCAACGATGTCATTTGTCGCAATCAAATCTGAAGAACAACTCGACCTTCAGGCCCTGCACCGGGCCCGTGAGCGGCTGGTGACCGAGAGGACGCGTTTGATTAATCAGGCGCGAGGTGTCCTCATGGAGCGTGGTATCCGGGTCGGAACGGGCCGTCATGTCTTCCAGAAGGAGCTGATGCGACTGGCGGCTGAAGGCACCGCCGATCTATCCAGCCGGGTCTTGTTGATGTTGTCAGACATGGCGACTGAATTAGGCACAATCAATGGTCGGGTCGACGCGATTGATGCCGAGATCAAGGCCCTGGCCAGGACAGACGCCGACATGCAGCGATTGATGGAAATCCCCGGCGTGGGACCAACCATTGCCAGCGCGTTTGTTGCCGCCGTCGGGACCGGCAGCAGCTTTGCCAAGGGGCGCGATCTTGCCGCATGGCTCGGCTTGGTGCCACGACAGATCACGACGGGTGGAAAAGCCAAGCTGATCGGCATCTCGAAGCACGGCAATCGTTACCTGCGCAAGCTGTTCATCCATGGGGCGCGGACGGTTCTGCATCTCGTGCGCGACAGGTCGTCACCGATCACGCGATGGGCGGACGGATTGAAAGAGCGGGCACATGTGAATGTCGCTGCCGTGGCAATGGCCAACAAAATGGCGCGGATCGCCTGGGCGGTCCTGACGAAAGGCGAACGATATCGCCCCACATCTGTTGTCGGCACGTAGACGCATTCATACTTCAGGAATTGCCACAGTCGTTCAACGAATATGTTGTCGAGGGGCCACCTCTCTGATTGGGCCGGTCCACCCGCAGCCCTCGCAGCAGGTAGGGGTAAATCTTGTGCCCTTTGGCCGCCTGACTGGTGCTGGGTTTCTGGTAGATCGGCATCAGGCCCATCAAGCGCATAAGACGCCTGATCCGCTTCTCATTAACCACGTGACCTTCGTTGCGCAGATGCCAGGTCATTTGTCAGACGCCATAAAACGGCGTTTCCAGGAACTGCTTATCGATCAGGCGCGTCAGATCGAGGTTCATCTCGCTCTCGCCTTCGCGGCT
>CALICM010000042.1 GCA_938049225.1 uncultured Paracoccaceae bacterium
GTGATTGCTCAGCACCCCGGCACGAGCCGGCACGAGGCCGAAAACAGCTTGTCCGCGAGCCCCGGAATCCTGTCCGCGCTAAATCGGAACCGCTGTCCGCGTCAGATTGGAATCCTTGTCCGCGCTACCCCGGTACGCGCAACCGGTGGTACCGTTGCGATCAACCGCAAACACTCTTCCCCCATAGGCAGCGCCAAGGTCCTCACGGCTTCCTCCTTCCGAGGTTTGTCAACGCAGACCGAATGCAACGCATAAAGGCAAAGTTACGCCCCGGCCCGCATCAAAAACCCTCAGGTAAGTGGCCTAAGCGAGCACTTGGGGCGGCACAAAAAAGGGACAGGTCCAGTTCGAACTCCATGAAACACTGGGGTTTCGGCGCGAAAGATCAAATTTCGAGCATTCAAGATAAGAAAACTTCCCCGTGTTTTCCCTGTAAATCACAATCAGAGGCTGGTTCGCTGGGGACTACTTCAACCACCAAACTTCACCTCGTGGTGGGAAATTACCTTGGGCGCATGCTTAGACAGTGTTTCAATATCCCCGCGCCGGATCGACTTGTGCCTGCTGGGACAACCTTTCTCGACCCAAACATAGTATGGTGTTTTGCCCCCTTTGGCCTCAGCGTCCGGGTAAAGTCACTGTTACTTGCGGTCCTGCCCCATGCACATTGTCAAAGGCACCGACCAGAACCTCGGAGAGGTCATCGGGGACCGCGATGCCGCTCAGGCTGCGGGTGAACGGTTGCTCGTTTTCATGTGGGTGCAGCAACTCGCGATAGCCCAACTCGGTCCCGTCGGGCGCGTAAATCCGCCAGCCGTCGGCATAGTGATCCCAGCCTGTGTCGCCATGGGCTACGGTCACATCGAACCGCCAGCTGTCCCCTTGCTGCGTCGCACGAACATCGACGACCTCGGGCGGTCCGGCAATTGCGGGGGTGGCGATCAAGGCGAGGGCAAGCAAAAACTGTTTCATGAACCGCTCTTATCATCCAGGGGCCCAGCCTGCACAATCACAGCCCCGTGAGATACACGCCGCTCAGCCCTTCCCAACGCCCGTTCAGGATCAGTCGCGCCGAGATCACAACAAGGATCACATTCAGTGCCCACATAAAGTGCCGATCGCTGATCCGCAGCAGCACCGCACGATGAACCTTGGCTATGATGTCGAGGCCAAAGGGCTTGCGGCGCTTGGCAAGTCCATCAAACAGATGACTGCCCCGAGGGCTCCGTTCACGTACAGCGTTCCCAAAAGAAGCACGGGCGGTTCACGCGCCTTGATGCAATCCAGCCACCGCGAGCCTGGACATTGATGGTGGCAGGCTGTTCAGTTGACATACCGGGGGTCACTGCGCCCGACTTGTGGGGGATGCGAACGTGCCAACAAATCTGGTCTCGATCGGCGAATGTATGGTTGAGTTGGCCCCCTCAGGTGGGGCGGATATGTACCGTTTGGCCTTTGCTGGCGATACGCTGAACACCGCCTGGTATGCCGCCCAACTGAAGCCGGATTGGACCGTGCGTTTTGTCAGCCGGGTGGGCCAGGATGCGACATCGGATCGGATGGTTGGGTTTCTGAGCCGCTCTGGCATCGGCACCGACCGGATCCAACGCAGCCCGGATCGCTCGGTCGGGCTATATCTGATCGACGTGCAAAACGGAGAGCGCAGCTTTTCCTATTGGCGGGACAAGTCCGCCGCCCGTCAGTTGGCCGATGATCCCGCGACACTGGCGCAAGCACTGGCCGACGGCGATACGCTTTATTTCTCCGGCATCACCCTGGCCATTTTGTCCGATGCGGGTCGTCGCACCCTGATCAACGCGCTGACCGCGGCCCGGGCGCGTGGACAACGCATTGCCTTTGACCCCAACCTGCGGCCGCGCCTTTGGTCCGATCCTGGCATTATGTGTGATGTCGTCATGCGGGCGGCGGCGATTAGTGATATTATTCTACCCTCCCACGAGGATGAGGCCACGCATTTTGGCGACACCGACCCGCAGGCGACATGCTTGCGGTACCTTGATGCCGGGGCCTCGACGGTGATCGTTAAGAACGGCAGCGGGCCGGTGTTTTTTCACCATGATGGCCAAAGCGGCCAGTACACACCCCAAGAAGTTACGGACGTTGTTGACACCACTGCGGCTGGGGACAGCTTCAACTCGGCTGTGCTCACCGCGCTGGACGGCCCCAAGCCACTGCCCACCGTTCTGGCGACGGCCAGCGGCGTGGCCGCTCATGTAATCCGCCACCCGGGCGCGCTGGTGCCGCTGGAAGGGAATGTTTTGTAGGGGCGCGGCCACGCCCGCAAAAGGCGCCACAGATTGGTGGTTTCCTGTTTTCTCGGCTTTTCATTTGCACCCCAAAGGCGTAGAGATCGCCCGCTGATCGTCACTAAATTGGGAGTTGTGGCCAATGGGCTACCGCGTTGCCGTCGTCGGCGCCACAGGGAATGTGGGCCGTGAAATGCTGAACATCCTGGCCGAGCGCCAGTTTCCCGTGGACGAACTGGCCGTTTTGGCCAGCCGCCGTTCGCTGGGCACGGAATGCAGCTTTGGCGAGACAACGCTCAAAACCCAGGATTTGGACACTTTCGACTTCACTGGTTGGGATATCGCACTCTTTGCGATCGGCTCGGACGCAACGAAAACCTATGGCCCGCGTGCGGCCAAAGCGGGCTGCGTGGTGATCGATAACTCGTCGCTTTATCGCTACGAACCCGATATTCCGTTGATCGTTCCGGAAGTGAACCCTGATGCCGTCGAGGGGGTCAAAAACCGCAACATCATTGCCAACCCCAACTGCTCGACCGCCCAGATGGTCGTGGCCCTTAAGCCCTTGCACGACCGGGCCCGGATCAAACGGGTGGTGGTCTCTACATACCAATCCGTGTCTGGCGCAGGCAAGGATGGGATGGACGAGTTGTGGAACCAGACCAAGGGGATGTATGTGCCGGGGCAAGAGAAAGACCCGGAGAAATTCACCAAGCAGATTGCCTTCAACGTGATCCCGCACATCGGTGGCTTCATGGATTCGGGCGACACTTACGAAGAGTGGAAAATGGTCGCCGAGACGAAAAAGATCGTCGATCCGGCGATCAAGGTCACCGCCACTTGCGTCCGTGTTCCGGTGTTTGTCGGCCACTCGGAAGCTGTGAATATCGAGACTGAAGATTTTCTGGACGAGGACGAGGCGCGCGAGATCCTGCGCACCGCCCCCGGGGTGATGGTCGTCGATAAGCGCGAGGATGGGGGTTATATCACCCCTGTCGAATCGGCCGGCGATTTTGCCACTTACATCAGCCGAATACGGCAAGATGGCACGATCGAGAACGGCTTGAACTTGTGGTGCGTGTCGGACAATCTGCGCAAAGGTGCTGCGCTGAATGCGGTTCAGATCGCTGAACTGTTGGGCCGGCGAATACTCAATAAGGGCTAGATGATGGGCGGGGGTGCGTCGACATTCGTCTGTCGCACTCTCTGCCTTTTGTTGCTGGCGGGAGCGGCGCGGTCCGAAACTGAAACGTCGATCAGCGGGTTTGCGGGCGTGATGACCAACAACTCCTTCGGCGAAGCGCTGTCACCCTTTGATGTCGAATTTACCGAAAGTGCCTTGGTCGGTGTCGGTTTGCGGCAGGAATGGCCGCTATTCGGATCGAACCGTTGGTTTGTCGGTATCGAGGGGCAGTTGGTTGGGCATTTCGGCGTGCAGGATCATTTCGAGGTGAACCTGCCATTGGTGGCAACTTATAAGCCCCAGTCGCGGTTGGGTGATTATCTGAGTCGCATTACCTATGGCATCGGTCTGTCCTTTGCCAGCAAGGCCCCGCAGGTCGAGATCGAGCGGGACGGCGCGTCGCAGAACACGCTGATTTATTGGATGGCAGAGCTGTCAACGCCGCTACCCGCCGAGGATTTCGAGGCGTTTTTTCGCTTGCACCACCGATCAGATGGGTTTGGGCTGTTCAGCGTCGACGCGGGCTCCAACGGGCTGGTGTTGGGGTTGCGCAGGTCATTTTGACAGTCCTGCGCGCGCCAAACAAAACCTCGGTTTTGGTGGTGCGATCAGCCTGAGGTGAGTGTCAAACCTCTCTAAACTCACCATTTTCAGAGTCGTACCACTCCAGGCCGCCAGTTCCGATGGTGTTGCGCAAACCGTGCAGCGCCAGAGTTCCGTCCTGCACCCTTTCGGCCACAAACGGAAAGGTCATCAGGTTCGACAGGCTGGTCAGCACCGCCTGGCGCTCAAGCGCCAGCAATTGGTCCGCCGGATCGGCGATATCTTTGACCGCCTGAAACCCATCGGCCAGCAGATCCATCCAGCGCCCGACGAAGCTGGTCTCCTCAAGCAGCGCGGGCGCACGGCCCTGATGCATATCCAAACAACCCCGTACCCCGCCGCACTCGGAATGACCCATGATGATGATGTTCGACACTTTCAGGCTGGTCACAGCGTATTCCACCGCCGCCGAGGTGCCGTGCAGATCGCCGTCGGGCTTATATGGCGGGACCAGGTTGGCAATGTTGCGGTGAATGAAGAACTCCCCCATCTCGGCCCCGAAGATCGAGGTGACATGCACCCGGCTGTCGCAGCACGAGATCACCATTACGCGTGGGCGCTGCCCCTCGGCCGCCAATCGGGCGTACCAGGCGGCGTTTTCGGCGAAGTCGGTGGCCAGCCAACCTTTGTAACGTTGGATCAGGAATTTCGGCAAGGGACGGGCAGTGGGGGGCATGTGCAAGCGCCTGTTTTAATGGACTGTAAAGCCTTACGAAAATTCTCCGTGGCTTGCAAACCCAGGGTAACAGGTTTTTCAGGGATGGTCCCTAAACCCCCTCGGACACGTTGGAATGAGGTGGGACATGACACAGATACTTTCGATGCGGCGCGAGGATAATGTCGCCGTGGACACGACGGTGCTGATGCGGCTGGAGGTGGCTTTGGGCGCCGCGCGCAGCCGCGAGATTTTGGGCCAAGCCTGTTGCGAGATCATCGAAAAACTGACCGAGTTCGAGGTGCAATTGGAGGCGGGCCAGCGCGACCGCGCCAGCCGGTTGGCACGTGGCATCTCGGCGCTCAGCGCCGAGATCGGGTTGACCGAATTGAGCCGTGCGGGGCAGGCGGTGGTGGCCTGTTTGGCGGGGGACGATCACGTGGCTTTGGCGGCGACCGCCCATCGCTTGGGCCGTCTGAGTGAGGTGTCCTTGGACATTTTGCTGCACAATGGGGCCGAGAAGGATGTTTAACTTGGCATTTCGCCCCTGAAAGCTAGGGTTGGCGGGTCGCTGAAAGGAGCCCGCCACTTATGACCGCCCGTTTCGCCCCGCCTGGCACCTCTTTTGTTCCCATCCATATTCTTGCACCCGATCATGTTAGTCCCTGGGCGCGGCACCAGTCCCCGGTGGTGCAAGCGCAATTGGGGGCGCAGCCGTTTTCCGGCAAGCTGGGGGCCGCGCGGCTGATCTTTGATGCGTCCGGCCAGGTGGCGGCGGTTTTGGCGGGCTGGGGCACTGCGGCAAGCCGGGCCCGACAGCAGTTTCCTTTGGGTGGATTGGCGGCCAAGCTGCCTGCGGCGACATATGGCTTCGCGACCGTTCCCACCGAGGCGGATATGACCAATGCAGCCCTGGGATGGCTGTTGTCGGCTTATCGCTTTGATCGTTACAAATCGGCCAAGGATCAGGCGGCGCATCTGGTGGCACCGGACCCGGATCAAGCCCACGCCCTGGAAATACGGGCCGAAGCCGTGGCGCTGGCCTGTGATTTGATCAACACCCCCGCCAATGACATGGGCCCCGACGCGCTGGAAGCTACCGCCTGCGCCGTGGCCGATCGTTTCGGGGCCACAACCACAGTTACGCGGGGCACCGACTTGCTGTCCGCCAATCTGCCGATGATCCACACCGTGGGTCGCGCGGCCGACCAGGCGCCACGGTTGATCGACTTTCAATGGGGGGATCCGGCAGCGCGCAGGGTGACATTGGTGGGCAAGGGCGTGTGTTTCGACACCGGTGGGCTGAACCTCAAACCCAGTGCCTCGATGGGTTTGATGAAAAAGGACATGGGCGGGGCCGCGACGGTGCTGGCGCTAGCGCAGATGATCATGGCCATGGATCTGCCGGTGCGGCTGCGCGTCTTGATCCCTGCAGTGGAAAATAGCGTTTCATCAGGCGCCTTTCGCCCAGGAGATGTGCTGACCGCCCGCAACGGCTTGACGGTCGAGGTCAACAACACCGATGCCGAAGGACGCCTGGTTCTGGCCGATGCCCTGGCGCTGGGCGGCGAGGAATCGCCCGCACTTATGATCTCGATGGCCACTTTGACCGGGGCCGCACGGGTGGCGATGGGCCCCGATGTGCCACCGTTCTTCACCGATGACAGCGAATTGGCCGCGCAGGTGATGCAGGCCGCGACCCGGGTCGCCGATCCATTATGGCAGCTGCCATTTTGGGAGCCCTACGAAGAGATGATCGAACCAGACATCGCCGATCTGGACAATGCGCCCAAAGGCGGCTTCGCCGGGGCGATCACCGCGGCGCTGTTTTTGCGCCGTTTCGCGGGTGGGGCGGGCTCTTATCTGCATGTGGATTGCTTTGGCTGGACCCCGGCGGCGAAACCCGCCCGTCCAAAAGGGGGCGCGTGCCAAGGGGCCCGCGCGTTGCTGGAAGTCATCGCGGGGGCCAGCGCATAATGGCCGACCCCCGCCTCACACCCGCCCGCGCCGACCTGGCGGCGGTGCATCTGAGGGGGCAAGTCGAGGCAGCAACTTTCGTCGTCGCCCAACCCCAACAAGTCGTGGTCCCGGTTTTGGATATGCGCGACACGCCCTCGGCCACATCCTTATCGACGCAACTGTTGTATGGCGAAGCGGTGGATGTCTACGATACCGATCCCGCCACGGGCCTGGCCTGGGGGCAGTGCCTGACCGATGGATATGTTGGCTATATGCGCCTGGACGGCTTGGTGGATCGCGCCGACCCCCCGACACATCGGGTCATTAGTTTTGGAACCCAACTCTATGCTGATCCAGGGCTTAAGCAGACCCCCACAGGCCACCTGCCGTGGATGGCGCAGGTTGCGGTCACCGACCATCAGGCAGGCTATGCGCAAGTCGCCGGCGGCTGGATACCGGATCAGCATTTGGTCCCGCTGGACCAGGCGGGCCCCGATTTCGTGACCATCGCGGAATCGCTGACGGGCGTGCCTTATGTCTGGGGAGGGCGCAGTCACCAGGGTCTGGATTGCTCGGCCTTGGTGCAATTGGCCATGGCCCGCGCGGGTCTGTCTTTTCCGCGAGACTCAGACTTGCAGCGGGCCGAGGGCGCGCCGATCAGCGGACCGCTTCGCCGTGGCGATTTGGCCTTTTGGCCGGGCCATGTGGGGGTCATGCAGGACGCCGCGAATGTGTTGCACGCCAATATCCATCATATGGCGGTCGCGTCGGAACCCTTGGACCGGGCAGAGGCGCGGATCGAACAGGCGGGCGTTGGCCCGATCATCGTCCGCAAGCGGCTGCTGGGCTAGCCCTCGACCGCGCGGATCAGCTTTTTCTCGAGCACCTGCAAAACGTTACGCAGATCGCGGCCGCGTTTCAGCACCTGGCCATCCATCCCGATCACCGCATACTGTCCCTGCCGTTGCGCCAGCGCGGGGCGCTTTTCTATGCGGTACAGCGGATGTTCTGTCGCCCGGCGGAAGACCGAGAACACTGCCACGTCGCGCAGCATCGAAATCCCATAGTCCCGCCATTCCCCAGCCGAGACCATCTTGCCATACAAGGGGAGAATCAGGGCCAGTTCCGTCCGATGGAAACTCACCTGACGCGGCGGCGGCGTGAGTTTTACAACGGAAGCGCCAAGATGTTGAGCCATCCGGCAACTCTTCATGAACCTTGAGCGTTTCGCAAGAGGCAGAAAACTGTAAAAAAATGCGTTCGCCGGATTCTCAACACAATTTCAGCACAGGGCCGCCGCACTGGACGTTAATAAGATCTTCAGTGGCTCGGTTGAGCTTCACTCTGACACCGGCGGGAACTAGCCCCCACATCTCCCGCCGGTGTCAGAGGCTAACAAATCGTTCTTTTCCTCAAGCACGAACAGACCCGGGTCGCTGATGACAGCGGTTCGGGTTGTGTTATACGAATCGTCAAAACGACGACAGGAAAGACCCCCCTTATGCGCGATTTTCACAGCCCCAACCGCTCGGCGGTCTATGCCGAGCGTGGCATGGCAGCCACGTCGCATCCTTTGGCCAGCAAGGTCGCGATCGATATCCTGGGGCAGGGCGGCAATGCCGTGGATGCGGCGATTGCCGCTGCCGTGTTACTCGGGGCGTGCGAGCCGCATATGACCGGGTTGGGCGGTGATTGTTTCGTGCTGCTCAAACCGGCGGGCACGGATCAGGTGATCGGGCTGAACGGCTCGGGCACCGCCCCTAAGCGGTTTGATGCGCAGGCGCTGCGGGATGCGGGTCATGCCGAGATGCCAACCAACATTGGTGCTGCGGTCACGGTGCCTGGCGCTGTGGCGGCCTTTTGCGCGCTGTCCGAGCGGCATGGGGCACTGGGGCTGGATGCCGTTCTGGCCCCGGCCATCACCTATTTCGAAGAGGGGGTGCCCGTGGCCCCTCGCGTCGCCTTTGACTGGGCCGCAAAAGCTGGGAACTTGCAAGGACCGGCGCGCGACCTGTTCTTGCTGAATGGCCAAGCGCCGCGCCCGGGCCAGATCTTTCGCAGCCCAAAACAGGCAGCGGTCCTGCGTCGAATAGCTGCCGAAGGCCGCGCTGGGTTTTATGAAGGCGCGGTGGCGCAAGACATGATCAGCGCGTTGAATGCCGCTGGTGGTCAGCACAGCTTGGAGGATTTCGCGGTTCAAACGCCACTGTGGGTCGATCCGATCCAGGGGCCGTACAAAGACACAGACCTGATTGAGCTGCCGCCCAATGGTCAGGGCGCCGCTGCTCTGCTTATGGCGAACATCCTGGCGCTGTTCGATGTTTCAGCCATGGACCCGCGCGGCACCGCGCGTATCCATCTTGAGGCCGAGGCCGCCAAGCTGGCCTATGATGCCCGGGACCGGCTGGTTGGGGATCCCAGCATGGCGGCCCAGGCCACGGCGCGCATGACCGATCCCGCTTTGGCGTCGACGCTGGCCGCCCTCATCGACCCCAAGCGCGCCATGCCTGCGGTGGATGCGCTGACCGAGGCGGTGCACAAAGATACGGTCTATCTGACCGTGGTCGATCAGGACCGTATGGCGGTGTCGCTAATCTATTCGATCTTCCACAGCTTCGGCTCAGGCATTGCTGCCCCCGAAAGCGGCTTTTTGTTCCAAAACCGTGGCGCGGGTTTCACCCTTAAGTCTGGCCATCCGAACGAGGCTGCCCCTGGAAAACGCCCGATGCATACGATCATCCCTGGCATGCTGGCCCAAAGCGGTCGGGTGACCATGCCCTTTGGCGTGATGGGCGGGCAGTATCAGGCAGCCGGTCACGCGCGTTTCGTCAGCAACCTGGTCGATTTCGGAATGGAAGCGCAAACCGCCATCGACTTCCCCCGCAGCTTCCCTGAGGATGGGGTGCTCAAGGTCGAAAAGGGCTATTCCGATGCCCAACGCGCTGAATTGTCCGATATGGGGCACACGGTCGAGGTGCAGCTCGAGCCCATTGGCGGGGCGCAGGCGATTGAAATTACCGGGGATGGCGTGCTGGTCGGTGCGTCGGATCCGCGAAAGGATGGCTGCGCCTTGGGCTATTGAGCCGCCTCGACCGGTTCTTGTCCATCGCGGAACTGCAGCTCGTAAAGCTGCGCATAGAAACCATTGGCTGCCAGCAGGTCGTCGTGGCGCCCCTCTTCAACGACCCGACCCTTGTCCATTACGATGATCTTGTCGGCATTGCGGATCGTCGCCAACCGATGGGCGATTACCAGCGTGGTGCGGCCTTGCGACAACCGGTCCAGGGCCATCTGGATCACCTGCTCGGACTTCGCATCCAGGGCCGAGGTCGGCTCGTCGAGCAGCAGCACTGGCGCATCGCGCAGCATCGCGCGGGCAATCGCCACGCGTTGGCGCTGGCCCCCGGACAAGTTGGCCCCTCGCGGCCCCGCGGGCGCGTCCAGTCCCCCAGGTAGGCCTTGCGCGAAATCGCTGACCATGGCGCGTTCGGCTGCGGCCTCGATCAGCGCATCCTCGGCGTCCAACCGCCCCAGGCGGATGTTCTGGCGCAGGCTTTCGTCAAACAGCGCGGCATCCTGGCTGACGATCGCGAAATGTTGCCGCAAGCTGCCCATGTTCAGGCCCATGATGTCCGTTCCGCCGATGGTCACCTGTCCCTGCTGCGGTTCGATCAACCGGGTCAGCAGGTTAAAGACAGTGCTTTTCCCGGCACCCGAGGCGCCGACCAACGCCGTCGTTTTCCCCTCAGGTGCGGTCAAGCTGAGCCCATCCAGAACCGGCTGGTCGTCATAGCTGAAGTGAACGTCGCGCAGCACGATATCGCCGCCGGTCAAGGTCCGTGGGGGGATCGACAGATCCGGCGTCACACGGGGCTGTTCGTCCATCAGCGCATAGAGCCGCTCGAGGCTGGCCAGCGCCGCCTGGATCTGCCCCGAGACGCTGGACAGCCTGCGCATCGGATCGAACAACAGGGCCATGGCGGTGAAAAAGCTCATGAACTCGCCCACGGTCTTTTGCCCGTCGACGATCTGTTGCCCGCCATAGATCAGCACGAATAAGAACCCGACCGCCGAGAGCATATCGATTAGTGCGGGCATTCCCGCCTGACCCATTTGCGCCTGACGCGAGACTTTCAGGAATTTGTCCACGGCCACACCAAAACGCGACCGCTCGTGCGCCTCAAGCCCGTTGACCTTGATCGCGAGCATGCCGTGGAATACCTCGTCCAACCGGGTCGAGATCCCGGCCGAGGCATCGCGCGATGAATAGGTCTTGCGCCGGATCCGTCTTTGCAAGGCAAGCAGTGGGAGTACAAAAATCGGCGCGCCCACAAAGATCAGCAGCGCCCAAATCCAATCGATCCAAAGCGCGACCGCCAGCAGCGACAGCAGCCGCACGCTGTCGCGCCCGATGATCATCAAGGCCTGACTGGCGGCACCTTGCAACGCCTGCGCATCGCCACGCACCCTTTCGATCAGCCCGCCGGGCGGATTTCGTTGGAAGAACTGCGTATCCAGGGTCAGCAGATGCCCCGCCAGGTCCTTTTGCAGATCGGTTACCACCTTCAGCCCGACAAGCACGACCAAATACCGCTGCCCGAATCCCGCAAAGGCGCGGGTGACGAACAGGCAAAAGATCGTGATGGCGAAAAAGCCGATCGCCGCGTTCTCGCCCGCCACTAAAATGCGGTCGAACATCGGCTGGACCATGTAGCTGAGCACGCCCAGGATGCTGCCTTCAACCAGCATAAAGATCGCGGCGATGCCCAAGATCGGTAGATGTTTCGAGACATAGCCCCGCCACACACGCCTCAAAAGGTCTTTGCTGTTGCTCATGGGCGGATCTGCATGGCCTGGGTCAACGGTGCGGGAAGCGCCGGTTCTGCCACGCGCCTATCCTTGGGTCAATGCAACTGCCCACCGGGATCATACCGCCCATCGCTGAGGTGGCCGAACATCTCGGCCACTTCGGGGTGGTCCACGGGTTCGCCACTTTCGTCGCGCACCAGGTTCTGTTCGGACACATATGCCACGTAATACGACGTCTCGTTCTCGGCCAGCAGGTGGTAAAACGGCTGCTCTTTCATCGGGCGATTTTCAGCGGGAATGGAATCGTACCATTCATCCGTATTGTTAAAAATCGGATCGACATCAAATATCACTCCGCGAAACGGGTGAACGCGATGGCGGACCACCTCGCCGATTGTAAATTTTGCCCGTGTTTTTAACATTTCTGCGCTTTGCCGACTTTTTTCCCTATCTAGACCTTTGGCTGGAACGAGTCCATATCGCGCACGGAAAAGCGAACGTAAGGGCAGGCCAGATGATGCTGATCCTCGAGGTGGTGCAGATCGTGGCCCCTGTTTTCCTGCTGGCTGCCCTTGGGTTTGGCTGGGTGCGGCTTGGGTTCGACTATGACGTCGCCTTTGTCACCCGCCTTGCGATGACCATCGCGATCCCCTGCTTGATCTTCATGGCGCTGGTGCGCACCCAAATCGATCCCGCGATCCTACGCGACACAGCGGTGGCCACGCTGATCGCCTATGGCGTGGTCGCTGTGGTCATGCTGCTGGTGCTTTGGGCGGCGCGGTTCAGCCTGCGCACCTATTGGGCACCCCTCACGTTTGGCAATACCGGCAATCTGGGGCTGCCGGTGGCCCTGTTCGCTTTTGGGGCCGAGGGTCTGGGCTTCGCGGTCGTGATCTTCGCGGTGATGTTGATGTTGCAGTTCACAATTGGGTTATGGGTTGTCACTGGGCGCAGTTCCCCGGTCGCGATGCTGCGCGAGCCCATGGTTTGGGCCACATTTCTGGGTGGGGTTTTTCTGATCAACGATTGGGACCTGCCGGTTTGGGCTGGGAACACCTTGGATCTGATTGGGCAGATGGGCATTCCGTTGATGCTGATCACCTTGGGGGTTGCGATTTCAAGGCTGCGCCCTGCGGCCGTTGGGCGTGCAGGATGGATGTCGGTGTTTAAGTTGGCGGTTTGCAGTGGCGCGGCGGTTTTCGCCGGTCTGTACCTGGATCTGCCACCGGTTGCTTTTGGGGTCTTGGTGTTACAGGTCGCCACACCCGTTGCTGTCACGAACTTCATGATGGCGCAAAAATATGGGGCAAATGCCACCGAAGTGGCGGGCTTGGTGATGGTCTCGACCCTGCTCGCCATCATCGCCCTGCCGGTGATCTTAGCGGTCTTCATCTGAGGCTTCCAAAACGCGCCGTTTTCAGGCATTCTGCAACCAACAAGTGCAAAAGCACGAGGATCGAGCAGGTCATGAAAACACGTTCCAGGTGGCGGTTGTCCCGTTATGCTCTTTTATGTCTGGTGGTTTTGACCGCCTGCAGTGGCGCGTCGCAGGGTCCGCCCCGCAATTTGGAAAACGCTTGCCAGATCAAGCGCGACCGCCCGCAATGGTTCGCGGCCATGTCCAGGGCCCAAGCGCAATGGGGTTCGCCGGTGCATGTGCAAATGGCAACCTTCTACCAGGAAAGCACGTTTGAGCCCAAGGCGCGCACGCCGCGCAAGTACTTCCTGGGGATCTTCCCAGCGGGTCGAATCTCGTCCGCGTACGGCTATGCTCAGGCGATTGACGGTACCTGGTCTTGGTACAAGTCCGAAACTGGAAAGCGCCGCGCCAAGCGGGACCGGTTCCCCGACGCGTCGGATTTCATGGGCTGGTACATGGCCAAATCCACCCGTGATAATGGTATCCCACCAGAGGACGCCTATGGCCAATATTTGGCCTATCACGAAGGACATGCCGGATATCGGCGGGGCACATATCGCCAGAAGACCTGGCTGCAAAACACAGCCGCCAAAGTTCAGGCCCGGGCGTCGCGCTATCAACAGCAGCTTCGCGGCTGCTAGCTGCGGTCTTGCACGGGGGTATTTGACGCCAGGACACGCAACAGGTTCGTGAATAGCCTTGAACTGTTTCCATTTCTTCCCAATTCAGTGCCAAGTTTTCCAGGAGAGTATGGGTGGATCGATTAAGCGAAATGGAAGCGTTCATGTCCGTTGTGGACCAAGGCGGCTTCACCGATGCGGCCAAGAAATTGGGCATATCTAAATCCGCCGTCTCAAAGCATGTCTCAGCGCTCGAGGCCCGCCTGGGCGCACGTCTGCTGAACCGCACCACGCGCCGGGTGAGTCCGACCGAGATTGGTTTGGCCTATTACGACCGCGCGGCCGTCGTCCTCTCGGGCGCGTCCGAGGCCGACGAAATGGTCAACGCCATGCAAACCGCGCCACGCGGGGCGCTGCGCGTGTCGGTGCCGGTAAGCTTTGGGATCAGTCAGGTCTCGCGGATTGTTGGGTCATTTCTGGGGGAATATCCCGATGTTTCGGTCAATATGGTCCTGGACGACCGTTTTGTTGAGCTGGTGGCCGAGGGTTTTGACGTGGCGATTCGGATCGGTAAGCTCGAGGACAGCTCGTTGCGGGCGCGTAAGCTGACCGAAACCCGCATGGTCATGGTCGCGAGCCCCGCGTATCTGGCCGCCAAAGGCAGGCCCAAGACAATCGAGTCGCTTTCTGATCATGTTTTGCTGCATTATTCCCATCTGGCGACCGGCAATTTCTGGCGACTAAAAACCCGGTCGGGGGAAGAGCGGCACGTCCGGGTCGGTGGACGTCTGACCGCGAATAACGGCGAAAGCCTGCTGCGTGCCGCCGAAAGCGGGCTCGGCATTGCCTTGATCCCCAGCTTCATTCTGGGGCAGTCCTTAACCGAGGGCCGCGTCGAAGTCATAGACGCGCGTGCTGAGCTGGATACCCTGGGGGTTTACGCCGTTTATCCACCAGGGCGATTTATGCAGCCCAAGTTGCGAGCGTTTATCGACTTTTTGGCCGAGAATCTGAAAGGCCGCGGACCGGATCACTGGCCAGCCTAGGCCAGGGACACAGATCACCAGGGATTTACTTTGCTTTGCGCTGCGCTGCAGCATAAAATAATATTGCAGTGCAACACGGACGGGCCTCAAACCGATGAGACGGGGTGGTGAAACGCAATGGAACTCTCGTCACAGATGATCCTGTTCGCTCGTGTGGTCGAAGGCGGCAGTTTTTCGGCTGCCGCGCGCGAGATCAACCAGTCGCCCTCGGCCGTCAGCAAGCAGATCAGCGCGCTTGAGGATCGGTTGGGGCTGCGCCTGCTTACCCGCACCCAGCAGGGCATTACTCTAACCGAAGAGGGCAAGGTTTTTCATAGCCGCTGCACGCAAATCGCGGACACGGTGATGGACACGCAAAGCTTGCTCGAGTCCATGGCCACGCATCCGCGCGGCCTGTTGCGGCTCAGCACCACCGTGGCGTTCGGAAAGGCACAGATCCTGCCGCTGCTTCCAGACTTCCTGGCTGCCCACCCTGATGTCAGCGTCAGCGTCGCCTTGACCGACCGCCCCACCGACCCTTTCACCGAGGATATCGACGTTGGCATCCGCTTTACCGAGCAGATCGACAACGCCTCTGTCATTGCACGCAAACTGGCGCCGAACCGGCGGGTAGTTTGCGCCAGCCCGACGTATCTTGCCCAACATGGTACGCCGCAGGTGCCCGATGACCTGCAGGCGCATAACTGCCTGCGCTTGTCCACTGTAGAAAAGTGGAACGAATGGACCTTTGGCCAGGGCCCAGGGGCCCGGGGCGTGCGGGTGAGTGGCAATTTCGAGGCCAGCAGTGCTGATGCCGTCTATCACGCCACGCTGGCGGGCCTTGGGATCGCGCGCTTGTCGACATATCTGATTGCTCAGGATCTGGCGGCGGGCCGCCTTGTGCGCTTGCTGTCGGACTATACCCATAGCGACTCGGCGATTTACGCGATCTACCCCGAGCGGCGCAATCTCGCACCCAAGATCCGGGCTTTCTTGGACTTCCTGACCGCACATTTCGGCAAGATCCCCCCGTGGGAGCGATCCACACCGCTTTGACCCCAGGGCACGACGCTTATGCCTTAGCAGGTGCGGGACAAAAATTGTGCGATGCAGTATAGGTGACTTGTTGCCCTTGGGCAGCATGCCCGTTTCGGGCATTTCCTCCCTAGACTTGGGGTCACGCCATTGCGTGGCCCTTTTTTTATTTCAGCACCACCTCGACCCGCCGGTTGAGCGCGCGCCGCTCCTCGGTGTCGTTGGGCACCAGTGGCGCTAGATACCCAGCACCTGCGGCCTCAAGCCGATTGCCCGCGATGCCAAACCCGTCGATCAGCGCGGCCCGCACAGCTGCGGCCCGCTGGCGGCCGACGCGAATGTTGCTCTCCAGGTCACCCTGGTTGTCCGTGTGACCAACGATGATGAACCGTGCCTCGGGCTCGGCCACCATGTACTCGGCAAGCTCGGCCAAAACGTCCTGACTGCCTTCGGCCAAAGCCGTCGCCCCAGGCTCGAAGTCGACGCCACGCAAAACCGTGCGCCCTTTGGTTACAAGCATCGACGCCAGGTCTTCGGACACTTCTGGATCTTGCGAGGGCTCAACCGGCACCTGCAATGGAACGGTGGCTTCGGATCCCGGCACATGCTCGATCACCTGCGCGAATCCCCCACGGGGCGACCGGCTGAGCAGGATCGACAGAACCCGCCGCCCCGCAGGCTCGACCCGGACCAGTGCCAAATAGTGGAAGTTGGTCAAGTCCAATTCCATCGCGGGCGGCGCCAGAACCCTTGTGCCAAAGCGAAAGTCAAAACCGCCACAGCCCAGCGTGACGCAAGCGAATACCGGTTCAAACCCCTCATCCACCAGCGCGGCCCGCAGCGCCCGCTGGACCATCAATGGGGAGCCCGCCTCAAGCGGATACCGCCAACTGCGCAGGATCAGCCGCCCCACCAAAGTGTCGGTCGGCGCCGCGTCCGGGGTGAAGCGGCCAATCGGCAGATCATAGGTGCCCTGATCCTCGGTCAGCATCAGGGTTTGGACAGCCCCCACGGGCAGGGGGATCGGGGTCTGTGCCGCTGCGGTTGCCGCGAACAGGACCGCGCCCAGGCCAAACACTCCCGCACGCCACCAACCCATTCACGTCCCCCTGGCCTTTGGTTCCAGCCGATAATGATAGCCGCCCACCTGAGCCAGCCCCATTGCGGAATAAAGCGCGTTGGCGGCCTCATTTTCTCGTGTGGTGGCCAGCGCCAGGGTTGTCGCACCGCGCCCCAGCGCCCACCGCGCCGCCGCTGCGGTCACGGCCTGCCCGACGCCTTGTCGTCGGCTTTCCGCCGACACCTCGACCGCATGCAGCATCGCGATATCGCCGGTCAGTGCCACGAAGCCCACCCCGGCGGGGCGGTCATTGGCCCGCACAAGCAAATAGATGGATGGCCCGGCGGTCCGCGCCATCACCGCCAGTCTGGCAGGACCGATCCCGCCCTTCGCCCAAAGGGCCGCCATGGACGCCACCGGAAAGTCAGCCTCGATGGCCATGATCTGCGGGTCCAACTGTGCCGCCAACGCAGGGGCGGCGGCGGCATAAAGCACCACAGGGTCGACCACGTCATACCCCCGCGCCGCCAGGTCCCGATCCAGTTCGCCATCCTGCCGCCGCAACATAAAGAGCGGCGCTTGATCCCAAGCACGCATCGCTGTCTCGGCCACGACTATATCTGCCCCAGCTACCTCTAGCGTGGCCGCCGAGACCCGCTTGCCGCCGCCCGCACCCCGGCGCAAGCGCCATCCGGCGCGCAGACAGATCTCAGTCCCAGGCCAGGTTGCATCCATTGCCGCGAACAGCGTCTTTTCGGACGGCGGTATCCAATCCTTATTCGAGGGCGAGGCGGCGAGGGTCATCCGCTAATCCTGCCGAAAGTGGGGGCGAAACACCAGACGCTGCGGTGTCTCGGATATTTCGATTGACGTTCCGGCCTCCAGACGCCATGTTACCGCTAACATCGCGTTGTTAACCAAACGCCGCGATAGGTTGCCGTCCTTACAAGGGCCTTGGGCGGTGATCTCCCTCTGCAAGGGATGCGCATGGTTCTCCCCTGTCGTCCCTTGCAGATGACTTTATTGCCCTGTGCCGCTGTTGCACTGACCGCACAGGCATGTAAACACACGGGCGCGTCCGAAGGGATGCGCCCGTGGTGCTTGTCACGCAAAGATTTTGAGGAGGGGACGTCTCATGACCATCAAAGTTGCCATCAATGGGTTTGGCCGTATCGGGCGTAATGTCTTGCGCGCCCTGATCGAGAGCGGGCGGACCGATATTCAGGTGGTCGCCATCAACGATCTGGGTCCGGTCGAGACCAACGCCCACCTGATGCGCTATGACAGCGTGCATGGCCGCTTCCCGGGCACGGTGACGGTCAGCGGCGAGACGATCGACGTTGGCCAAGGCCCGATCAAGGTGACGGCCGAGCGGGACCCAAAAGCGCTGCCCTGGGGCGACGTGGATATCGCGCTGGAATGCACCGGTATCTTTACCGCCCGTGACAAGGCGGCGATGCACCTTGAGAACGGCTCGAAGCGGGTGCTGATCTCGGCGCCTGGGGCGAATGCCGATAAAACCATCGTTTACGGTGTGAACAACGACAGCCTGACCGCCGCCGATACGGTCGTGTCGAACGCGTCCTGCACCACGAACTGCCTGGCCCCGGTCGCCAAAGTGCTGCACGACGCCTTTGGGATCGACCACGGCTATATGACCACGATCCACTCTTATACCGGTGATCAACCGACTTTGGACACGATGCATAAGGATCTGTATCGGGGCCGGGCGGCGGCGCTCAGTATGATCCCGACCTCGACCGGCGCGGCGAAAGCCGTTGGTCTGGTCATGCCGGATCTGGCGGGCAAGCTGGATGGCTCGGCGATCCGTGTGCCAACGCCCAATGTGTCGGTCGTCGATCTGACGGCCATCGTCTCGCGCGCTGTGACCGCCGAGGAGGTCAACGCGGCCGTCAAAGCAGCCGCCGAGGGGCCGCTCAAAGGCATTTTGGCCTATGAGGAGGCACCCCTGGTCTCGGCCGATTTCAACCATGATCCGCATTCCTCGTTGTTTGCCGCACCGCAAACCAAAGTGCTTGAGGGCACGATGGTTCGAGTGCTCAGCTGGTATGACAATGAATGGGGGTTTTCGAACCGCATGCTGGACACCGCGCGGGCCATGGCGGCCCTGCTGTAGGCTGCGCTGAACCCCTAAATATTTAAGCATCCGGCCCCTTGCGGGCCGGTTTGCATTCACGAATCCTCAACATTCAAAAGCGATATCTGCCCTCGTCATTCGGTGCCGCCACGATCGGCGCACCACAACGCGAGGGGAGGGTCGTTTCGTGCCGCTTTCAGTTCTGAACCTGGGCAAATCCATCGCCCCAATTATGCGCTCGGCGGGTCCTGGCGCATGACCGCTGTCGCCTTGACCCTGCCCGAAACCGCTGACTTAGAGTCGGCCAAAGTGCTTGCCGCCGACCTCAAGAAAGCGGGAACCAGTGCGTCGATCTGCGTCGATGCGGGTGCTGTGGCCACGATGTCTACACCCGTCGCCCTGACCCTGGTCAGCGCCGTGCGCAGCCGCGAGGCCGATGCCCCCGCCCTCAGAATAGAAAACGCAACACCGCCCTTTCTGGAGGCCTTTTCAGATCTCGGCCTGTTCAGTGATTTGATGAAAATGGAGTTTCCGACATGAGCGTTGTTTTGGCTGTCGATGACACCCGCGCGCTGCGCGCTATGCTGGCTGATTGCTTGAAAAAGGGCGGTCATGACGTGATCCTCGCTGTCGACGGGGTCGAGGCACTGGATCAGCTGCGCAAGCACAAGCCTGACATTGTCATCACCGACCTGAACATGCCCCGCATGAACGGGTTGGACTTTATCGAAGCCGCCCGGCGCGAGCCTGAGGGCAAGTCGCTGCCGATGCTTCTATTGACGACCGAGACGGCGCAATCGCTGAAAGACCGCGCGCGGGCCGTGCGGGCGACCGGATGGCTGACCAAACCTTTTGACCCAAAACAGATCCTGTCGCTGGTGGATCAATTGGCCTGACCGGCTGCAGGGAGGATCCCGATGGACGACGATGAAGATTTCGAGGCGCTGTTCTTTTCCGAGACACGCGAACTGCTGGATGCGCTGCAAGAGCATTTGAACCTGTTGGCCGACGACGAGGGCGACAGCGAAACAGTGCATGCGGCCTTCCGCGCGGTGCACTCCGTCAAAGGCGGGGCAGCCGCGTTCGGTTTTGACCGGCTGATCGCCTTTGCTCATATCTTCGAAACTGTCATGGATCGTATCCGCAGCGATACGCTGATGCTGGATCCGCATGTGGCACAAATCCTGCTGCGCTCGGGCGACATGTTGCAAGTTCTCGCTGAAAATGCCGAGGCGGGCACCGAGGACAAGCCCGTGGACGGCCTTCAGCGGTTGCAGCAGGAGCTTGAGGTTCTGGCGGGCGAGCGTGAAGACGGTGATATCGTTGAAGAAGGGGCGCCCGAGCCCGCGCCAGCCGAAGCTGCGGCACCCGCCGAGCCTGAGCCTTCTGAGGAAGAGGATGATACCCCGGCGCTCAAGGAAATCGTGTGCCGGATCACCCCCGAGGAGCCGTTCTTCGAATCCGGCCACGACATCTTGCGCCTGATCCGCGCGGCGCGCGAGCATGGTTTGACCACAATCCATTCTGAAGGTGACGTTCCGAATATTGCTGAGTTTGACCCGCGCATCTGCACCCTGACTTGGGAACTGACGTTTCAAACCGATCAAACCCTATCGGACGTTGAAGAATTTTTCGGCATCTATGCGCATACGGCGCAGTTGGACTTCTTCCAACCCGGCGCCGAGGATGACATCGATCAGGACGCGGAAGCGCAAGAGGAAAGTCCAGCCGTACAGGAGACCCCTCCCGCCAAAAGTGCCCAGACCGCCCCATCACAGCAAGAAAAACCGCCCGTGGGCCCAGCTGCTGCGGGTGCTGGCGGCACAAACAAGCCAAAAGCACCGGCCGCACCGCCCAATGCCGCACGTGGCGCGGATCCCAATAAGTCCCTCAGGGTCGAGATTGCCCGTATCGACCGTCTGGTCAACCTTGTGGGCGAGATGCTGATCACCCAGGCGGCGCTGGCCCAGCAAATCACTTATGGGGATGAGCATCAGGTCAGCGATATGGCGCATTCGGTGGATGCGATGTCGCGGCAGCTACGCGAGTTGCAAGAAAGCGTCATGGCAATCCGCGCGCAGCCTGTGAAATCCGTATTCCGCCGCATGCCCCGCGTGGTCCGCGACCTGGCCGAGAAGCTGGGCAAAGAGGCCAAGCTGGAGCTTGAGGGTGAGAACACCGAAGTGGACGCAACGGTTATCGAAGAGTTGTCCGAGCCGCTGACCCATATGATCCGCAACTCGATGGACCATGGGCTTGAAGGAAACGACGACCGCGAGGCCGCGGGCAAACCACGGGTGGGGCGGATCAAGCTGGCGGCGGAACACAAAGGCGAGCGGGTCATCATCACCATCGAAGACGATGGGCGTGGTGTGAACCGCGAGCGGGTGCTGGCCAAAGCTATCGAGCGTGGCCTGGTCTCGCCCGAGGATCAGCTATCCCCGGAAGAGGTCGACATGCTGATCTTTCACCCTGGCTTCTCCACGGCCGAGGAGGTCTCGGCCGTCTCGGGCCGCGGGGTCGGCATGGATGTGGTCAAGAAAAAGATCATGGCCCTTGGCGGACGGTGTTCGGTGGTCAGCACCCCCGGCAAAGGGGCTGTTTTCACGATAACCCTGCCGCTGACCTTGGCGGTCATGGACGGCATGACTATCGCTGTAGGCGATCAGAAGTACATCTTGCCGCTCAGCCAAGTGGTCGAGGCGCTGCGGATCACGGGCGAAAGCGGCAAACGTCTGCCAGACGGCAGCAGCTTGTTAGAGCGCCGTGGCGAATACCTGCGCCTTCTCAGCCTGCGCTCAGCCTTGGATTTGCCACCGCGTGACAGCACGGACCAAATGGCGATCGTGGTTGATACCGAGACTTCCGGTCACGTCGCGCTGACCGTGGACGAGTTGATCGGCCAGCGGCAGATCGTTCTGAAATCACTCGAAGCCAATTTTCACAAAGTCGACGGGATCTCGGGCGCCACCATTCTGGGTGACGGTCAAGTCGCCCTTATTTTGGACGTTCAAGCCCTGGTGCGCATGCAAGGCGCTAGTGCCCCCATCGAGGAGACCTTCCATTGACCTTTGCAGCCAATCAAATCGATCCGACAGCTGAAACGGCGCACCCGGGCTCTGACGTCCGACAGTATGTGACCTTCCTGGTGGGGGAAAGCATCTATGGCGTCGACATTAATCTGGTGCGCGAGATTAAGCAGTGGACGCCCACAACGGTGCTGCCCAACCAGCCCAGCTACACCAAAGGTGTGCTTAATCTGCGGGGCACCATCGTGCCGGTGCATGATTTGCGCGCCCGTTTCGGCGGCCCACTGACCGAGCCGACCGAGACCAATGTCGTGGTCATCGTTTGGATCGGCACCAAGACCGTCGGCATCCTGGTGGATGCGGTGTCCGACATCATCGGTGTGCCCAACGACGACATTCGTCAGGTGCCTGCGGGGCATGCGATGGGCGACATGTCAGCCATTGGCGGACTGGTAACCTCGGCTGCCGGAATGGTCGCGCTGTTGGATCTGAACACGATGTTCCCAACCCAAGACGACGACGAATTTTAAGGTATAAACACATGGCTTTATCCGCATCCCAAGCCCGCGGCCCTTCGGCAGACAAGGCCGATGATCTGACCATGTCGGATACCGAGTTTCAGCGCGTCGCCAACCGTGTCTCGGACATGGCCGGCATCGTATTGGAATCTCACAAGCGTCAGATGATTGTATCGCGTCTTTCGCGGCGGCTGCGGGCGCGGGAATTTAATGACTTGACCACCTATCTGGATCATCTGGACAGCGGTAAGGACCAAGCCGAGCTACAGGAATTCCTAAACACGCTGACGACCAACCTGACCTCTTTTTTTCGCGAGCATCATCATTTCACACATTTCGAGAACCATGTCCTGACCCCGTTCAAAACCCAGCAGCGCGAGAAGCTGCGCGTCTGGTCCGCCGGTTGTTCAAGTGGAGAAGAACCCTATTCGATTGCCCTCTCGGCGCTTGAAACCCTGGGGCGCATCCCGCGCGACTTCAAAATCCTGGCAACGGATCTGGACACCAAGATGATCGACCGTGGACGTTCTGCGGTCTATCCGACCGAGCGCGTGGCCGGGATCGATACCCGCTATGGACGCCACCTTAAGAAGCAACCTGGGGGCGAGACCGTCAAGCTGCCGCAGGCAGTCCAGGAAGCCGTGTCCTTTCGACAGCTGAACCTGTTGCAGCCCTGGCCCATGTCCGGCCCTTTCGACGTGATTTTCTGCCGCAATGTGATGATCTATTTCAACGCGCAAACCAAGGCGCAGCTTATTGATCGTTTCGCGCAATTGTTGGTGCCCGGCGGCTTTTTGTACCTGGGTCATTCAGAGTCGATCCTGGGCGAACACGCGCTTTTGTCCAATAAGGGCGAGACGACTTATCAGCGGGTGACGCGATGATGGCGCTTCCTGCAGGACAGCTTCGTTCGCATTTCGACTACAAGGTTCATGCGTTGGTATATCCCGTTTTGCCGGGCGATCATCTAGTAATCGATGAACCGGGATCTGCCGTCAGCACCCTTTTGGGCTCCTGCGTTGCCGCTTGCATCCGCGACAAGACCAGGGGGGTCGGTGGGTTGAATCATTTCCTATTACCGGGCTCTGACCAAAGCCAGTCCTCGCGCTATGGCGTCTATGCAATGGAAGTGTTGATCAACAACATTCTGTCCCAGGGCTCGCAGCGTGCGAATTTGGAGGCGAAGGTTTTTGGCGGGGCCGAAGTGATCGCCACCGGGGGCCAAACCCGTGTTGGGAAAAAGAACGCCATGTTTGTGCTGGACTATCTGAAATCCGAAGGGGTGTCGGTGGTGGCCGAAGATCTGGGCGGAACCTCGGCCCGCCGCGTCTATTTCTTTCCCGCCGATGGCAAGGTGCGCGTGCAATACATGGCGGCCACCGAAACTAAACGTGCGGCCGAGGGTGAGGCTAAGCTGACCCAACGCCTCGAGACGAAACCCACCACAGGCAGCGTGGAGCTTTTCTCATGACCATAGATCCCCATACCCCCGCGGCGAATACCCGCCCCATTACGGTCATCGTCGTTGACGACAGTCGCCTAATGCGCCGCATGATCGCCTCGGGGCTTGAGGCGGGCGGCACGATCAAAGTGGTGGCCGAGGCAGAGAACACGACCGAAGCCCGACAACTTATCCGCAGCTTGAACCCCGATGTGATCACTTTGGATGTCGAGATGCCCGGTATGAACGGCATTGATTTTCTGAAGAAGATCATGGAGCTGCGACCGATGCCGGTGATCATGGTCTCGACCCTGACGGCTGCTGGAACCGATGTCAGTCTGGCCGCGCTGCAAATTGGCGCCATCGATGCGATCCAAAAGCCTGCCGGGCGCGGCGATGTGGCCCGTTTTGGCGCGGCGCTGCGCGACAAAGTCCATTTGGCCAGCAGCGCCCGGATCCAAACCCGAATGGCCCAGCCGGCTGCGGCACCCGCGCGTTTGGCATCGCCCCGACCGGTGCCACGGCGGACGGCACCCCTTGCCGGCCGTCGGACGGGCCGTCCTGAGTTGATTGCCATCGGGGCTTCAACCGGCGGTGTGCGGGCTTTGACCCACATGCTGGAGTTTCTGCCCCGCGACACCCCCCCTATTGTGATCACACAGCATATGCCCGAAACCTTTACCGCGCGCTTTGCCGCCCGGCTCAACGGCCTATTGCCACATGATGTGAGCGAGGCCAGCGATGGCGAGGCCTTGGTCCCCGGTCAAATCAGGATCGCACCCGGCGACACTCATTTGCGGGTGCAGCGCGAGGCGGGGCGGTTGGTCACCGGTTTTGACGCATCAGGGCCGATTTCGGGTCATCGCCCGTCGGTGGACGTACTTTTCAACTCGGTATCAACCACAGTAGGTGCTGCAGCTTTGGGTGTTATTCTGACCGGCATGGGCCGGGACGGGGCGGCGGGGCTGCGCGCCATGCGCAACGCTGGGGCCTATTGCCTGGGTCAGTGCGAGGAAAGCTGTGTCGTCTATGGCATGCCCAAGGCGGCGGTTGAGCTGGAGGCCCTCGACGAAGAGCTAAATTTGGCCGAGATCGCCCTGCGACTTTGTGAGTTTCTTAACCTGCAACCCGCTATGAAATCTGCATGAGTATCGGAGGAGGAGGTCAGCCATGCCAGCCGCAAAAACCCTGAAAATCCTGGTGGTGGACGACCAGCAAAGCATGCGTGGCCTGGCCCGGCAGTGCCTGAAGCGCATCGGCGTAGTCGATGTCGCACTGGCCGCTTCCGGCGATCAAGCTTTAGAGGTTATGGCGACACAGAAATTCGACGCGGTGATCTCGGACCTGAATATGCCGGGGATCAGCGGCGTTGAGCTGGCGCAAAAGATCAAAAGCCACCCGGTGCTCAAAGGCACACCGGTGTTTCTGGCGACCTCCGAATCTTATCGCGATCGGGCTTCGGACGAGACGGTGGATCACTTCGTGGCCAAACCGTTTTCGGTCAATGACATGCGCGAGGCGATTGAGCAGCATTTGGGTACACTCAGCTAAGGCAATTTTTTGTGCGCTTTTAGGGTCGCGTTCAAATCGAAAGACCTCGAAAGCCGATTGATGCGCGCGTCGGGTTGTTATTGGCGACGCGCGGCTTGAACCCCCCCGTCAACTGTGGTCCTGTGGCGCAAACAATCCAAGTTTGCGCCGGACGCGGGGGATTCATCATGCTCGATCATACTAATCTTTTGGACCTATTGTCGGATCCCACTCTGCTACGGGACAAAGCTTTTATCGGCGGCGAATGGGTTAGCGCTGACAGCGGTAACAGCTTTGCCGTAACCAACCCCGCGCGGGGGGACGTGCTGTGCCAAGTGCCGGATATGGGCCAAGCCGAAACCGCGCGGGCCATCGATGCTGCCTATACCGCGCAAAAGTCCTGGGCGGCCAAGACGGGCAAAGAGCGGGCAGCGGTCTTACGGGCCTGGCACGATTTGATAGTCGCCAATGCCGATGATCTGGGGCGCATTCTGACGGCGGAAATGGGCAAGCCTTTTGCCGAGGCGCGGGGCGAGATCCTGTATGGCGCCAGTTTCATTGAATGGTTCGCGGAGGAGGCCAAGCGCATCTATGGCGAGACGATCCCGGGCCATCAGCCGGACAAACGCCTGATCGTGGTCAAGCAACCCATTGGCGTCGTCGCCTCGATCACGCCTTGGAACTTTCCCAATGCGATGATCGCGCGCAAGGTCGCCCCGGCCCTGGCCGTTGGTTGCGCTTTTGTCGCCAAACCCGCCGAGGATACGCCGCTATCTGCTTTGGCAATGGCCGTTCTAGCGGAACGCGCGGGCTTGCCAAAGGGCCTGCTGAGTGTAGTCACCGCCAAAGGCGGGATCGCCATCGGCAAGGAGTTCTGCGAGAACCCCAAGGTTCGCAAACTGACCTTCACCGGTTCAACGGAGGTAGGCCGCATCCTGTTGCGACAGGGGGCCGATCAGGTGATGAAAATGTCCATGGAACTGGGCGGCAACGCGCCTTTCATCGTCTTTGACGACGCCGATCTGGATGCGGCGGTCGAGGGCGCGATGATCTCGAAGTACCGCAATAATGGTCAGACCTGCGTGTGTGCGAATCGGCTTTATGTCCAGGCCGGAGTTTACGACGCCTTCGCCGAGAAACTTGCGGCGGCGGCGGCGGATCTGAAGCTTGGCGATGGGTTTGACGACGGCGTCACCACGGGACCGCTGATTAACGCCAAAGCGGTGGACAAGGTTGAGTCGCATATCAAAGACGCGGTGGCCAAGGGTGCGAATGTGCTGACCGGCGGGGCGCGGTCCGAACTGGGTGGGACCTATTTCCAGCCCACGGTTTTAACCGGTGTTACCCCAGATATGATGGTCACCCACGACGAGACCTTTGGCCCGGTCGCGCCTTTGTTCAAGTTCAAGGACGAAGAGGACGTGATCACCCAAGCCAACGACACGATCTTTGGGTTGGCGTCGTATTTTTATGCGCGCGATTTGGGACGCGTCTGGCGCGTCGCTGAGGCGTTGGAATACGGTATGGTCGGCGTGAACACAGGCCTGATCTCGACCGAGGTCGCGCCCTTCGGCGGCGTTAAACAGTCCGGCCTGGGCCGCGAGGGCTCGCACCATGGGACCGAGGATTTCCTCGAAATGAAATACATCTGCATGTCAGTTTGAAACTGAGGCGGCGTCAGGCGCGGGCCAGTTTGGGCTGATGTGGGACGGTGCGGGCGCCACTGGCGCTTTGGGGGGTCTTCATCACGCTCAAAGCCCACTGCGGCGCGGTCGCGGTGGCCCACGACAGGACCGGGGCCAATAGTAGCGAGACCGCCACGGGCACCAGCCAAACGGTCAGCGCGCCCGCCACAAACAGCCCGCACATCACCAGCCCTAACACCATTTCCAGGGCATGGAACCGCAGGCATGTAAGCAACCCTTGGTGCGTGGTCGCTGGTTTCCAACCGGTGTCAAATCCAAGTAATGTCCGCCCAACGGCGATGATATGCTGAACCATCATCGTCGGCGCCAGCAGCACCGACAAGACAACCTCGATCAGCACTGAAAGCCAAAATCGTCCCCAACCGCCGACACCGCGCAAGCTGGGGTCGCCCAGGCAGACCATTATCGCCCCCATCAACTTCGGCGCGATCAGCATGCCATATGTCAGCGAGACGATCAGGATCCGACTGACCAATTCCATCTCGGGCCAGGCGGGGAACAGCGGGTTCGTTTCCGAAAAATATTGGATCGCGCCGTCACCTTGGCCGGTTCCGATCAACACCCAAAGCACCATCAAGGCGAACCACACAACCGAGGTCAGATATGCCATCGCCCCTTGAAACATATGCATCCGGCTGATCGGGTGCAGACCACGAATGCCCAACAGTCGCAGATGCTGCAAATTGCCCTGGCACCAGCGCTGGTCGCGCAAGACATGACCGATCACGCTTTGCGGGGTCGCCTCGAAGCTGCCCACCGCCTGCGGCAAAAAATGGATCTGCCAACCAGCACGGCGCAGCAAGGCAGCTTCGACAAAGTCGTGGCTCAGGATTACACCGCCAAATGGCCGCCGCCCAGGCAGGTTTGGCAGACCGGCCGCCCCGGCAAAGGCCGTAGTGCGGATCAGCGCGTTATGACCCCAGTAGTTCGCGGCCGAGCCAGCCCACAGGGCCAGGCCTCGTGCCAGGGTTGTCCCGTACACGGTATTGGAAAACGCCTGCATCCGCCCAAAGATCGTTGATCCTTCCAGCAATCGCGGGATCGACTGGACCAGGCCCATACGCGGGCGCGCCGCCATCGTGTCGGCCATCAGCATCACACTCTCGGCGGTCATCACGCTGTCCGCGTCCAGGACCAGCATCGCGTGATGCGCGCCGCCCCATTGGGTGACCCAATCCTCTATGTTGCCGACTTTGAAGCGGTCGTTTTGTGCCCGGTGACGATAGTGCACACCCACCCCCGGCAGCCGCTGGGCAAGATCGGCCAGCGCCAGCCGCTCGGCCACAACTTTGGCGGGATCGCGGGTGTCAGACAGGCAATAGTAAGTGAAGCGGTGCGGCGTTTCGCTTTCCGTGAGCTGCCGCAGCAATGCCTCGATCGCGGTGATGATCGGCTGCGGCGCCTCGCCATAAATCGGCTGCACAATCGCGATATCATGCGGTGCCCCCCCGCCCGGCACCAACGGTTTGCGCGGCAGGCACCCCAGGAACGCGGTGGCCACCGACAGCGCGATCCAAAAGGCGGCGAACAGCCCGCAGGCCATCACGCCAACCTCGACCCATTGCAGGCCTTCCGCTTGGAACCAATCATAAAGCACGGCCCCCAAAGCGGCCGTTATCAGCGCAGCCATGCCAAAGACAAAGCCGCGCGCCGCCTGGGTGCGCCACCCATCCCGTGGCAGGGGGGCCGCAGGTGGGGCGTTGTGCAGGTCCTGTGGTGGCATCGGCAAATGCGCTTTGGGTGGCATGCCCAAGGGGGGATGAAACGGTGCGTTCATGACGGCGTCCATCGGTACAGCCAAACCTCGGATATGCTGCGGCTGTCCACCATCAATTGGGCACGCAACTCTTGGCTGCGCCCCTCCACGGGATCGAAACCGAAATCCAATCGCACGCCCCCGGTTTCTGGGTTGCGCTGCAGGATGCCATCGCTCACCGATCCCCGATTGCCCGAGGTGTGCAGCACAATGGTGCTCAGATCCTCGGGGATCGCGGGATGTGGCGCGAAATCGACCGCGGCGATCCGTCGACCCGAAAAGCTGCGCCCCATATGTGTGTTAATCACATGGGTGCGGTCGCGACGGATCGGCGCCTCGGCACACCAGCTGAGCTTATAGGTGAACTTATGCGACCGGCCTGCCTCAAGCGGCTCACGCGGGCGCCAATAGGCGACGATATTGTCATATATTTCTTTATCGGTGGGGATTTCGATTAGGGTGACAGCGCCTTTGCCCCAATCCTCGCCCGGCTCGACCCACAGACCGGGGCGGCGGTGGTATTTGGCCGAAAGATCCGCGAAATCGCTGAATGCCCGCGCCCGCTGCATCAAACCGAACCCGCGAGGGTTTTCGTCGACAAAGGACGAGATTTGCAGCTCCTTTGGGTTTGCTAGGGGGCGCCACAACTGCTCGCCCTTGCCGTTGATCGCCAGCAATCCGTCGCTGTCATGTACAGCGGGGCGAAAATCCTCAAAGCCCGCGCGATTGGTCTGATCATACATAAACATCGAGGTACCTGCCGCCAAGCCGACGTTATCCAGCGCCTTGCGTGGAAACAAGGTGACGGCGACGGTCATCTCGGTCACCTCGCCATGTGCGATCCGAAACTCATAAGCCCCGGTCACCGAAGGGCTGTCCAGCAGCGCGTGGACCACCACATCCCGCTGCCCGTCGTGGGGCTGTTCGATCCAGAATTCGCGAAACTCGGGGAACTCCTCGCCCTGCGCGGCGGCGGTATTGAGCGCCAGCCCACGGGCCGAGATGCCATAGATCTGGCCGGTGCCGATGGCCCGAAAATAGCTGGCCCCTTGGAACACAGCGTATTCTTGGAACACGCCGCTGGTCTCAAGCTCGCCATGCAGGCGGATGCCGGAATAGCCCAGCGTGTCGTCAACCGGCAGATCCGGCAGCTTGTCGGTGCTGTCAAACAGCGCCAAGTCAAACATCACCGGCCGCGCCTGGGCCTGTATCGGATCCACCGCATGCACTTTGATCGGAGCGGGGAAGTAGAGGCCCGGCGCGAAGAACTCGACCCGCGCGGGGCTGGTCGTGTTGCGCCACAGGGCATTGCGGGTGTCGAACCAGATCTTGCGATACTGATCATAGGTCAACTCGCGCCAGGCTTTGGGCACCTGCACCGGTGCTTTGTACCGCCGCCCGGCCAGGTCGCGGGCCTTGTCCAGCACGTCCGAGGGCTGAAAGCCGGTTGGCGCACCAAATTTGATGCCTGGCTCATTCTCGGCCGCGGCCCCATGCGATGCGGCGGCAAAGGCCGCACCGAGTGCAAGCATATGCCGACGCGTCAACGCCATATGATCCGCTTTTGAAAGGTTGCCCCGGCCGCGTCCGTTGGTTGCGGGGGCTTGCGCCAGGGCTCGCTCTTGAACCAACTTACCAGATAGGCGGTGACGATCAGGAAGGCGAAACCAAACAGGTTGATCGCCAAAACCACCCACTGGTTCTTGCCCGGCTCGTCCGGGGTGACGGCGTAAAGGTCCAGCAGATAGCCCAGCACCCGCGCCAGCACCATCGAGGTGACAAAGATCGCCAGTGATTGCTGCCCCACCTTGCGAAAAACCCCAACGATAAACGTCCAAACCCGCCCTACCGACAAGCGTGCACCTTGATGGCCTGCCGCGACCCAACCCAAATAGGCGAGCGACAGGAATTGGATGTAGCGCAGGATCCCGAAGTCGGATTTGGTGAACAGATAGCTGTTCTCGGACCGCCAGCCGCGCACCCACACCCGCCACTCATCGGTCCAGCCCAGACCCAGCCCTTTGACCCAGTCAAAGTTGCCAAACCGCACGCCCACGCTGCTGAAGGGGATGTTGAGCAGGACAATGACCAGCGCCAGGAGGATCAGCCAGCCCTTAACCGGCGGCGCCGGAATCCAACCACGCATGAACGCAAATCCGGTGAAGAACACCAACTGCCATCCGAACGGATTAAAGAACCACGAGCGGGTGTTGTTCGGCTCCGCGAACCAATATTGTGCCGGCAGGTGCAAAAACCAGGTCGCGGCCGCCAGACCCTCGAGGCTGTCATAGCCCGCGTCATACCACCGTTCGACTTGGCTCAGCAGCCAAATCACCAGCATTGCCGCAAACACCGCCTGGACCGAGATCCGGCTGAGCCCCATCATCAGGGGGATCATCGCCAGAATGACCAAATACATCGGCAAAATGTCAAAGTAATTTGGCACATAGGTCAGGGTCATCAGCCCCAACAGATTGTCCGTCGGGTTTTTGATAAACGGATACAGGTTCAACTGTCCGACGTAGTCGCGCTCGGATGCGCCAGTCGTGTTCAGGGCGACCACAACCATGAACACTGCGAAAAACATCGCGATATGCGACCAATAGACCTGCCACACCCGATGCGCGATCCGTGCGGTGCCCATCGGCAACCCGTGTTTGTCAAAAATCCGCCCAAAGGCGATGGCCGAGGCCATGCCCGAACAGAACACAAACATCTCGGTCGCGTCTGAAAACCCCCAACGGGCGGGGATCCACAGCGTCCAGGTGTTCCCGGGTGTATGCGCCAGCAGGATGATAAACATCGCTATCCCGCGAAAGAAATCCAGTCGCGGGTCGCGTTGGCGCGGTGCTGTGGCAGTCGTCGTCATGTCTTTAGGCCGTCTTAAGGTCAGGCGGGCACACCGCTCTCAAGTTGTAACGCACCCTCGCGGCGAGCGGTTCCAATCAGCGCCATGCGGCGGGCGGAGTAGCCATCCTCGGCACCGCCGCGGCGACGGGTGCGGTCGCGCAGCAGCATTTCGGCAGCGTCCAGGAACCCACCGCGCAGGGCGGCCTCAATCGTCAGGCGTTCGAACACATCGCGCTGGGCGTGGCTGCCGCCGATTTTTTGCATATCCGCCCGGGCCGAGGACAGGTTCAGGAACGCTTCGGCATAAAGTCCCTCTCCATAGGCTTCCAGGCCATTGGCCGCCGACAGGCCGGGCCGGTCGGTCAGCTGTTCGATCTCGGTCTGATAGCGTTTGGCGTCGCGCGACATACGGCCCAACATGGTCTTGACCGCCTGTTGGCGCCCCCCGCCGATCAGCGACAGCATGTAATGCAGGTCGCCAAAGACCACCACACCGTCACCCGTCCGCCCCTCGGACAGGGTGGCAAGCTCGTCCCAGCGGTCGCCGACGTTGACACCCTCAACCTCGAGCCGGGACAGCAGCGAGGCCGCGTTCGAGATGTCGCGATAGTCGTCTGTCTTATCCGCCCGAATCTCGGTGTCATAGAGCGCCAAAACCTCGTCGATCTGGCCCAGATCCAGGTGCATCAGCGCGATGTGCCACCAGACGTGATACCGAAAGTTATTGCAATGCTCCCAAGCCTTTGTCTGCCCAGACAGCCAATATAAGCCGTCCGACGCACGCGCCGTCATGTCATAGACATGCGCCACGGCGTGCAATCCCCAGGCGTCGTCGGGCGAGATCAGCAAACCCTCGCGTCCGGCCTTTTCGCCACGCTCATAGTCGCCGGTCTCCTCCAACGCGAAGGCATAGCACCCCTTAAGGTATCCAAGGGCCGGATGATCAGCCCACACCGGCAGGATCTGTTCTATCGACTGGCGCATCTTGTCCGGCTGCCCCAGCACAAAACGGATCGCCTGAGCCAGCTTCATTGCCAGCGCATCCCGGGGGTGGGTCAACAAAAGTGCCTCGAACCGGGCCGCGGCCGCCGAAGGCCGTCCGTTCAGCCAATCACGCAGCGCGTCCAAATAGACCGCCTCGCGCGCGTTTGGCGCGGCCTTTAGGGCGGCATCCTCGGCTGCAGCCAGCGACTCTCGCGCGCTTTCCACCAGTTCACGCCGCCCCAACAGCAGACAAAACAATCCCTTGACCGCATGCCCCTGCGCAAATTGCGGCTGTGCTGCAAAGGTCTTGCCCAAATGATCCGGGGTCGCAGCCCCATGTGCCAGAAAGGCGCGGACAGTGGCGTCCCAAGATCCGATGGCAATTTCCGAAAGCGTTGTTTCGCAGCCGCTGAAGTCTGTTGTGCCACTCATAGGTATGCCCCCGGCAATAATACTGATGCGCCGCACATAGAGCAGCCCCACTTGAGTTTAGTACGTGATCCCCCAGAACAACTCACGTCACCGTCAGGTCACGATTGTGTTATTCGCCTCAACGCATTGTTTCGGGTTTTTGAGTGTTATGAAAGCAAACGTGACATCCCTGCCAATTCTGGCGGCAGCTTGCGCATTCGCCTTTGTTGCCTGGTCCGCGCTGCAGTTCAGCCTGCAACTGTTTTTGGCAACCCTAATCGGCGGCTTGGCCGGATTTTCCCTTTATCATGCGTCGTTTGGCTTCACGGCAGGCTGGCGTCGAATCGTGACCGAGGCGCGCAGCACCGGCCTGCGTGCCCAATTTTTGCTCATCGGACTAACCGCGCTGGTGTCCTTTCCGCTGATTGGGTTCGGCGATGCGAACGCGTGGGTCCAACCGATGTCTGTTGGCCTGCTGTTTGGCGCCTTTGTCTTTGGTATGGGCATGCAATTGGGGGGTGGTTGCGGTTCGGGTACCTTGTTTGTGGTGGGCGGTGGGTCGACGCGGATGGTGATCACCCTCAGCTTCTTCATAATCGGCTCGATGATCGGTGTGGCGCATCTGTCATTTTGGCGCGGGCTGCCCAGCGTGGGCCGATACTCGTTGATTACCGAGTTTGGCGCGATCCCAGCCTTGCTTATCCTTTTTGCGATCCTTGGTGTTCTGACCTGGGCTTCGGCCAGCTACGAGCGGCGGGTTCACGGTGCGCTTGAGCCGGCCCGCAAGACGGGCTCGCTGATCACCGGTCCCTGGTCGCCTTGGCTGGGGGCCGTTGCCTTAGCCGCCGTTGGTATCCTGACCTTTATGGTGCTGAATCGCCCCTGGGGGATCACGCAAGCCTTTGGGTTTTGGGGTGCCAAGGTCGCCGACGGCATAGGGGTTCCGCGCGAAACTTGGATCATGGCCCCTTGGTCCGATGCGGCGCTGAGTCGTTCGGTCTTTAACCATGCCACCTCGGTCATGGATTTCGGCATTGTTTTGGGCGCGATGTTCGCTGCCAGCTTGGCGGGCAAATGGGCGCCGGTCTGGCGGCTTAGCTTCTCCGACATCTCCACCGCTGTCGTCGGGGGGTTGTTGATGGGCTACGGTGCGCGGCTTGCCTATGGCTGCAACATTGGCGCCTATTTGGGTGGCTTGGTCTCGGGATCGTTGCACGCCTGGGTTTGGGCGGCCGCCGCCTTTGCGGGCAGTACGCTGGTGGTCTGGCTTAGGATGCCTGGTCGCCCGGCTGGCCCTCAGAAAGTCCCGTCATAAGCGCGGCGTCCGATCCGCGCAGCGATCACAGTGAAACTGTCATGCTCTAGTGCCGCTCGGGCCGCGACGGTGAGCCCGTCAACATCGTCGACCCAAACGCCCTGTCCCCCCATTGCCTGTGCGATCGCCGGAAAATCCGAGCCGCCAAAATCAACACCCAAATTCGCCCGCTGTGTCCCGCGCTGTTTCAACTCGATCAACCCCAAGCTCTCGTCCACCAGGACCACAATGATCACAGGCAGGCCCAAGTCGCGCAGGGTCGCCAACTCGCCCAGGCCCATCTCAAGCCCGGCATCGCCCACAAAGGCGACCACCGGTGTTCCGGGTGCGGCCAGTTGGTAACCCGCCGCAATCGGCACCGAGCAGGCCATCGTGCATAGCGCCGTCGATTGCAGCATGCCGCGCGGGGCAGGGCAGCGCCAAACCTGGCTCAACAAGATCCGGTGCGCCCCACTGTCCGCCGTGATCACTGTGGTTGCGGGCATCGCCTGGCGCAGCGTCTGAAAGACCATCCCCGGCCCCCAACCGTCCGCCGTAAACAACTCGGACAAGGCCGCCTTGGCCGCCTCCGGTTCGCGCCCCGGCCAAACTCCCGCCGGATCGTCAACGGCGCCCAGTGCCGCTAGCCCCGTGGCCACACTCCCGCTCAACGCATGCGAGACGCGGTGCATCCCATGCACCCGCTCAACGCTTGCAACTTCGATCACCGTCTGATCCGGCCCCCAGGGATCGCGCCAGCCGATACGCATTTCGATCGGGTCATAGCCGAGCAGCAATACGCAATCGGCCTGGCCAATTAACGGCATCAAGATTTGGTCCGCCCTGGGCGACAGCCCCGCGCCGCCCAGGGCCAGTCGGTGCCCCTCGTCCAGCAAGCCCTTGCCTTTGTACGTGGTGATCAGCGGGATATCGTTGGCCTCGCAAAATGCCGCGATGACCGGCCCTGCGCCCTCGTTCACCGCGTCCACACCCGCGATCGCCAGCGGCCGCCGCGCGCCCGTCAAGGCGGTGCGTGCCGCATCAAGGACAGCGCCTTCTGCAGGCGCTGGCTCTGCGGGCACCGCAATTGGCACCACCTCCTCGTCAAAGCTGGCCTCGGCCACGCCGATTGGCACATCCACATGGACCGGCCCGGGCTGACCGCTGGTCGCCACCTGGATCGCTTTGGCTATCATCGCGCCCACGGCACCTGGGGCCGCCCGAAAGCTTGCCTTGGTGATCGGGCGCAGCACCGCCTGATGGTCAAATACCTGATGGGTATAGGTCTCGGCCTCGGCCGCATCGACACAGCCGGTCAGAAAAATCAGCGGCACCCGATCTTGATGCGCGTTGGCGACCGTGTTGATCGCATTCGCAACACCGGGACCCAGGGTCGCCACTAGGACACCCGGCGCGCCCGAAGCATGCCAGACGCCTTCGGCCATAAATCCGGCGGCATTTTCGTGCTTGGTCAGCACAAAGCGGATACCTGCCGCGTCCAGCCCCTCCATCACTGCCAAAACCTCGCCACCCGGAATGCCAAAGGCATGCGTTGCCCCCGCCGCGGCCAAAGCGTCGCCGATAATCCGTCCACCCGTTCTCATGCCTGATCCCCTATCGCGCCCGCATCGCGCCACGCTGCCAGCTGCGCCGCATCCGCCCCCAGCAGTTCCTGCAAAACTTCAGCCGTATGTTGTCCCACCATCGGCGGGGCGCCCTGATAGGTGACCGGTGTTTCGCTCATCTTGATCGGATTGCCAATCATCTGGACTGTCCCGGACACCGGATGCGGCAGGCTGACCACCATCTCGCGCGCTTGCGTCTGGGGCTGAGCGAAAGCCTCTGCGACAGTGTTAATCTGCCCGCAGGGTACCGCTTTGTCGTCCAACGCGGCAATCCACGCGGCGGCGGTCCGGGTCACGGTGATCTCGCCCAAAAGCGGGATCAAAACCTCGCGGTTTCGTACCCGATCCGCGTTCCGCGTGAACCTTGGGTCCTCGGCCAGTTCCGCGCGCCCCGCCTCTGCGCAGAATCGCGCAAACTGTCCATCATTGCCAATCGCCAGGATGAAGGCGCGGTCCGAGGCGGGAAATGTTCCATAGGGCACAATCGTCGGGTGCTCGTTGCCCCGCTGCGGCGGCACCTTGCCATCCACAAGATACCCCTGACCCTGGTTGATCAGCCAAGCGATCTGACTGTCCAACAGACTGATATCGATATGCTGCCCGCGCCCTGTCGCATGCCGCGCATGCAAAGCGCTCAAAATGGCCGCGTTCGCATACATCCCGCACATCACATCCGCGATGCCCACGCCCACCTTCATCGGATCGCGCCCAGGCTCGCCCGTCAACGACATGATCCCGCCCATGCCCTGGATCAGAAAGTCGTACCCGGCCCGATGGCTCAGCGGTCCGGTCTGTCCAAATCCGGTGATCGAGCAATAAATGAGCCCCGGAAAATCCCCCTTCAAACTGTCATAGTCGAGCTGGTATTTCGCCAGCCCCCCGACCTTGAAATTCTCGATCAAAATATCGGCGGTCCCTGCCAGCGCCCGAATAATGGCCTGTCCTTCTGGGTGCGCCAGATCCACTGCGACCGACTTCTTGCCACGGTTCGCGCTCAGATAATACGCGCTCTCCCGCGTTTCGTTGCCCTCACTGTCGGTTAGAAACGGTGGCCCCCAGCCCCGCGTGTCGTCGCCTACCCCTGGCCGTTCGATCTTGATCACCTCGGCGCCCAGATCCGACAACAGCTGCGTTGCCGTCGGCCCCGCTAAAATCCGGCTCAAATCCAGGACCCGCAGGTCCGACAGTGGTGCGGTCATTCAGCCCCCAAGCGTTTTTCAGATCTCCAGATAGCACCCTGACCCCGCGCCTGCCAGCGCTGAGCACTCACCATCTTTTGTCCAAAAAATATCCCCGCCGGCGGCATCCGACGGGGATTATACGCATCTATCGCTCAAATTCAGCCGACGAAAGCTTTCTCAAGCACATATTCGCCAGGCTTCGCATTTGATCCTTCGCTCAGCCCCGCTGCCTCGATCAGCGCTTTGACGTCCGTATTCAAGCCCATCGAGCCGCAGATCATCACCCGATCCACCGCTGGATCCAGAGGCGGCAAGCCAAAATGCTCAAACAACCGGCCCGAGGCGATCCAGTCGGTCACCCGCCCCCGATAGGGGCTGGGCTCCTGCGTCGTCGTGGGCAGATACTTCACTTTCCCGCTTGCCATCTCGCCAATCAGTGGATCCACGGTCAGCCCTTCGATCATCTGCCGTCCATAGGTCAGATCGGCGACCTGGCGGCAGGTGTGGGTGATCACCACCTCGTCGAATTTCTCGTATACCTCGGGGTCGCGCAGCAGCGAGGCGAAGGGCGCGATGCCGGTGCCGGTGGCGATCATGTACAGACGCTTGCCCGCCAGCAGCGCATCCACAACCAACGTGCCCACGGGTTTGGGCCGCAAGATCACCTGATCGCCCACCTTGATATTCTGCAACCGACTGGTCAACGGCCCGTCGGGAACCTTGATCGAATAGAACTCAAGCGTCTCGTCCCAACTGGGCGATGCGATCGAATAGGCCCTGAGCAGCGGCTTGCCGTTCTCGCCCGGCAGGCCAATCATCACGAACTCGCCCGAACGGAAGCGCAGACTTTGTGGGCGCGTCAGGCGGAACGAAAACAGCCGGTCGGTCCAATGCCGAACCTCGGTAACGGTCTGTGCGTCGGGCAAAACGGGGGTGGCGGCTTTCGCCGCGACTTGCACGTTCATCTTTGATATCCTTGGGTTATTCGGCTGCGAACAGCCGGGTCTGATAGCCTTCGCTGAGCGAGACGCTTTGCCATTGCTCCTCAGGGTTGCGTTGGGCCTGCTCGTCCGAGATCGCCACCTGATCGATCCCCACCCGCAGCGCGGCACGGAACTGATCGACCAGAATATGGCCCTGGGCCCGGATCAGCCCGGTATAACCCAACTGCCGCAACTGCCGCGCCAAGCTGAACCCGCGCCCATCCGCGCTGGTGCCAAAAGGCAGTACAACCATGTCGACCTTGTCGAACCAAGGTGCCAGGTTCTCAGGGTTGGCAAAGATATCGAAACGTACTGCCAGGGGCTGATCAATCGGCAGATCCTGTCCCGTCCACAGCGCATCGAACGGCAACTCAACTCCATCCTCGGGCCATTCGTCCGCCACGAAACCGGTCTTATCGATCACTTGGGTCATATCGCGATCCTTTCTGGGCGCTGCTCGGCGCCAAAGTGAATGCCACACTCGGTCTTGTCCTGCCCGCGCCACCGACCGGCGCGTGCATCTTCGCCTTTGCCCACGCGGCTGGTACAAGGCACGCAGCCGATGGACGGAAATCCTTTCGCCACCAGCGGATGCCGCGGCAGATCGAACCGGTCCATATAGGCGCCCAGATCCGCGGCCCGCCATTTGGCCAGCGGGTTGATCTTGATCCGGCCTGCGGCATCGGCTTCGAACACCGGCATGGATGTGCGCGTGCCCGCCTGAAACCGCTTGCGCCCCGAGACATGGGCCGCGAAGCCGCCCAAGGCCAGTTCCATCGGCGCCACCTTGCGCACGGCGCAGCACCGGTCGGGGTCCGACAGATGCAGCGCGCCAAAAGGATCGGCCTTGCGGGCCTGTTCCGTGCTTAGCCCGATGCGCCGCACATTGGTCAGGCCCAGGTGCGCCGACAGCTCCAACTGATAGTCCAGCGTCTGCGGGAACAGCATAAGCGTGTCGATCATCAGCACAGGCACATGCGGGTTGATCTGTGCCGCCATATGCAGAAGCACCGCCGACTCGGCCCCAAAGGACGAGACCAGCGCGATCCCGCCCGCATAGAACCGCAGACCCGCGTGCAGGATATCCTCGGCCGGCGCGCCTTCGTAGCGGGCGTTCAGCGCCTCGACCGCCAAGTCGGGCGCAAAGGTTATACTGGGATCAAGCCGCATCGGCCCGTTCCTCGACGCCGTAAAGGGCGGCCTTGAACGGCTCGAGACCCAAACGGCGATAGGTCGCCAGAAACGCTTCCTCAGGCCCCTCACGCAGGTCCAAATAAGCCTCGATCAGACGTTCGACGGCCGGGACGATCTCATCATAGGCAAAGCCAGGTCCAGTGCGCGACCCAATCGTCGCGGTCTCGGTCCCATCGCCGCCCAGCGTGATCTGATAATTCTCGACCCCCGCGCGATCCAGGCCCAGGATCCCAATATGCCCCACATGGTGATGCCCACAGGCGTTGATGCAGCCCGAGATTTTGATCTTCAGCGGCCCGATATCGCGCTGCGCGTCCAGATCCGCGAAGCTTTCGCTGATCTGCTGGGCAATCGGGATCGACCGCGCCGTGGCCAGCGCGCAATAGTCCATCCCAGGGCACGCGATGATATCCGACACCAGACCGATGTTCGCTGTGGCCAAACCGGCCATACGCAATTCGGCGTAGACCGCTGGAATGTCCGCCCGGTGGACATGCGGCAGGATCACGTTCTGCTCGTGACTGATCCGCAATTCATCGTGGCTGTAGCGTTCGGCCAGATCCGCCAGCACGCGCATTTGCGCGCTGGTTGCGTCACCCGGTGTGCCGCCGATGGGTTTGATCGAGACACTGACGATCCCGTATTGCGGCTGTTTATGCGCCACCACATTGGTGTCGATGAAGGACCGCAACCCGGCATCCAACACCGGAGCTTCCGGCGCGGGGCGGGTGTCCCACACTGGCGGCGTAAAACCCGCATCGATGCGCGCCACAATGCCGGGATCGACCTCGCCCAACAGACGCTGCTGCCGCGAAAAAACTTCCTCAATGCGTGCGCGCAACTCGTCCAGACCCGTTTCGTGCACCAGGATCTTGATCCGCGCTTTGTATTTGTTGTCGCGCCGCCCGCTGAGGTTATAGACCTGCAGGATCGCCTCAAGATAGGCCAACAGATCGGCCTTGGGCAGGAAATCCCGCACGACTTTGCCGATCATCGGCGTGCGACCCAGGCCGCCGCCGATGACGACCTCGTAGCCCGGTTCGCCCGCGTCATTGCGCACCATGCGCAGGCCGATGTCATGCGCCTTGGTCACGGCACGGTCATTGGGGCTGCCGGTCACCGCAACTTTGAATTTGCGCGGCAGATAAGCGAACTCGGGGTGGTCGGTTGACCACTGGCGGATCAGCTCGGCCGTGGGACGCGGATCCTCGATCTCGTCCGCCGCAGCGCCCGCGAAATGATCTGCCGTCACGTTGCGGATGCAGTTGCCGCTGGTCTGGATCGCATGCATGCCGACATCGGCCAGCGCGTCCAGAATGTCCGGCACATCCTGCAGTTTGGGCCAGTTGAACTGGATGTTCTGTCGCGTCGTGAAATGCCCATACCCTTTGTCCCAAGTTTCGGCGATATAGGCCAACTGGCGCATCTGGCGCCCGTTCAGCGTGCCATAGGGCACCGCGACCCGCAGCATATAGGCGTGTAGTTGCAGATAGAGCCCGTTCATCAGGCGCAGCGGCTTGAACTCATCCTCGGTCAGGCTGCCATCGATGCGGCGTTCGACCTGGCCCCGAAACTCGGCCACGCGGTTGCGGACGAAATCGGCATCGAAATTAGAATAGCTGTACATCTCAAGCGACCTCCGCCTGTTTGCCATGGAAGTAATTCGAAGGGCCGCGCGTGCGGAACGCTTCGCGGAAGTGGTCGGGGACCGGCACGCCGTCCTCAACCCGCACATCGGCCAGATACGCACCAACCACCTCGCCCTGCAGTTTGGCGGCTTGCGCCAACAGGTCTTCGGCGGCCTCGGGGGTCATCGCGACGGCAGCCGCCGCAAGCTGGCGGGTCCAGGTGCCCTCGTCGGTGAAATAAATCACGTCGCCTTCGAATAGATCATTCGCCGTGGCGACTTTGGGAAGAAAAGCACGGGCCATCTAAAACGCCTCCGCTTGTAGTTCAGGTGTAAATTCAGGCTGTTGCGCCACTACCTCGGCGGCCCTTGGACTGAGCCCCAGAAATAACATCACCGGCCCTTTGGGCGCAGCCGATTCGAGGGCCGAGGGCAAGTCGAGCAGCGTCGTTGCGATCACCCGCTGATCCGCCCGGCTGGCGTTTTCGATGGCCGTGACCGGCGTATCCTCGGCGCCGCCATGCATCATCAGCCGCCCGCGCAAGAACGCCGAGGCTTTGACGCCCATATAGATTGCGGCCACAGCACCCGGCTTGGCCAGATCGCGCCACTCCTGCTCGGCGAAACCCTTCACGTCATGCCCTGTCAGCAGCCGGAAGCTCGAGTTTCGCCCCCGCCGGGTCAGGCTGACCTTGATGCTGGCCGCCGCCGCCATGGCCGAGGTCACGCCAGGCACGATGTCAAAAGCAACGCCCGCGGCATCCAGCGCGTCCATCTCCTCGTCCAGGCGACCAAAGACACCAGGATCGCCGGATTTCAGACGCACGACCTGGGCGGTCTGGCCATGCTCGACCAGCAGCGCGTTGATGTCTTCCTGTTTCCAGGACTTGCCATAGGGGATCTTGCCGACCTCGATCACCGTTGCTTCGCGCCGCGCAAGTTCAAGGATCGGCTGGGGCACCAGACGGTCGTGGATCACCACCTCGGCCTCGTGCAGCAACCGCCGGGCTTTCAGCGTCAACAGCTCTGGATCGCCCGGGCCGGTCCCGACCAGCCAGACGTGGCCCGCCTTTTCGCGCTCGGCCAGAGTTTCCGAAAGCAGCTCTTCGAGTGCAAATTCCGCCGCCCGATGGCCTTCGCGCAGGGCCTCTGGCCCGCGTTCGAAGTAGAACCTGGACCAAAACCCACGCCGCTTTGCCCCCATTGGCAGAACGTCGGCACGGGGCCGGAACGCTTGGCCAATCCGCGCCAGGATCCCCAGCGAGGCTGGCAGCCGCTCTTCCAAATCCGCCTTGATCTTGCGCGCCAGCACCGGGGCTGCCCCTTCGGTCCCGATAGCGATTGTCACCGGATCCCGATCCACGATCGCTGGCGTGATGAACTGGCTGTCTTCAAGATTGTCGACGATATTCGTCAGCGCGCCCGCCGCCCGCCCGATCTCGACCGCGCTCGCGTCCAGCGCGGTATCCTCGTTGGCGCCATAAACCATCGCCGCACAAACCGCATCGCCCGGCGCGAGCGCGCGTTCGACCAAGGTCACCCGTCCCTCATCCGCCCATTGGCGGACCTGATCCACGGGATTGGTCCCAAAGACCATCACACGCGCCTCGGTCTTGAGCAGCAGGCGCAGTTTCGCGACCGCGCAATCGCCCGCGCCCGAGACGATAACTCGCCGCCCGCGTAAATTCAGAAAGACCGGAAAATGGCGCATCTGAGAATTCCTTCCGTTTACAGGTCTCAATATAGTCCAATATTCCTGAAAATGGCGAGTATGGCTTGTTGATAAGGAATAAATTCCTATACTGACGGTAACCGAGAACATCTGCCCTCAACGTAAGGGAAACCCAGAATGCCCATCGCACTTGATCCTTTGGATCGGAAAATCCTTGCCGCACTGCAGCAGGACGCCTCGCGGTCGCTTGATCAATTGGCCAAGGATTTGGGCGCGTCCAAGACCCCGATTTGGAATCGAATCCGCAAAATGCGCGAAGCGGGCGTGATCACGTCCGAGGTCGCGCTGGTCGATCCAGACGCGCTTGGCCTGGACGCCTGTTTTTTCGTGTTGATCCGCACATCCGAGCACGACGCGGATTGGCTGGCGCGCTTTATGGCCGCGCTCAAAAGGCGCCCCGAGGTGATCGAGGCACACAGGCTGGCGGGCGACATTGACTACATCCTTAAGGTCCGTGTGCCGAACCCCAAGGCCTATGATGATTTCTACCGCAGCCTGATTGCCGAGGTCAGCATCTTCAACGTCACCTCGACCCTGTCGATGGAGGAGATCAAAAGCACCACCGCCCTGCCGATCCCGCAAGGCGATCCCGCGTAGCGCGCCTTATGTTTGTTCTTAAAACGAAAACCCGATCCCAACGTTTAGAGTCGAGGACATAATTTCAGGCGTCAGCCCCCAGCGGTCCTCGTTTTCGTCACGCCCCATGGTGTAAAGCCCGCTATAGGCCGCAAAGGCGGATACGCCTGTCGTCAGGGCGAAATGCGCCTCGGCGTTCAGCCGCGCCGCTGGGTTGGTCAGTACGGGGTTTGTGTCCAGGTTCTCGTCAGCGGTGCGGACGATGCCCAGGCCAAGGGCAGCATGGGCTGACCAGCGCGCAGACCAGGTCACATCCCGCTGGGCGTTCGCTGTGACCACGGTCGTCTGGCTCGTTGATGGGGTGTTCAGCGGGCGGGTGACCTGGTTGACTTCAACCCCCAGCTGCCAGGCCTCGGGCGGGCCATGCAGAACCCGCAGGCCCCAAGGTGGCCCTGAGCCTGCTTGCCCCGTCGAGAGGTCAGGAACCTCGGCGCTGGGATCCCCCGGCACGGCATAAAGGTCCAGTGACCAGTTTTGCTGTGCCGACACAGGCGCCCATGTCCCAGAGGCCACCGCCAGAAGCAGTGTGGATATCACGGATATCGACGGTCCAAGGGTCATGCCAGTCTTCGCTTGAGGTGTTTGCCGAAGACCTGATATGCCCCATCGCGGTTAACACGAGCCTAGCGCGCCCCGAAAAAACTTACCCATTCAGGCCCCAATCATAGCGATGCTCGGCGATCCGTGTGACGCCCTGCAGCGCATCGGCCAGGGGCGCGTCGGCGTGCTGTCGGAGATGGGTCAAAACGCCCGCATCCGAGCCACCGAAATCCGCCTGAAACCAATCGTAAATGGACGAGGCGACCAGCCGTCCGTTCGTGACCTGCGCGCCGCGAGGATGGTTCACATAGGTCCGCGCGCCCGCATCCAATTGGGCCGCCAATCGCCCCGGGATGAATGCGCGCGCGGACAGGTTAGGGCAGCCAAGCGCCGCGCAATTCACGGCATAGTGCACACGTGGGTCGCGCCAGACCGGGCGCAGGATCCCGTGCTCGATATCGTCCAGCGACAATTCCGCCCCCGCGACGCGCACGATCTTGGACCGCCAAGGGCCCCGGTTCAGCAGGCCCCCACCGATTTTACGAATGCTGCTGACGGGATAGGCGTCCAGCACCAAATTGACCGTCACCGCATTATAAAGGTTGGCCCAATAGCAAAACGCCGCCGTCGCGGTCATCGTCGCGGGATCCGCCGCGACCAGGGTCTGCACATAGCCTGCCACGGTGGCTTTATCGGCCGCAGCGTAATCGAACCGCGCAATCCCGTCCGACCCCAGCCGCCGGTGTTGCCCCAGGATCCGATCCCACGCGCCATGATCAGGACCAGACCCGCCACCAAACTGACGCCATCGCGCATCGATCAATCGCGCGGCAGCGGCGGCGTGCGCGCGCCGCGGCGCGGTTGAGGCGGCAATGGTGGCGGTGGCACCGGCCAACAGTGCGCGACGGGTGATCTGGGTCATCTTGCTCGGTCTCCTGCGCTTTTGCGACAGGTGACCACGGAACCTTCCTGGGACAAGCGGCCTTCACGCATCGTTGAGGGCCCCGTTAGCGGCCTGACGCGCGGCCTCGGCCAGGGCGATCCCCGCTGCCACCGCCACATTCAGGCTGCGCCCGCCGCCGGGCATCGGGATCCGCAGGCGCACATCGGCGGCAGCATGCACCTCGGGTGGTGCCCCCGCGCTTTCACGTCCGGTTATCAATGTATCGCCGGGCGAAAATCGGTGCTGCCACAAGGGGGTCGTCGCGTCCGTCGTCAGCAAGAGCAGACGCCCCAGCGGCCGTGCATTCAAAAACCCGTCCCAATCCACATAATGCGCCACCTCGGCCCGTTCCGTGTAGTCCATCGCCACGCGACGCAACGCTTTGTCTGAAAATGGAAAGCCGCAGGGGCCGATTACATGGACGGGTGCGGCGAAACACGCGGCAATGCGGATCATCGCGCCCAGATTTTGCGCGATATCGGGCTGATAGCAGGCCAAATTCATTGCGATTCCCCAGTACCCTGGATTATGGCTAACTTTAGTCACCTGCGGCCGTTCGTCCGCTGGACCGTAGCGTAGGACTGGGCTAGGTACGCCGTCAACTTGGCGAGGGTTGCGGGGCGAAACCCGCCCCCGCCGCCAAGACGGAAGCAAGGCACGCAAAGGGAGAACACTTGTGTCCCACGTCGAAGAAGATACCGGTACCCGCCGCGACTTTTTATATGTCGCCACTGGGGCCGCTGGGGTTGTGGCCACCGGTGCCGCCGTTTGGCCGCTGGTGAACCAGATGAACCCCAGTGCGGATGTGCAAGCGCTGTCGTCGATCCAGGTGGATGTGGCCGAGGTTGAGCCTGGCCAGCAGATCACCGCCCTGTGGCGCGGCAAGCCCGTGTTTGTCCGCCGCCGGACTGAGGCCGAGATCGAGGCCGCCCGCGACACCGATCTTTCCGATCTGCCCGACGACAATGCCCGCAACGACAACCTGGGCGAGGCTGACGGCGCGGACCAAAACCGGACCCTGGACGAGGCTGGCGAATGGCTGGTCATGATCGGCGTCTGCACTCACCTGGGTTGTGTGCCGCTGGGTGATGCGGGCGACTTCGGTGGCTGGTTCTGCCCCTGCCACGGCTCGCACTACGACACTTCTGGGCGTATCCGGAAGGGTCCCGCGCCTGAAAACCTGCCTGTACCGCAGGCCGAGTTCATCTCGGACACCGTTATTAAGCTCGGATAGGGAAGGACACGCATCATGGGTGGTATCCCGCACGATAGCTACGAACCGAAGTCAGCCCCAGAAAAGTGGATCGAAAGCCGCTTACCGATTCTGGGCCTGATGCACGCGACCCTTACGATCCCCACGCCGAAAAACCTGAACTGGATGTGGATCTGGGGCATTGTCTTGGTGTTCTGCCTGGTGATGCAGATCATCACCGGCATCGTGCTGGTGATGCATTACACCCCCGACACCACACTGGCCTTTGCCTCGATCGAGCATATCATGCGCAACGTCAACGGGGGCTGGGCGATCCGCTATATCCATATGAATGGCGCCTCGTTGTTCTTCTTTGCGGTCTATATGCACATCTTCCGTGGGCTCTATTACGGGTCTTACAAAGCCCCGCGTGAAATTACGTGGATCATTGGTATGCTCATCTATCTTTTGATGATGGGCACCGCCTTTATGGGCTATGTTTTGCCCTGGGGGCAGATGTCCTTCTGGGGTGCGACGGTGATCACTGGCCTGTTCGGCGCGATCCCAGGTATTGGGGAGGCGATCCAAACCTGGCTGCTGGGCGGCCCGGCGGTCGATAACGCCACGTTGACCCGCTTCTTCAGCTTGCATTACTTGATGCCCTTCCTGATCCTGGGCCTGGTTATTGTGCACGTCTGGGCGTTCCATACGACGGGCAACAATAACCCCACAGGGGTCGAGGTGCGCCGCACGTCGAAGAAGGACGCGGAAGCTGACACATTGCCCTTCTGGCCTTACTTCGTGATCAAGGATCTGTTCGCGCTGGTGCTGATCCTGGTGGTTTTCTTCGCCATCGTCGGCTTCATGCCCAACTACCTGGGTCACCCTGACAATTATATCGAGGCAAACGCACTGGCGACCCCGGCCCATATCGTGCCCGAATGGTACTTCCTGCCGTTCTACGCCATCTTGCGCGCCTTTACCGGCGACGTCTGGATCGTGATGTTCACCAGCTTCGTGACGGGCGGTATCATCGATGCCAAATTCTTTGGCGTTCTGGCGATGTTCGGCGCCATTGCGGTGATGGCTCTTGCGCCGTGGCTCGATACCTCCAGCGTGCGTTCGGGTCGCTACCGGCCGCAGTTTAAGATCTGGTTCTGGCTGTTGTGCTTTGATTTCGTCTTCCTGACTTGGCTCGGCGCGCAAGTCCCGGACGATACACTTTTGAAGATTGAGATGGCAACGTGGTCGTTGATAGCGACAACATATTGGTTCGCCTATTTCCTGGTGATTCTGCCGCTGCTGGGTGTGCTAGAGAAGCCTTTGGAAGCGCCCGCTACGATCGAAGAAGATTTCGACGCGGCCCATCCGATCGAAGCTGGCGATGGCCGCGGCCCTGCTGCCTCGCCGGCCGAATAACCCGCGCTGTTCAAGGATAGTATGATGATACGAACAACATTCGCGTCCCTGGCTTTAAGCGCGGCCTTGGTTTTCGGGGGCACTGCCGCCCTCGCAGCCGGGGGCCATAAGGAAGTTACGGATTACAGCTTCTCGTTCGAGGGTCCCTTTGGGTCCTACGATCAGGACCAGTTACAGCGCGGCCTCCAGGTGTATACCGAGGTCTGCGCCGGTTGCCATGGCCTGCAATACGTTGCCTTCCGAAATCTTGAAGAACTGGGCTATACCGACGCCGAGGTTCGCGCCTATGCGTCGCAGTTCTTTGTTGCCGATGACGGTCCCGAGGCGTTTCCCGGGGACGAGCGTGAGGCACTGCCGACCGATCATTTTCCGAAGTCGTCCCTTTCGAACGCGCCAGACCTCAGCCTGATGGCAAAGGCGCGCGCGGGGTTCAGTGGCCCGAATGGAACGGGGATCAACCAACTATTCAAGGGTATGGGCGGCGCCGAGTACATCGCCTCCCTGTTGACTGGCTACACCGGTGAAGAGAAGGATGAAGCGGGCACGATCCTTTATGAAAACAAAGCCTACGAGGGCGGCTATTTGTCGATGAATCCGCCGCTCTATGGGGATGATGTCGTCTACGCGGATGGCACCGAAGCAACTTTGGAGCAGGCGGCGTTGGATGTCTCAGCTTTCCTGATGTGGACGGCCGAGCCAAGGTTAGAGGCCCGCAAGAGCATGGGCATTACGGCTGTGATGTTTCTGGGCATCCTCACTGTGCTGCTGTATCTGACCAACAAAAAACTGTGGTATCCGGTCAAACACCGCAAAGGCCACACGCCGGCCGAGTGAGATCGGTCTCATTTAAGCGACAAGGGCGGCGCGGTTTGCGGCCGCCCTGTTTCGTTAAAGTGATGGCAAAGACCAAAGCGGCGGGTCAGCTTTCCCATAGCGACCCGCAGCGCCATCCGTGATTTGAGGGGGTTCGTGGGGCATGAAGGAATACTCGCTTAAATTCCCAGATACGCGGCCATCCCGGGTGTCGGTGAGTTAAAAACCGCGGCCGTATCTCGGGGTGGTTCGACATGACCAGCCTGGACAAAGATGACCTGCCCCGCGATCCGACGCGCGTCTTCTGGGTCATGGGTGACCATCATCAGGGTCATGTCCCGCTCGGCCCTGATCTCGGCGACCAGGTCCAGCATATCCCGCCGCAGCGCAGGTCCCAGCGCCGCGAAGGGTTCGTCAAGCAGCAGCACCGGTTTCGCTCGCAGCAGGGCCCTGGCCAAGGCGGCGCGGCTTTGCTGGCCCCCGGACAGTTCCGCCGGGCGTTTGTTTGCGTGGCCCGCCAGATCGACCCGCGCCAAAACCGAACTGCAAGCCGCGCGGTCCGCTTGGTCCAGCCGCAAATTCGGGGCCCGGCCCAGTGCCACGTTCTGAAACACCGTCAGATGGGGAAACAGATTGTTGTCCTGAAACAGCAGCGTGACGGGCCGGTCCGCCGGGCGCACCCTGGCCATATCCTGACCGCCGATCAAGATCCGCCCGGCGTCAGGTCGGTCAAATCCAGCCACCAAACTCAGCAACGTCGACTTTCCCGCCCCCGAGGGGCCGATCACCGCGACCGAGGTGCCAGGTTCCACACTCACATCCGCTTGCAAGGTGAACCCTTCGCGCGCCAGCCGCACCCGTTCAAACGCGATGTGCATGTCGCCCCCCAAGCAACCCAAAGACCCAAAACAGCGCCAGGCTGAGCCCCAGTAACACCAGTGCAGCGCCCGCTGCCTGGTCCATCCGATAGGCGCCCATCAGGCGATACATATAAAGCGGCAGCGTGGCCACATCGGGCGGCGCGAACAGTGTGATCACCCCAAGATCCCCCATTGACAGCGCGGCAGCCAGACCTGTCGCAAAGCCCAGCGGCCCCCTGATAAGCGGCAGGGTGGCATGCCGAAATCGACCCCAGCCGGTCATACCCAGACTGTCCGCCAACCGTCCGTAATTCGCACGGGCTGCGGCCAGTGCTGGCACCAAGATCCGCAGACCGAACGGCAGGCTCATCGCGGCGTTGATCACGCCGGTTACCACCAGCGCCCATGCAAACGGGTCGACATAGGGGCGCAGGATCACAAAGACCCCCGTGCCGATCACAAAGGGCGACGTTGCTAGCATGACCAGCCCCGCCGCCTCGACCAACATGCCGCGGCCGCGCGGCAGCCCGGCCACCAGCCCGGCGATCGCCAGCGCGGCCAATGCGGTCACCAAAGCCGAGGTTCCCGCCAATGCGACGCTGATGCCCGCTGCCCGCCATAGGCCGACCTCGGGGCCCGCCCACAGCCCTTGCGTCCCTCGAACAATCACGAACCCCAAGGGCAAGACCAGGAACCCGACGCTCAACAGGACCACCGCCGCATCGGGCCCAGCCCGCCTTGGCGCATCCCAACGCTGCGGCAGCCGTCCCAGGCCGCGCCCAAAGGAGGTGGGCCGGGCGATGCCCAGTGCCAGCAGAACCACAGCTGCGCCCAGTCCCAGTTGCACCAAGGCTAAGCGCGCGGCGTGGCTCAGATCGAACTCGAACCGTAGTGTTTGGTAAATCGCGACCTCGACCGTCGTCGCCCTTGGGCCACCGCCTAGCGCCAGGGCCACGGCAAAGCTGGTCAGGCACAACAAGAACACCAATAGGAAGGCCCCCGGTAGCACCGCGCGCAGCATTGGCCATTCGATCAGTTGAAAGACCGCCCGCGGTCCCATACCCAATTGGGCGGCCAGGCGAAACCGCTCAGGCGGGATGGCTTGCCAGCCCTGGACCAACAGGCGCGTAACCAGGGGCAGGTTGAAAAAGACATGCGCCAGCACCACACCGCCCAAGCCATAGATCGACAGGCGTGGGCCGCCCAGATCCAGGCTGATCTGGCTAAACAGCCCCGACCGTCCCCAGACCGCCAGTAGCCCGAGGATGGCCACGATTACCGGCAGTAGGAAAGGCGCGCCCAACAGCGCAATCACAAGACGTCGTCCGGCGAAGCTGCGTCGCATTAACGCCCGCGCGAAGGGCACCGCCAGGGCGACGCTGATCGTGGCTGACAGAAGCGATTGAACTAACGTAAATCGCACCGCCGCCAAATCGCCGGGGCCGAACCAGGGGCCCGCCCCGATTTGGCCCCATAGGGACGCAATCGGGGCGAACAACAATATCAGAACCGCCGCCAGCACCAGGCCGCCGACGGTGGCTGTAAGCCGTGTCACCCGGCCAGCGCCGCCAACCATTCGGCCAAGGCCGCATCTTTCAGGGCGGGGATTTCGTCCGCTGGGATCAGCAGTGACCGCGCGGGCTGGATCATCTGGTCGAACCCGGCGGGCAGATCCGCGGGCGGCAGGGCTGCGGGATACATCCAGTTGGTCGTCGGGATTACGGTCTGGAATGCGGGGCTTAGCATGAATTCTAGAAACCGCTGGGCCAGATCGGGCTGGTCGGTTCCTGCCAGCATCCCGGCCACTTCGATTTGCATGTAGTGGCCTTCGGCAAAGTTGGCCGCTGATTTGGTGGGATCCTCTTCGGCGATCAGATGATACGCGGGCGAGGTGGTGTAACTGAGGACCATGTCAGCCTCGCCTTCCAGGAACATCCCATAGGCCTCGGACCATCCCTTGGTCACCGTCACAATCCGGGGGGCCAAAGCAGCCCACACCTCGGGTGCGCGGTCTTCGTAGACCGCTTTGACCCACATCAGCAGCCCCAAGCCGGGGGTAGAGCTGCGGGGGTCTTGGATCACGATGCTCAAGTCCTCGGCCGCCAAAAGGGCTTCGAAGCTGTCGGGCACGTCGGTTAGTTTTGTATTGTCATAGACGAAGGCGAAATGACCCCAGTCATATGGCAAAAAGGTCGTGTCTTCCCAGGTGACAGGCAGGGTCAGGCCTTGCGGCGTTAGACCATGCGGGGCAAACAACCCGGTGTCCGCGGCCTGTGTGGTCAAGGTGGTGTCCAAACCCAGCACAACATCGGCCTCCGTCCGGGTGCCCTCCAATTGCAGACGGGCCAAAAGTGCTGCACCGTCGCCCGCGCCGACGAACCGCAGGTCGCAGGCGCAGACCTCCTCGAAGGCGGTTTCAACTGCCGGGCCGGGGCCCCATTCGGTGACAAAACTGTCATAGGTATAGACCGTAAGGATGGGGTTTTGCGCTTGGGCCAGGGTGGCGCCAAAGCTCAAAACCGCAGCGGTCAGGAGCGGTCGGATCATGGTCTTTCCTCCATTCACTGCGGCGCGGGGCCGAGCGAGAAGGGCTTTGCCATCATCACTCGCCTTCCCTACGCCGGTATCAGCCGGTTCAGGTTCAACGGGTTCGCGGTGATCGCATCTCAGCCCAGATCGGGCCCCCCGAGGCCTAGTCTGGTTAACACTCAACTCATGAGGACCACAAGATATTTCTTGCATTGAAGGATGATATGGTTTAACGTTAAACTATTCTGAAATCTATGAGAAAGGAGGCGCCCTTGGGGGAACCTATTACCTGATCCTATGTCTTGAATTGATCGTCATTTGGCTGATTTACACCGCTTTCCAAATCGCCATCACGCCTGAACCACCGATCTGGTTCACTTCGCTTCTGATCCTTGGTGTTGATCGCAGCACACGCGCAATCGCGGATTGGGCGCGCCGCTTGCGCCGCCCGCGCGCGGATTGACCTTGGCAACCGCGGCCCCCGGCGCTAATTGCGGTGCGCAAAGGAGCCTGCGATGAGCTTTAACACCTTCGGTCATATCTTCCGCGTGACCACCTGGGGCGAAAGCCACGGGCCCGCTCTGGGCGCCACCGTCGACGGGGTGCCGCCGGGTGTGCCGATCACCGAAGGCGACATTCAGCAGTGGCTCGAAAAGCGTAAGCCCGGTCAGAACAAATATACCACCCAGCGGCGCGAAGCGGATCAGGTCGAGATCCTGTCGGGCATATTCGAGGGGGTCACGACCGGCACGCCGGTGCAGCTGATGATCCGCAATACCGATCAGCGCTCTAAGGACTACAGCGATATCGCGGATCGGTTCCGGCCGGGCCATGCCGATCTGACGTACTTCCAAAAATACGGGATCCGCGACTATCGCGGCGGTGGCCGCTCGAGCGCCCGCGAGACGGCGGCCCGCGTCGCGGCCGGTGGTCTGGCCCGCGCGGCGCTGGCGCAGTTGGTTCCAGACCTGCAAATCACGGCTTATATGACCCAAATGGGGTCGCAGGTCATTGATCGCGCGCGGTTCGATTGGGATCAGATCGATCAAAACCCTTTCTGGACCCCCGACCCGCAAGCCGCCCGGGACTGGGCCGAAACCCTGGACGCCCTCAGAAAATCCGGCAACTCGGTCGGTGCGGTCATCGAAGTCACCGCACGCCAGGCCCCCGCCGGTCTGGGCGCGCCGATTTACGCGAAGCTCGACACCGATCTGGCCGCCTCGATGATGTCGATCAATGCGGTTAAGGGCGTGGAAATTGGCGAGGGGATGAACGCCGCCGCCCTGACTGGCATCGAAAACGCGGACGAGATCACCCTGGGCGCCGATGGCCAACCACGCATGTCCTCGAACCATGCAGGCGGGATATTGGGCGGTATTTCGACCGGCCAAGACATTGTCTTGCGCTTCGCGGTCAAGCCGACCTCCTCGATCCTTACGCCGCGCAAAACCATCACGACCACGGGCGAGCCGACCGAGATTGTCACCAAAGGCCGTCACGACCCTTGCGTGGGCATTCGCGCCGTTCCCGTGGCCGAGGCGATGATGGCCTGTACGCTGCTGGATCATGTTTTGCTGCATCGCGGGCATGTGGGCGAGAATCGTGGCCACATTGGCAAGGGCTGATCACTCTATGCTCGGGCTCCCATGAAGCTTGTCCTTGTTCTTGGGGATCAACTCACGCCAAGCCTTTCGGCCTTGCGTGCGGCGGACAAAACACAAGACGTGGTCATCATGGCCGAGGTGCGGGACGAGGCCACGTATGTCCGCCACCACAAAAAGAAAATCGCCTTCACCTTTGCGGCGATGCGCCACTTCGCCCAAGAGTTGCAGGCCGATGGCTGGAATGTCGTCTATTCTCGCTACGACGACCCCGCAGCGTCAGAGTCAATCCCCGCTGCCCTTTTGACGCAAGCGCAGGCGTTCAAAACTGATAAGGTCCTGACAACCCAATGCGGCGAACACCGCCTGCGGAGCGCGATCACGGACACGCCACTCGCCATCGAAACCCTGCCAGATGACCGGTTCATATCCACAACCGAAAACTTCAATACTTGGGCTGACGGCCGTAAGCAGCTGCGCATGGAGTATTTTTATCGCGACATGCGCCGCAAGACCGGTTTGCTGATGGAAGGTGACCGGCCGGAAGGCGGCCACTGGAACTATGACAAAGACAATCGCAAGCCCGCCAAACGTGATCTGTTCTTCCCACGCCAGCTGGAACACACGCCGGATCAGATCACCGAAACAGTGCTGGATCTTGTGGAACAGCATTTCCCGAAGCACCCCGGTAACTTGCGCCCTTTTTTGCTGGCAACAGATCGACAAGGCGCGGAACGCTCGGCCGCCACCTTTTTCGAGACTGCACTGCCCTTGTTCGGTGATTTCCAAGACGCCATGCTGTCGGGCGAGGCGTTCTTATATCACTCGGTCCTATCCACCTATCTTAATGCAGGCTTGTTGGATGCCCGACAACTGTGTGATCAGGCCGCCGCAGCGTATGCCGCCGGTAAAGCGCCTTTGAACGCGGTCGAAGGGTACATCCGTCAAATCCTGGGTTGGCGTGAGTTCGTGCGCGGCATCTATGACCGCGAAGGTCCAAATTACACGGCGCGCAATCATCTAAGCGCCACCGGCGCTTTGCCGCCATTTTATTGGGATCCGTCCGCGACCGACATGGCTTGCGTCAAATCGGCAGTGGCCCAAACCCTTGAGTATGGCTATGCGCATCACATCCAGCGACTTATGGTTACGGGTACCTTTGCGTTGCTTGCCGGTGTGGATCCATATGCTCTGCATGAATGGTATCTGGCGGTTTATACAGATGCTTATGAGTGGGTCGAGGTGCCGAATGTGATTGGGATGAGCCAATTTGCCGATGGCGGAGTGTTGGCCTCTAAGCCCTATGCGGCCTCTGGGGCCTATATCAGCCGGATGTCCGATTATTGTGCGGGTTGCGCCTATAGCGTGCGCAAAAGGCGCGGTCCTGGGGCCTGCCCGTTCAATCCGCTGTATTGGGATTTCTTGGTGCGCAATCGCGAAAAACTCGCGGGAAATCCGCGCATGACGCAGATGTACCGGACTTGGGACAAGATGGACGAGGTCAGCCGCGCAGAAACGCTTCACTCAGCCGCAGAGATTCTGACCAAGTTGCACAGTGGCGACCGCGTCTAGTCCTAGGTTGTCGTTTTCACTGCTGTGAATTGACGATACAAAAGAAAGGCTCCGCCCCATTTGGAAGGGCGCTCCTCCGAACGAGGCCTCGATCATCCAATGCCCCAAAGTATCCCCACACGCGGCCTTCAATCCTCACCCCAAGCGCTGATCTTTGATGTATTTGGGACCTGCACCGACTGGCGGACGTCTGTGGCGCGTATTGTTCATGACCATCTGCCAACCGTCGATGCAGTCGCCTTTGCCGAGGCCTGGCGCGGCGAATACCAACCCGCGATGGCCCGTATCCGCGAGGGGGGGCGGGGCTATGTGCCGCTGGACGATCTGCACCTTGAGAACCTGATGCGTGTCAGCGCGCGCTTTGGGGTTACACCCGCGGATCCCGACGCCCTGAACCGCGCCTGGGAGGCGTTGGATCCCTGGCCAGACGTGCCCCAGGGCCTTGCGCGGCTCAAGCGGAACGCCATCATCGCCCCCTGTTCGAACGGCTCGATCGCCTTGATGACCCGGCTGGCGCGGCAGGCGGATCTGCCCTGGGACTGTATTTTGGGCGCCGAGATTGCCCAAGATTACAAACCCAAACCGCAGGTTTATCTTGCCGCCGTCGCGGCCCTGCGCCTGGATCCTGGTCAGGTGATGATGGTGGCGGCGCATAACGACGACCTTCATGCGGCGCAGGCGGTCGGGTTGATGACCGCCTTCGTGCCACGCCCGACCGAGCATGGGCCCCAGCAAACCACGGACCTGGAACCGACAGGGGCGTGGAGCTGCGTTGCCCACGACTTCAACGACTTGGCGATGCGCCTGTTCGGGTAAATTTTGCGACCAATTCGACGTGGCCCGTCCAGCGGAACTGGTCCACCACCTGAACGCCCTCCAGCGCGTATCCGCCGTCAACCAAGACAGCCGCGTCGCGGGCAAAACTGACAGGATTGCAGCTGACCGCCACAACTTTGGGCACCCGTGACAGCGCCAATTGCGCAACCTGCGCCGTGGCCCCGGCTCGGGGCGGGTCGAACACCACCGCGTCCAAAGAGTCCAGCTCAGCCGGAACCAGCGGGCGGCGGAACAAATCTCGGACCTCGCAGGTCATCATCTTCAGGCCCGCCGCCTGCCGCCAGCCCCGGTCCAGGGCCGCGACCATGTCCGCGTCGCCCTCGACGGCCAAGACCTCGGCGGTTTCAGCCAAGGGCAAGGCAAAGGTTCCGATACCGCAAAAAAGATCGGCCACTTTGGGTGCTTCGCCCACCGCAGTCCTGACGGCGGCGGTCAAGGTCGCCGCCCCCTCGGCTGTCGCTTGCAGGAAAGCGCCTGGTGGCGGGACAACCGCTGCCCGGCCGATGTGCTGGATCGGTGCGGCACGCTGGGCGATAACCTCGCCGTTCCAGGCCAGCCGGGCCACGGCGTCAGCTTCTTGCGCCAGTGCCGCGCGCAAGGGCCCGTCCAAGGGTTTGCCCTCGGTCACGTGCAGATCCCAGCCTGCAGCACTTTCCGTCACCAGGACCTTTAGCGCCCCATTTCGGCTCGCCCCAAGCCGGGCCAATGTCTCAAGCACCGGGCGCAACGCCAAGATCCCGGGCAGCAACACATGGCAATCCGTCAAATCCACCACCTGGTGTGACGCCCGTTTGTGAAAGCCAATTTGAACCGTCTTGCGGGTTCGGCGCACGGTCAAAACCGCCCGCCGCCGACTGTGCGGCGGCGAGACGTGGGTCGGCCCAAACGGTGCGTCCAGCCCGCGCGCGGCCAAGGCGCGCCTTACCAGGTCCTGCTTCCACTCTGCCAGAAACGGGTCCGAGGCATGCTGGACCGAACAGCCGCCGCATACGCCGAAATGCGGGCAAGGCGGGGTGACCCGCGCGGCCGAGGGTTCAAGAACTTCAACCGGCGCGCCGGGGCGAATACGCTCGCCCGGTAAGGTGAAGGGGTAAAACACGCCCCGGGCGATCCCGTCTCCCTCAGCCCCAAGGCGTTCTATGCGGATCTCTTCCATCCCAATGTCATAAGGCCTGGTGTTTTGGGGCGGAAGTCGAAACCTATTGTTCTCGTATTATCCGCTAGTGATGTGTCTACGGGTCTATTAGATCAATATAGAGAACGACAGGAGACCCCTATGACCCCAGAGAGACACGCCACATCACCAGCCCCGGCCGGTTTGCGCATCGGGCATGTGCACCTCAAAGTGTCTGATCTGGCGCGTGCAATTGCGTTTTACAGTGATGTTTTGGGGCTGGATGTGGTGCAACACTATGGGCCAGGTGCCGCGTTCCTCTCGGCCGGTGGGTACCATCACCAGATCGGGCTGAATACCTGGTCCAGCGCGGACGGCAGCCCGCCACCGCCGGGGGCGACGGGTCTCTATCACACTGCTTTTCTCTATCCGACGCGCCAGGATCTGTCTGTCGCGCTGCGCCGTGTGCTTGATGCTGGGATCACGCTTGAGGGCGCCGCGGATCATGGTGTGTCCCAGGCGGTATATCTTAGCGATCCGGATCAAAACGGGGTCGAGCTTTATTGGGACAAGCCCAAGGCGAATTGGCCCCTTGGGGCGGAGGGGCATCTGAAAATGGTCAATGACCGGTTGGACCTGGACGCACTTCTTGCGCTGAGCGCTGCCTAGCCGCCACCGCGCCCCCAAAAGTCCAAGTCCGAGACGCTCACCCAGCCCGAGGCGATAAGTAGGCAAACTGGCACCCAAAGTGCCAATGAGATGCCTGTGACCCAGATCATTTTGCGTTTCACATTTGCATTAACGGGGGCCGAGGCTGGCGTGTCCGCATCCTCGGTGCCCATATCGCCATGGGTGCGCAGACCCAGGGGCAGGGCGATGAGCATGCCCATGAACCAAAAGACTGCGAACAGAACGATGGCGCCGGTAAGGGTCATATTTGCTCAAGCTCCACCAATGTGCCCGTGAAATCCTTAGGATGCAGGAACAGCACCGGATTGCCGTGGGCGCCGATCTTGGGGGTGCCATCGCCCAGAACCCGGGCGCCGCTGCCCCGCAGATGGTCCCGTGCGGCCAGGATATCCTCAACTTCGTAGCAGATGTGGTGAATGCCGCCTGCGGGGTTTTTGTCTAGAAATCCCTGGATGGGCGAGGCGTCGCCCAGGGGATGCAACAGCTCAATCTTGGTGTTGGGTAAGGTGATGAAGACGACGCGGACTCCATGATCGGGTTCGTCCTGGGGCGCGCCAACCTGGGCCCCCAGCGTGTCGCGATATTGTGCGATCGCCGCGTCCAGGTCTGGCACGGCAATCGCTACGTGGTTTAGCCGACCGATCATAAGAGCCCCTTGCGCGCTGTATCTCCTTTCACCTAAGGCCTGCGGCCTAAGTGCTTCAAGCCCCAATTCGCCGCAGGGGCCTCGCCTGTGTGGTTGGTTCTTGCTGGGTGGTACGCAGATCCGCCGCAGTATCCACGTCGGCCAAACTGTCGGTCAGGGCGATGCGCAGCGGAGCGAGGCTGGCCATAGTATCCGCACGGGCGGTGGCGCTGGACCAGCGAACGCCGTTGAACAGATGTGCAGGTGTCGCGGCCACGCGTTTCAGCCCGATGCACCAATAGCCGCCATCCGGGGCAGGGCCAAGCACCGCGTCGGCCCGTCCAAGCCGTGTAAAAGCCCGCACAATATGGGCAGCGGTTATGTCGGGAATATCCGCGCCGATGATCAGCACCGGACCTGCGGGCATATGGCGCAAAAACCGGCCCATCCGGTCACCCAGATCGCCAGGCCCCTGGGGGATGCGGGGGAGGTGCGCGGGCCAGACGCGGCTTGTAAGCCCCGCGTGGTCTGGACTGACAGCCAGGGTACAGTCCCAGCGCGGATCGGAGGTAAAGCGACGGATCAACCGGGCGGTCTGGTGGCGAAACCACCAGGCGGCGGGCACCATGCCAATGTCGAGGCCCAGCCGGGTTTTGACCCGGCCGGGGCGCGGCTCTTTGACCATGATCACCAGCCGCGGTCGGGGTATCACTGCGCGTAGTCCGACCCTTCGGCATCCAACAACGCGCGCTGTTCCGCCAGATGTGCGTCCACCAGGTGATCCTGCGCGTTCATCTCGTCCGCCGTTTTGGCCGCGACATTGTCGCTCAGTGTGCGCAACGGGCGGCCGGTCGAGAGCGCTGCGATATACGTCTCGGCGGCACGTTCATAATAGTAAAGGGTATTGAAAGCCTCGCCCACGCTTTGACCGATGACCATCACCCCGTGATTGCCCATCAGCATCACTTTTTTCCGAGGGTCGGTGAATTGCGTGCAGATCCGCTCGCCCTCTTCTTCGAAGGCCAACCCTCCATAGCCCTCGTCGATGATGACGCGATCATAGAACATGGCCGAGTTCTGATCGATGGGCGGCAGGGTGCTGTCGGCCAGGCTGGCCAGGACAGTGGCGTATTTCGGGTGTAGATGCAGCGCGCAGCGGGCCCAGGGCACGTGGCGGTGCAGCGCCCCGTGCAAACCCCAGGCGGTTGGATCGGGCGCATCCGGGCCGGACAGGGTGTCGGGGTCGTTGGCATCCAACAGCAACAGGTCCGAGGCGCGGACACGGGCGAAATGGCGTTGATTGGGGTTGATCAAAAACCGCGTACCCTCCTCGTTCACCGCCAGCGAAAAGTGGTTGGCGATCCCCTCGTGCCAATTCATTTTGACAGCGATACGAAAGGCGGCGGCCAGATCAGCGCGGGCTTCGGCGTGGGTCATGGGTAGGTCCTTTCGGATCGGTAAAACGTGCGACGTCAGGTGGTGTCGAAATAGCGCGCTAGGATGTGGGTATAGATCGCCTTTAGCCGATGGATATCTTCCACGCGCACACGCTCGTCAATGCCATGCATCCGCTCACCCACCAGTCCGAACTCGACCACCGGGCAATGATCTTTGACGAAGCGCGCGTCCGAGGTGCCGCCGCTGGTGGACAGGGCGGGCATGATGCCGGTTTCGGCCTGGACAGCTTCGGCGACCAGGTCGGAAAGCGGGCCGGGCGGGGTAAGGAAGCTTTCGCCCGAGTTTTTCACCCTCAGGGCGATTTGAACGCCGGTCTCCGCTTGGACGGCCGCGGCGTGGTCTTGCAACCAAGCCGTGACGCTGTCCCCACTGTGCCCGTCGTTGTAACGGATGTTAATCGTCGCCTGGGTGGTGGCGGGGATCACATTGGCGGCAGGGTTTCCGGTGTCCATCGTCACGATTTGCAAGGTTGAGGGGTCGAAATGCTCGGTGCCCTGGTCCATCGGCTCGGCGGTCAAGCGCGCCATCAGGGTGACCATGGCATGGACCGGGTTATTGGCCCGATGTGGATACGCCGCATGACCCTGGGTCCCGGTGACGGTGAAATAGGCGGTCAGCGCACCACGTCGGCCAATTTTGATCATATCGCCCAGTTTGGCAGGGCAGGTCGGCTCGCCCACCAGGCATACATCCATGGTTTGGCCGGCCTCCCGCATCCAATCCAAAAGTGCCAGCGTACCATCGGTTGACAGCCCTTCCTCGTCGCCGGTGATGGTCAGGACTACGGCGCCGTCGGGCGGTGTTTCGGTCACGAAATCGATGGCGGCGGCCACAAAGCACGCCACGCCGGATTTCATATCCGTCGCCCCGCGTCCGTAAAGATAGCCATCGATCACCGCGGCCCCAAAAGGGTCAACGGACCAAGCCGTAAGGTCCCCAACCGGGACTACGTCGGTGTGTCCATTGAAACCGAACCGCTTGCCATTGTTCCCCCCGCCCCAAATCGCGAAGAGGTTGCTGATACCGGCGCGATCCACGCGTGTGCACTGGAAGCCAGCGGTGTTTAGGACCTTCTCCAACAGCACCAGCGCGCCGCCCTCCTCGGGCGTGATGGACGGGCAACGGACAAGGCGGGCGGTCAGATCAACAGGATCGGTCATCGGCTTGGTTTAGCAGGCGCGCGCGGGTGGGGGAAGCGGTCAAGAACACCGGTCTATTCGCCGTCGCCAATCAGGTCGATGACGATTTCGGCGACTTCCTCTGGGTGGCCCGCCAGCCCGTCGGGTTCGGCCATGTGCAACTCGCCCTCGTCTGAATAGCCCCACAACGCACCGACCGAAGGAATGTCATTGTTGCGCGCACCATCAATGTCGAAGCGGCGGTCGCCGATCATGATGGATTTGGCCGGGTCGACGCCGGTTTCGGCCAGCGCATGTGCCAGCAGGTCGGTTTTATCGCCATTTGTGCCGTCAAGCTCGGAGCCGAACAGACCATCGACCCAGGCGGACAAGCCGAAATGATCGGCGATGGTTTGGGCATAAACCTGAGGTTTCGAGGTGGCGATCCACAGGCCCGCGCCGGTTTCGCGCAGGTCCATCAACATCTCGCCCACGCCATCATAAACATCGGCGTCATACATGCCGGTGTCGGCGAAAACCTCGCGGTAGAGGGCGACGGCGGCGTCGAGGTCGGCGCCGGGGCCGAGTAGAACCTCGAACGAGCCCCACAGCGGCGGCCCGATACACCAGGTGAGTTCGTCCTGGGTTGGAACCTCGGCCCCCATTTCACGCAGTGCGTGTTGGATGGCGCTGGTGATACCTGGTTTGGGGTCAATTAATGTGCCGTCCAGATCAAGGAAGATTGCCTGCATTCTGTATCCCCGGGCCTTGTTTTCCCTTCGCTACGCGCTTCGCGGTGATGGGGCAAGTGGATCCGCAACTCGATCGGCGCTGATGTGTGCCATTAAGGGGATTGGCGCGCTCTTAACCCTTTGTTAGGGAGGGTTAAAATGGGTTTCCGCACCCCGTTGTGTTTGGCAGGGCCGTGGTCATATTGATCCTACGGATCTATTGGTTTGTGGTCGGTTTCTGGCCTGCACAAAAGAGGGATTGGAATGTTTCACTTCAAGGCTTTGACAGAAGAAGACTATTATGACGAGCGCCAACAAATTCTGTGGCAAATCCTGACCGCGCAGTTGGAAGGCGCGCATCAGCAAATGATGGCGGATATTGGATTGCCCGAAGTGCGGCTGCTTGAGGCCGACCAGATTCAAGCGTTGAAGCGGCAAACGGGCGGTCTGCGCCCCGATGTCCGGCCTGCATCAAAATCGGCGCGGCCGGGCCCATCGCCCGCCCGGCCCCAGATGAGTGTTTTGCGGGGGCAAGGGCTGTAATTACAATGCCTGTGACCTGAAGGAAGCTGCCTGCGCGGCTAAGACTATCCTCCCCAGCCCCGCCAAGGCGGGACTGGGGCCCGCCGCCCCGATCCGCTGTGGTGCCTTTTACTTCGGCACAGTAAGGTGCCCCCGGGGGAGGCACCATGGACTATCCTTTCGACCTTGGCGCATATGGGCGTACGGTGACAACAACAGTCCCTGCGGCACAGCGGTGGTTCGACCGCGGGCTGAATTGGACTTTTGGGTACAATCACGAGGAAGCTGTCGCGTGTTTTGAGCGCGCCGCCGTGGCCGACCCGCGATGTGCCATGGCCCACTGGGGCATCGCTTATGCCGCCGGCCCAAATTACAACATGCCGTGGCATTTGTTCGACCGAAAGGGCCGGGCCGACGCCCTGGCACAGGCGCATGCCGCGACGCAGGTCGCCCTGGCGCTGATCGACGGGGTCTCGGCCCCCGAGGCGGCGTTGACCCAAGCTTTGCCGTGGCGCTATCCGCAGGCCGAGGTTCAAGAGGATATGTCGCCCTGGAACGATGCGTTTTGCAACGCGATGCGTGATGTATCGGCGCGCTTTCCCCAGGATTTGGACATCACCGCGATCTTTGCCGAGGCGATTATGAACCGGACGCCTTGGAAGATGTGGGACCTTGCCACCGGTCAACCCGCGGAAGGGGCGGATACGGCCGAGGCTGTTGCCGTGCTTGAGCGGGCATTCGCGGCCCAGCCGGCGGCTTGGGACCATCCCGGCTTGCTGCATCTGTATGTGCATTTGATGGAAATGTCGCCCTTTCCCGAACGCGCGCTGCGTCACGGCGACCGGCTGCGCGATATGGTGCCCGATGCCGGGCATTTGATTCATATGCCCACGCATATTGATGTGCTGTGTGGATATTACCAGGATGTGGTCACCACGAACCAGCAAGCAAGCCGGGTGGATGCGAAATATCGCGACTACGCCGGGGCGCTGAACCGTTATACCGGGTACCGGATCCACAACTACCATTTTGCGATTTACGGCGCGATGTTTCTGGGCCAGTTCCGACCCGCCCTTGCTGCCGCCGAAGCGCTGATAAACGCGCTGCCGCCCGAGGTCCTGGCCCTGGAAAGCCCACCCATGGCAGATTTCACCGAAGGCTATATTGCGATGAAACAGCATGTGCTAATCCGCTTTGGCCGCTGGGACGATGTTATCGCGCAACCATTGCCGCAGGACGCGGACCTGTACAGTTGCACCACAGCGATGATGCTCTACGCTAAATCTGTGGCCCATTCCGCGCTGGGCCAGGTGCCCCAGGCCGAGGCGATGCGGGACGCGTTTCTGGCGGCCAAAACCCGGGTTTCGAAACGCCGCCGGGTGCATAATAACATCGTGCCAGATTTGCTTGAAGTCGCCACGGAAATGCTGTTGGGCGAGTTGGAATATCGGCGCGGTAATTATGATGTGGCCTATGCCCATCTGCGCCGGTCGGTCGCCTTGGACGATGCGCTGCCCTATGATGAGCCCTGGGGTTGGATGCAGCCCGCGCGTCATGCGCTGGGCGCGTTGTTGCTGGAACAAAACCATGTCGACGAGGCAGAAGCGGTCTATCGTGCCGACCTGGGTCTGGACGCGACCCTGTCGCGGGCCTCTCAGCATCCGGGCAATATTTGGAGCTTGCATGGCCTTCATGAGTGCCTCGTCCGCCGCGGTGACACGGTGGAGACGCTTCACATCAAGCAACAACTGGACCGGGCCCAGGCCCGCGCGGATGTACCCGTTCGTTCGTCATGCTATTGTCGGGCGGTCGCAAGCTGATGGGCGTGGCCGAGTTTGGCCCGGGGCAGGTTAACGTCATGCTATCCGCACGCAACGCGCTGTCCCCAAATTCTGAAAAGCAGATAATTCAGCGCAAAAAAGAGGCTTTCCTCGCAGCCCGGTGATACAGCTTATGCGTGATTTTCAAAGGCATCGCTGTCCAAACCCTTTCACATCACCCTGAGTCTGATCTCAGCTATATTTACCAATATTCTTCTCAATTACATACAAATTTCAACACTTTATTAACACATTACTTAGATTAAACACCGTGAAATATTGGCCACGAGGAGCATCGACGATTTCGCGGGCGCAGTTCGTGCTGTCGCAGACGCAAGTGCGCGCACGCTAAGGGCGTGTGAATTGCATCATGTATCACGACGCACTGACAAATCCGTGAGGTGTGGTTGCTTGAAAATCTCCCTGCGGTCGACGGACGAAAACGCAGCAGCAGAGCGCGCCATGCGAACCGCCGCCTATGAGGGTTGAGAGTAATGAGAAGCTTTTTTCGCGTTTTGATCTCGGCCATTCTTACGTTTGGGGCCAGCCAAGCCGCCGCCATCGACGTCAATACAAGCTTCTCGCCCACCCTTCTTGAGCCGACGCAAATCTCCAGGGTTCGCATCGAGTTTTTGAACAACCTTGAAAGCCCCGCAACCGGGTTGGCGCTGTCGAACGCCCTGCCAGACGGGGTCTTTATTGCCGATCCGTCCAATGTCGCCGGTACCTGCGGTGGCACTGTCAGTGCAACGAATGATGCGGATGGTGGAACGCTGGCCATCACCGGCGGCACGATAGCCGGAAAAACCGGCGACAATGCAACGGTTTGCTCTTTCGAGGCAGACGTTTTTACCACCGCGCGCGGCGTCTATATCAACACAATTCAAGTTGGCGCGCTGAGTGGACTGCAGTCGGGTCAGCCGATTACCAACGCTCAAGAAGCCGAGGCAACACTGGTTGCTGTGCTGGAAGACCTTGGCGCGGCTCTATCTCTCAGCATCCCTGGCTCAATCATCCAGGGCGGCGAGGTCGTGCAACAAATTCTGACCCTGACGAACAATAACTCAGTCGACTTGACCGGCGTGGCGTTGGTCCATGATTTTGTACAGAATGTGTCCGACCATTTGATTGCCAGCGGCCCTGTGACCGGCACCTGCGGCGGGCAAGGGACCATTGACAGTGTCCCAGCCAGGCTTCCCGATCTTTTCCGCGATACATCCGTCGTTTCGATATCCGGTGCCCGTATTCCGGCAAACTCGACTTGTGAAATAAGATGGAACGTCACCCCAGCGCGTGATCCGATCCTAGAACCGCTCACAACCCGTCGGCGTGTCGAGATACCCGCCGGCAGCATCACGAGCAACGAGGGTGCGACAAACCCAGGAAGGTTCGCTGACCAGATTGATACCTATGGGGGCGTGGAGGTAACGAAGACTTTCAACGGTACCAACTTCGCAACATTGAATAGTAACACCGCGTCGGGGGCCAACTTATCGATTCAAATCGAGACTTCCAATGTGCTGCCGATCAGCAATTATAGCCTTACGGATGTGCTGCCGGATGGGCTGATCGTAACAAGTATCATCCGGAACAACTGCAGCGCACTTGTGGCACCCAATTCAGATGGGACCCAGATTGACTTCAGCTTTGGTTCTCTTGACGGGGCGCCGTCACTTGTCGGTGGCTTGCAGACTTCAAGCTGTTCCATCGATGCACGTGTTGTGCCTTCGGTTAGCGGCAACGCTTTGTATCAAAACGAAATCCCGGCTGGTACCTTGGGGGTTGAAGCCTTTGAATTCGATGGAGCCTTTGCCCGCCTTGAAGTAACGGATGAAATTGCAGCTGAAGAACCTTTGATCGTTGACAAGTCGTTTGATAGGGGCAGTGCCTCTGCTGGAGACTCAACGGACCTAACCTTCGCGTTCTTCAATGCATCCGAGCAGGTAATTACGAATATTGATCTGCTGGACGATCTGGATGCAAATGTGGTTCCGGCGGATCTGGATGTCACGATCGGTAATTCCGGGCTGGTGTCGACCAGCTGCGGTGGGTCGGTGATTGCGGTCCCGAACACCAAGCAAATTCGCATAAACGATGTCAGTCTTGCAGTTGGCGCTTCGTGCGAAGTTACGGTTGAGGTACGACTACCTTCTGATTCACGCCCCAATATTACTCTTGTCAATACCGTGCCTGTTGATCAGGTAACATTCGACTTGATTGGGGCCCCCGGTCAGCAGATTCTGAACCGCCTGCTCGGTTCGATCTCCATACTGCAGCCGATCCAGGTGGCAAAAAAATATTCGCCGCAGACCGTCCTGCCGGGCGGCACGTCACGACTGTCTCTCAGGTTCATCCGCTTTACACGGATGGGGTCGGCCACAGACAGTATAGCCATACGTGATCAGCTCCCAGAAGATCATGTCGTTGCCCCTGAGCCGAACATTCTGAACGAGTGTGGGGGCACCGTGACGGCGGTTCCCGGCACCGATTTAATCCAACTCTCGGGCGGCAGTCTTGGCCCGCCTCCGGGTTCGTCAGGCAGCGTCAGTTGTACCGTTTTTGTCGATATTGTTGCCCCTTCAACCCCCGGCAGCGCCAACAACTTTATTGAAGCCGGGGACACTACTGCCCGGGATTTGGGACAACCTGATGGACAGAACCAGATGGCCACTGTCACGGGTGTGGTGGCACCTTTGTTCCGCAGCATCGTCGATATGACGGTCAACAAAGAGTTCTTGACGACCACCGTTGCTGCATCGCAGCCCTCGCGCGTGCGGATTACCTTGGCCAACGACCGTAATGGGGCCACTGATTTGACCGGTGTCCGCCTGACAGATGATTTTGCTGGGACAAATTTGCGCCTGGCGGACAATGCCAATCCTGTATTTACCGACACCAACGGTGTGCCTAACAGCAATGGGTGCGATGGCGGCGATTTCTCGCTGGGGCGCGGCGCTGGCGGGTCGATTACGCTGTCAAATGCCAGAATAGAGGCACGAGGCGTTTGTTACTTCGAATTCGACGTCACTTCGTTTCAAAGCGGCAACTTCCCCAACCGGATTAACGCCGGCGACGTAGTGACCGATCAGGGCGCGACCAATGCATTTAATGTGGTCGCCACCCTGACCGTTGAACGAGAGCTGAATGTCTCGAAAGGGTTCAATCCCGAAGTGGTTGAGCCGGGTCAATCCAGTCAACTGAATTTGTCTATCGTCAATGCGACAGACGGCGCCTTCACCGGCAACAGCAGTGGACCGACATTGGTCGATACGCTGCCCGTGGGCTTGACCATCGACCCCAGTTCGCTTGCCAGCACATGCTCGGGTGTGTCGCTTGGTGTCAGGCAAGCCGGTGGCGGGGCACAAGAGGTGGTGATCAATGGGGGAACGTTCCCAGCAAATTCTTCGTGTGTCGTTACGGCGGATTTGGCGGCAAGCGGCGTCGGTGTTTTCACCAACACAATCCCCGACGGGGCCATCGTCACCGAGGAAGGGGGCACGAATAGCTTCAGTACCTCAGCGACTTTGCGGTCTGTATTGCCACCAACGATTTCAAAGTCGTTTTCACCAAATATCATCCGCGCTGGCCGAAACAGTCGCATAACCTTCAGACTCGATAACCCCAACGATGCTAGCATTTTGCCGTCGGGTCTCACCGGGGCCAGTTTTTCAGACCCTCTAACGAATATGGTAATTGCTTCCCCCCCCAATTTTGGTGGGACCTGCTCGGATGTTGACATAACCGCGACCGCAGGCGGCACAAACCTTACGGTATCCAATATCGCGCTTGCGGCGTCGTCAAATTGCACAGTTCAGATGGATGTCACCTCGACTGTGCCCGGGGTTCATCCCAACACAACGACAGGTGTGACCACGAACCAGACGCCAACACCGGGCGATCCGGCCCCTTCCGTTAACCTGACGGTCAACCCGCTTCAGTTGGTCACGCTGACAAAGACATTCGCCGAGGCCGTCACCACCAGAAACACACCGACCCGGGTCACGTTTGAGTTGACCAACCCCAACGCTGTCGCGGTGGAAATCGGGCCAACCGGTTTCATTGATGTCTTCCCGCGCAACCCGCCTCTCCAGATGAGGTTGGCTAATGACCCCGCGTTGGTGAACACCTGTTTGAATACCAGTGTTCTGGATGAAAACGATGATCCATTAAGTTCCGGTGACCTCGGTATTCACGTGTTCGGCGGCGAGGTTCCAGCGTCAGGCAGCTGTGTGATTTCGCTGAACGTCACTATGAACCAGCTCGGAAGTTATACCAACACGACCTCCGACTTTACCACGACGGCGGGCGTGGCGCCCGCGGCCAGCGATACCATCGAGGTACAAAACAACCTGCCCGTTGTGGCGGCGTCCGAGGGGACGCGCAACGTCAATACAAGTGACATCGATTTCATCGTGGACAGCGTTCTGGGTGCTGGCGACTTGGTGGCCGGAAACCTAGCAACGGTTGGTCCGGGATCAGCCGGAAACGTCGACTTGTCGATCATCAGCATCTCGCCCGAACTATCCGTTGACCCAGACACAGGTCTGATCGTGGTTGCGGGCGGTACGCTGCCGGGCACCTATACCGTCGTATACGAGATTTGCGAGGCTGGTAGCCCCAGCAACTGCGCTGCGGACAACCCAACGGAAACGGTCGTTGTCGCTGACTCGACCATTCAAGCGACCTCTGATTTCACATCCGCCGCGCCACTTGTGGTGGCCCAGGCCGATTTTCTGACCGAGCCAGGCAATGTTCTTGGATCCGAAGATACGCTGAACGGCGGGCAAGCCACCGTCGCGCCCGGCAATGCTGGCAATGTCATCTTGACCATCGACAGCGTTGTGGGCCCCAGCGGTCCGACGACCACCGTCAGTGTGAACACGAACACCGGCGTGATTTCGGTTGAGGGCGTGACGAACATGCTCATCGGTCCATTTCCGATCCCGGTGCCGACACCCCCTGGGCAATACACAATCACCTACACGATTTGCGAAGACGACAACGCCGACAATTGCTCGACCGCGACCGAGGTTGTCGAGGTTCGTGTTACCCCAATTACTGCAGCGCCCGAAGCGGATCGTAACCTGACTGGACGTGATGTAGGCCAGTCTGCGGGCAATGTCCTGGGGCCGGGCGACACGCTTGATGGTGTGCTCGCCACGGTCGGCCCTTTGGACGAAGGGTCGGTGAATTTGTATGCGCGCGCGACCTTCCCTGACGAGACAGATGCCTCGGCGTTCATTACGATTGACAGAGACACGGGCGAAATTTTCGTTGCCGGGGGCACGCCTGACGGGGTGTACTATATCCCATACGAGATATCAGAAGAGATCAATCGCAACAATTTCGCCAACTCATCCGAGCGGATCGTCATTACCTCGACCCCCATCGCTGCGGGTGCCGAGCCGGATCGCCAGGTCCCCGAGGCGGATGCCGCCATTGATGCGGGCTCTGTCCTGGGTGATGCAAACGACCTTTTAGGCGGGGCGCCTGCGACGCCCGGGCCGACGGGCAACGTGATACTGTCGGTTGTGCCAGGGGCCAACACAGACCCCGAATTATCGCTGAATACCGCTACCAGCAATGTGACCGTTGCCGCGAATACGCCCGCCGGGACCTATACGCTGGAATACCAGATCTGCGAGGCGCTAAACACCGACAACTGCGCGACAGCCGTCGAGACCTTTGTGGTGGCAACAACCCCCATTGCGGCCGCCGCCGAGGCTGACCGGAACGTCACGGCATCGACCAGTGCTGCGGCCGCAGGCAATGTCCTGAGCGTGGCGAACGACAATCTGGGCGGGGCTGCGGCCACGCCAGGCAGCGCGGGAAATGTGATCCTGACGGCTGTTGCGGGGCCGAACACCGCGCCTGAACTGGGTTTGGACACCGAGACAGGGGCGTTGACGGTGGCTGCCAACACGCCCTCGGGCACCTATACGCTTGAGTATGAGATCTGCGAGCGAGTGAACGCGGACAACTGTGCTAGCGCGATCGAAACGGTCATCGTCACCACCACGCCCATAGCGGCCGGGGCCGAGGCGGACCGGCCAGTCGCCGCATCGGACAGCACCGTTGCAGCAGGCAATGTCCTGAGCGCGGCCAACGATACGCTGGGTAGCGTCGCGGCGACGCCGGGTAGCGGCGGCAACGTAATCCTAACGGCCGTTGCAGGCCCCAACACCGCGTCCGAGCTCAGCCTGGATACCGACACCGGCGCGCTGACGGTCGCGGCGGGCACGCCACCGGGCACCTATACGCTTGAGTACCAGATCTGCGAAGCGGTGAACCTGGGAAATTGCGCCAGCGCCATCGAGACGGTGGTGATCAGCGACACGCCAATTGCAGCAGCCGCTGAGGCGAACCGGGATCTGCGCGCGACGGACGCGGCCCAACCCGCCGGTAACGTGCTGGGTGAGGGCGATCTGCTGGACGGTGTCGCCCCGGTTCCTGGCACCGGCGGTACGGTTGTTCTGACCGCAGTCGCGGGGCCGAACTCGTCGCCGGAACTTAGCTTGGATCCCGACACTGGCGCGCTGACGGTCGCGGCGGGCACCCCGCCGGGGACCTATACCCTGGAATACCAAATCTGCGAGGTCGGAAACGCCAACAACTGCGCCACCGCTGTCGAGACGACTGTCATAACGGCGACGCCGATATCAGCAGCGTCCGAAGCCCCCCGAGCGCTGTTTGCGCGTCCAGACACGGTGAGCGTTGGCAGCGCCCTTGGGTCAGGTGATCTGATTGATGGGGCTTTGGCCCGGCCGGGCCCCAGCGGCAATGTGGTCCTGTCCCTGGTCTCGGCAGATGCGCCACTGCTGCTGTCCCTCAACACCGGGGCAATCGGTGTTCCTGGGAATACAGCGGCTGGTACCTATTCGATCACCTATCAGATCTGCGACCCGAACGACCTGGACAATTGTGCCACCGCCACCGAGCAGGTGATCGTGTCAGACAGGCCGGTTGTCGCTGCGGCCGAGGCTGATCGGCCGGTGACGGCCTCGGATGATCCGGTTCCCGCTGGCAGCGTTATCGGTGCTGGCGATCAATTGGATGGCGCGCAAGCCACTCTAGGCGCGTCCGGCAACGTCAATCTCGTTCTGGTGACCGGTGCCGACACCGATCCGCAGCTGTCGCTGGACACAGATACTGGCCTGCTGACTGTTGCCGCAGGTACCCCCCCCGGTACCTATACGTTGCAGTACGAAATCTGCGAGCGCGTTGTTCCCAGAAACTGTGCTGCGGCGATCGAGACAGTCGTTGTAACAGCAACGCCTATTATCGCCACGGCAGAGCCGGTGCGAGAATTTCCAGCGAGTTTTGATCGGATTTCCGCTGGTAACGCGCTGGGTCCGAACGATCTTTTGGGTGGTGTGCGCGCGACCGTCGGCAGCGGCGGCAACGTGTTAATTCGCTGGTTGGGGCCGAACGAGACTTTAGAACTGGACACCAACACGGCTGAGATCACCGTCGTGCCAAATGCACCTGGTGGCACTCACATTTTAACTTATGAGATCTGCGACGCGAACGATACCGATAATTGTGCGACTGCTACCGAGGTTGTTAGTCTGACGCCTATGCCCCTCACGGCAGCGGCTGAAGCGGATCGCGCCGTTACAGGGTCCGATGACGCAATCGATGCTGGCAGTGTTTTCGGCCCCGGAGATCAGCTGAATATGCAGCCCATAACTACCCTTAGCGGTGGTTTAATTCGGCTGAGCGAAGTGGATGGGCCCAACACCGACCCTGAGCTATCGCTGAATACCGGAACCGGATTTATGACTTTGGCCGCAGGCGCCCCTGCGGGGACATATACGCTTGAATATCAGATTTGCCGTAGAACCAACGCAAACAACTGTGCCACAGCGATCGAGACTGTGGTTGTCACCGACACCTCAATCGCTGCGGCGGCTGAACCCGACCGGAACGTTGGTCAAACCACCGCACTGGTCTCAGCCGGCAATGTGTTGGGTGGCGGCGATCTGTTGGATGGGACCACCGCCAGCCTGGGGCAGGGCGGCACCGTCACCCTGCGCGAGATCTCCAGCGATGCACCGCTGACCTTGGACACGGCGACCGGGCTGATCACCGTGGCCGCAAACACATCACCCGGTACCTATACCGTGACCTACGAGATTTGCGAGATCGGCAACGCCGACAACTGCGCCCAGGCGACAGAAACGGTCGTGGTTTCGATCACCAATATACAGGCCTTGGCCGAAGCGGTGCGTGCGGTAAACGGCACGGGTGCGACCCAGACCGCAGGCAGCGTTTTGGATCCGGCCAATGATTTGCTGGATGGTGCCCCGGCGGTGCCAGGGCTGGGCGGCAATGTGATCCTAACGGCGGTCCAAGGGCAAAACACCAGCCCCGAGCTCAGCTTGGATCCGGCGACCGGCTTGATCACCGTCCAAGGCGGTGTTCCAAACGGCCAATACGCGATTGAATACCAGATCTGCGAGGCTGCGAACCCCCAGAACTGCGCGACCGCCATCGAAATGGTCGAGGTCACCAACGCCGCCATCGCCGCTGGCCCCGAGGCGGACCGCCTGGTGACGGGAAGCGACAGCCAGATTGATGTAGGCAGCGTCTTGGACCCGACCAATGACACGTTGTCCGGGGCACCCGCCACCGTTGGCAACGGCGGGAACGTGCAACTGACGGCTTTGCAAGGTCCTTTCACCTCGCCAGGGCTCAGTCTGGATCCGCAGACCGGTACTTTGATCGTAGCGCCGGGACAGGCTGCCGGAACTTACACCTTGCAGTACGAAATCTGCGAAGCCGCTAACCTGTTGAACTGTGCCCAGGCGATCGAAACCGTCGTGGTGGCCGACACCGCCATCGCGGCAGGTCCCGAGGCGGCCCGCCTCCTAAGGGTGACCAATGTCGCCCAATCGGCGGGTTCCGTCCTGAGCGCGGCGAATGACACTTTCAACGGGGCCGCGGCCGCGCCGGGCGCTTCGGGCAATGTGGTTCTTACCGTTGTAGCGGGCCCAAATACCACCTCAGGCCTAACGCTGGATCCTGAAACCGCCGCTTTGACGCTGGCGGCAAATGCCCCTGCGGGCACCTATACGCTTGAGTATCAGATCTGCGAGCCGGGCAACCTGGACAACTGCGCCACGGCCATCGAGACGGTCGTCGTTACCGATACGCCAATAGAGGCAGCCGCCGAGGCGGACCGTGCGCTTTCAGGTCTGGATGTCGCTCAATCGGCGGGCAACGTGCTGGGCGGTCAAACGGATTTGTTGGACGGCATTGCAGCCGTCCCTGGCACCGGCGGGACGGTCGTTCTGACTGCAGTCGCGGGGCCAAACACCTCGCCTGAACTGGGTTTGGACACCGACACCGGCGCGCTGACGGTCGCGGCGGGCACGCCTGCGGGCACCTATACGCTTGAGTATCAGATCTGCGAAGCGGTGAACCTGGCCAATTGTGCCAGCGCCATTGAGACGGTGGTGATCAGCGACACCCCGATCGAAGCGGGGCCTGAGGCGAACCGGGATCTGCGCGCGACGGACGCGGCCCAACCCGCCGGTAACGTGCTGGGGGAGGGCGATCTGCTGGACGGTGTCGCCCCGGTTCCTGGCACCGGCGGTACGGTTGTTCTGACCACGGTCGCGGGGCCAAACACCTCGCCTGAACTGGGTTTGGACACCGACACCGGCGCGTTGACGGTCGCGGCGGGCACCCCACCGGGGACCTACACGCTTGAGTACCAGATCTGCGAAGCGGTGAACCTGGGAAATTGCGCCAGCGCCATCGAGACGGTGGTGATCACCAACACGCCAATTGCAGCGACCGGAGTGACTT
>CALICM010000043.1 GCA_938049225.1 uncultured Paracoccaceae bacterium
GCGAGGCGGAGGCTGCCGAAATCATGAGGCGACGACCAATTTCCCGGCCCGTCAGGCCTTGGGCAAAGAGTAACTCAAAACGGGCACGGATATCTGCAGAAAGCGGGTTGGGCATGAACTTATCCTCCTGAACAGGATGAACCAGAAAACATGCCAAATGTGAATCCCCTTCGATGCAACGAAAGATGGAACCGCTTTAAAATCATAGATTTCAATACGTTAAGTGATGAAACATGTCTCAAGGTAAAGGCGAAACGCTTTGAAGCAGGAGGCCGCCTACCTTGAGGAAATCGCCGGTGGCTTCCAAGCCCGGCGGATCATCAAGAATTGGATGGCATTCTACAACTCAGATCGACCACATTCCGCGCTTGATCGCAAAACGCCCAACGACGCACACTCAATCCGAAACGACCAAATGAACGCAGTATGAAACCCAAACCCGGGACACCTTAGAAACGCTGCAAACCCGTCCGAAATGGTGGGTCCACTTCAGATGAACTTGAAGTCAGCCATCTACTGGCGCATAATTTGTCCGGTAGCGCTCATAAACTGTTTCCTCGCATTGCGCGCACAAAGGGGGCGTTTGGCCGGGCTCGCCAGTGTATCCCAACAGCAACCATAGGCACCCTCCCTGCCCTTTCGCGGATCAGTCTGCGGCGATGTTAGCTATTTCATGCGTTTAAGTCTTATGAATTTCTGCAACGTGGCAAATATACGAAAAATCCGCGCTAAAGGCAATCATACAAGTTTTCCATATGGTTACACAAGGCTTCGCGGTCAAACCCCGACTTACGCCTGTTTGAGATAGGCCACCAAAATGTCCCGCGCGGCTTGAAGATCCGATTTATGGGTCATCTCGGTCACTGTGTGGATATAGCGGGTTCCCACCACAATCCCCACCGCGCGAGCGCCTGCCGCGGCCTGTTGCGCGGCAGCGCCGTCCTGGCCGCCGGCCCGCAACATGGTGCGCTGATAGGGGATCTTCTTGGCTTCGGCCAGCGCGGCGAACTCCGCCACCAGGCCACGATCCGCGATAAAACTGCTGTCGCGCACATGCAGTCCGAACCCCTCGCCCTGAACCGTTGTTCGTTCCTGTTCCGGCACGCCCGGCGTATCGCAGGCCAGCGTTGTGTCGATCCCGATCCCAATATCCGGTTTAACCGAGAAACTGGCCGTCCGCGCACCGCGCAGCCCGACCTCTTCCTGCGTGGTGAAGGCCACATGGATCTCGGCCCCATGTTTGGTTTTGCCCAGGCCCCGGATCGCCTCGATCCCCAGCCAGCAAGCGATGCGGTTGTCCAGCGCCTTTGAGACCACTTTGTCGCCGATCTCGACGAAAGGCTCGTCCATCACCACCATATCGCCGACATTGACCAGATCCTTGGCCGCCTCGCCTCGGCCGATGTCGACAAAAAACTCCCCCACCTCGGGGATCTTCTTGCGATCCTCGGGGCTAGCGATATGGACGGGTCGCCCGCCGGGGTTCATCACACCCTTGAGGTCCCCTTGGTCGGTGCAGACCAACACCCGGCGCGAGAAGAGGTTACGGGGGTCAAACCCGCCGACGGCTTGGACATAGATATAGCCCTTGTCACTGATATGACTGACCAAAAAGCCGATCTCGTCCATATGACACAGCAGCATGATCCGTTTAGGGTTCTTACCCTTGCGGGCATCGCGACGGCACAGTAGCGACCCCATGGGGTCGACGGTGACCTCGTCGAAGAGGCCCTCGATCTCGCTTCGGATAAGGTCCCGCACCCGATCCTCGGCCCCCGGCACACCGGGGGTTTCGCACAGGGCTTTGAGCAGGTCGATGTTCATGGGGATCCTCGGCAGATCGGGGTGAAACTGCCACCAAGCATGCCCGGCGGCGGTATGGGGATCAAGGGTAGGGTTTGGGCGGGAGAACAGCTCGCGTCGCGAGGCTGCCGTTAATCTACTAAACCGCCGTCGGCATCGTCCCCGGCCTCGTCCAGCAGGCGGGGGAAGTCGGGGATCAGGATGCGGCGTTTGCCCTCCATCCCGATCACACCGTCTTTGCGCAGGGCGGTCAATTGGCGGCTAACGGTTTCGATGGTCAGGCCAAGGTAATCCGCCATCGCCTCGCGCGTGATGTGCAGGTCGAAGGCCATCGGGCCGGGTGTCAGGTCTTGACCCAAGACGGCCTCGCGTCGGGCGATGATGGCCAGCAGGCTTGAGATCTTTTCGCGGGCGGTCTTGCGTCCCAGCAGCAGCATCCATTCGCGGGCTGCATCCAACTCGTCCAATGTCATTTGCAGCAGGCGGTGGCCGATGGTGGGGGAGTTGATCAGCAATTGCTCAAAAGGTTTGCGCTCGAACCGGCAAAGCACAACCTCGGTCGCCGCAGTGATGTCAAAGGCCGCGGCCTCGCGCCCAGGGCGGCCCATGAAATCGGATGGCAACAGCAAGCCGACCATCTGGCGGCGCCCGTCTTCCATCGTTTGGCTGATCGCGGCCACACCAGTGACGACCGAAGCGACGTGGTGCATATGATCCCCCGCCCAGATAATCGGCTCACCTGCGGCAAAGGTTTTGTAGGATTTGAGACCCTCGAGGATCGTAAGCTCGTCAGCCTCGCAATTGGCGCAGACAGCACGGTGACGGATCGGACAATCGCCGCAGGATTTCGCAAATTGCACCGATTGTTGCCGCGCCATCCCCGCACCCCCTTTTTTGTTGATCCACATCAACGCCCCGAGCCCCCGTGTTGGGGCACGGTACCCCAATGACACGGTTATCTCAACTGCGGGACCTTGGGCTGTTTGACGCAAGCGTGCCCCGGTACACCAGCTACCCCACCGCACCGCATTTCACCGACGCAGTGGATATGGCCCATACGGAGCGCTGGTTGGCGGCTGTGCCCTGTACAGCCACGGTGTCGATTTATGTGCATATCCCGTTTTGCGAGCGCCTGTGCTGGTTTTGCGCTTGTCGGACCCAGGGTGTGCGCAGGGCGGCACCGGTGGCCAGCTATATTGAAACGTTGAAGGTCGAGATCGCGCAGGTCGCCACCGCGATGGCGCAGCGCCCCAAAGTGGTGCGGTTGCATTGGGGCGGTGGGACACCGACCATCCTGACACCCGCGCAGATCACGGACCTTCTGGCGACCCTGCATGCGGCGTTTGACTTTATGCCCGGCCATGAGTTTTCGGTCGAGATCGATCCAACCTTGGTCGATGCGGACAAGATCAAGGCGTTGCGCGCGGGGGGCATGAACCGGGCCAGCATCGGCATTCAGGATTTCGATCCCCGGATCCAAGCGGCGATTGGGCGCCCGCAGAGTTACGAGCGCACCCACGCCGTAGTTGAAATGCTGCGCGCGGCTGGGGTGCAGAGTTTGAACACGGATATTGTCTATGGGCTGCCGCATCAGACCCTTTCGAGAATTGCCCGCTCGACCCAGCAAGTTGTGTCGTTGAACCCGGACCGGGTCGCCTTGTTCGGCTATGCCCATGTGCCTTGGGTGGCCAAGCGGCAGCAGATGATCGACCCCGAAAGCTTGCCACCGCCCGAGGCACGGTTGGCCCTGGTTGAACAGACCGAAGGGCAGTTCGAGGCGGCGGGCTATGTGCCCCTGGGCATCGATCATTTCGCGCGCCCGGATGATGGGTTGACGCGGGCGGCGGCGGCGGGTCGGCTACGGCGGAACTTTCAAGGCTACACCGATGATGGGGCGGCGGCGCTGGTGGGGCTTGGCGCCTCGGCCATTTCGCGGTTTCCGCAGGGGTACGCGCAAAACGCGCCCGCGACGGCAGCTTATGCGGGGCGGATCCAGGCCGGGCAGTTGGCGACAGTTCGCGGCTATGTCCTCAGGCTGGAGGATCGGATCCGCGCGACAGTGATCGAGCGATTGCTGTGCGATATGATGGTGGATCTTGCCGCGCTGAGGGGTGAGTTCGGCGGCCTGGCCGATGTGCTGCGCCCCGGCTTGAAAGAGGTCGCGCGCGTCTTTGACGGTTGGGTCGATGTGACACCGGACCGGCTGACCCTGCGTCCCGAGGGCAAGCCGTTGGCCCGCTTGGTGGCCGCGAGCTTCGACGGGTTTCTCAAGCCCGGTGGGGCAAGGCACAGCCAGGCGATCTGACCCAAGACCCTGGGGCTTGCCGCCCCTGGCTACCCGCGATATGCGCGGTACAGGGGATCTCAGATGACCAATGAAATGCGCGCCTTGGTGAAATCGCGGCCCGAACCGGGGTTGTGGATGGCGCATGTACCGGTGCCCGAGCCAGGACCGGGGGATGTCCTGATCAAGGTCCGCAAGTCGGCGATTTGCGGCACGGATGTGCACATTTGGAATTGGGATGAATGGTCGGCCAACACCGTCCCACTGGGGTTGGTCACCGGGCACGAATTCGTGGGCGAGGTGGTGGATTGCGGGCCGGGGCCCATGAAGTACAAGATTGGGCAAAGGGTCTCGGGCGAGGGGCATATTGTCTGTGGGACCTGCCGAAACTGCCGGGCGGGGCGCGGACATCTGTGCCGGAACACGCTGGGCGTGGGCGTGCATCGGCCGGGGGCTTTCGCGGAATACCTGTGCTTGCCGCAGTCGAATGTGGTGCCGGTGCCGGATGACATCCCCGACGAGGTCGCGGCGATCTTTGATCCCTTTGGCAATGCGGTGCACACCGCGCTCAGTTTCGACTTGGTGGGCGAGGATGTGCTGGTTACCGGCGCGGGGCCGATCGGGATTATGGGCGCGCTGGTCGCACGGCGGGCTGGCGCGCGCAAAGTGGTGATCACGGATTTCAACGAGGCGCGGTTGGCCTTGGCAAGGCAGATGGGGATTGTCGACACAGTCAACCCCAGCAAAGAAACGTTGTCAGATGTGATGGCCCGCATCGGTATGACCGAAGGGTTTGACGTGGGGCTTGAGATGTCAGGCGCCGCACCCGCGTTTCGGGATATGGTCGCCGCGATGAACAACGGCGGCAAGATCGCCCTGCTTGGGATCGCGCCGACGGCTTTCGAGATCGATTGGAACCAGGTGATTTTCAAAATGCTGACGATCAAGGGGATCTATGGCCGCGAGATGTACGAGACCTGGTACAAGATGATCGGACTGGTGCAGGCGGGTCTGGATTTGACCCCGCTGATTACCCATCGCCTGCCAGTGGCTGAGTTTGAAGCGGGGTTTGCAGCGATGCGCTCGGGCGAGGCATGTAAGGTCGTTTTGGACTGGTAAGTCGGATCGACGTCTGTGCGGTGGGCAGATTGCCCACCCTACCGCGTCCTGGTTATTGGCAAAGCGCCTCGGCCTTTTGCAAGGCGGCGGTGAAGCCGAGCAGCGAGAAGTCGTCGATGGTTTGATTCCCGCGCGCGGATTCAGCCACGATTTGTGCGCTGGCGCCACGGCGCATCGCACTGATCATTTCCGCATCGCGTTCGGGCGAGACCGGCCAAGCCCATTCCCCGCTGTCGCCACTGCCCGGCATCAAGGTGAATTTGTTGCCGCTGATCGAAACCTCGACCGTGCTGCCGGGCTTGAAGGGATAGCCGCCGGTATAGCTGATCTCTTTGTTCACACCCTCGGAGGGGCGGATGGTGACGAACAAGCGGATCTCGCCCCGATTGACTGAAACAACTTGGCCACCGCGCCGCGCCTCGGTCTTGGTGGGCGGTGAGACGATATAGCATTCGCGCGGATCCGAGGGGTTGAACACGCTCCAGTCGCTGAACGCTTCGACCGCCGTGTCGGACTGTGTGAAGCCCGGTCCTGCCAATGCGGCCAAGGTTACGGCCAACGCAAGGGTGCGGATCATCTGCCTATGCCTCCTACATCATCATGGGCCCCGCAATTGTTAACGGGGCTTGAAGTTCTGCCTGTTCGCAGAGGGTATCCGAATTTGGATACCGCTTTCCAGCCCCTATGATTATTTTCACCCTTGCAAACCAAAGAATTCTGCTAAGGACAGAAGCTCAAGCTGCCTGGTTGGCGGCCAATTGGAAGCGAAGACGAATGAGCGATCTGCCGGATCAAACAGATAACCAACTGCTGGCCGGCGTCGCGGCGCAGGATCGCGCGGCCTTTGCCGAGTTGTTCGAGCGTTACGCCCGCCGGATCAAAGCGTTCATTTTGCGCGCGGGCACCTCGAACGAGGATGCGGACGAGATCGCACAGGAGGTTATGGTGACCGTTTGGCGCAAGGCGCATCAGTTCGACCCGGACAAAGCGGCGGCAGTGACTTGGATCTTCGCGATCGCACGCAATCGGCGCATCGACACGATCCGGCGACGCATGCGGCCTGAACCGGATCCCGAGGACCCCCTGTTTCAACCCGCACCCGAGCCCGGTGGGATGGAGGTTTTGTCGGCCCAGCAGATGGCCGAGCGGGTGCGCGAAGGGGTCGCGCAACTGCCCGAGGATCAGCGAGAGGTGTTGCGGGCGGCATTTTACGATGGGCTGAGCCATGCCGAAATTGCCACTGCGCTCAATCTGCCGCTGGGCACTGTGAAATCGCGTATACGCCTGTCGTTCAAACATTTGCGCGGCGTTTTGGGGGACGAGATGGCCGGGGTGTTCTTGGATGACTGAGCCCGCACTACTGGCCGAGGTTTGGCGTGGCAAGTTCCTGGAAAGCAGGCACTACGGGCATGCCGTCATTGTGGATGACACCGGCCAGGTGGTGGCGGCTTGGGGCGATCCGGGGCGACTGATTTACCCACGTTCATCGGCCAAAATGCTGCAGGCGCTGCCGCTGGTGGAAAGCGGTGCGGCCGACGCCGCGGGGTTGGGGGCCGAGGAATTGGCTTTGGCCTGTGCCTCGCATTCCGCCGCCGAAGCACACACAGGCCGCGTTGCCGCCTGGCTGAGTGGATTGGGCCTGGATGAGTCGGATTTGCGCTGCGGGGTGCAGGTGCCTGGGGATCGACGGGCGCGGGCTGAGTTGCGCGCGGCGGGCGCCGCCCCCAGCCAGTTGCACAACAATTGTTCCGGCAAACACAGTGGCTTTCTGACGCTCAACCAGCACCTTGGCGGCGGGACTGAATATATCGACCCGGACCATCCGGTGCAGCGAGCAGTGCGCGAGGCCTTTGAAGAGATGACGGGGACCGAGAGCCCTGGATTCGGGATCGATGGCTGCTCGGCCCCGAATTTTGTGACCAGCCTGGAGGGGTTTGGACGCGCGCTGGCACGGATGGCAAACCCAGGCTCATTGGGTGGCACACGGGCTGCGGCCGCCCAGCGCTTGGTCACAGCGATGATGGCGCATCCGGATCTGGTCGCAAGCGAGGGGCGTGCTTGCACCCGTTTAATGCGGGCCTGCAGCGGTCAAGCAGCCTTGAAAACCGGCGCCGAAGGGGTATTCGCCGCCATCCTGCCGGGTAAGCGCATGGGGGTCGCGCTGAAAGTGGAGGATGGCGGGACCCGGGCGGCGGAGGCGACGGTGGCCGCGCTTTTGGTGCGACTGGGCGTATTGGAACGCGGCAATCCAGCGGTGCGGCAGTTCGCGCAGGCCGAGGTGCGGAACCGGCGAGATATCTTGACCGGGCACGTGCACGCTGCCGAGGCCCTATTTTAGGTGTGGTGTCCAGTTATTTAATTGAGCGCCTGCGGCGCAAGTCCATAAGCCCTTCGGGCGGTGGGCACCCAGCCTCTGACCAGAGCAGTTCTATCGCCCCTCGCCCTCGCCAGGACCGTCCTGCCCCACATCGACATCGCTGTGAGAAGGCGTATCGAAAGCTCGTGGCGCTGTCGGCGAGGTGGTGGTCCGGGGTGTGGGATCCACGGCCACTGGGGTGTCCGCACGGATGTGCAGCGGTGGGGCATTGCCGCTGCGGTCCGCGCCGAAATAGATGGTCTGGTGTGGGAAGGGGATCTCGATCCCACGTTCGTCGAACAGGCGTTTCAGGATCAGATTATAGGCGCGGCCAATGCCCCATTGCTGGCCAGGCAGTGTTTTGATCCGGGCACGAAGGACAATCGCGCTGTCTTCAAAGCTGTTCAGCCCGAACCATTCAAGGTCGCCCAAAAGCTGCGGCGCAATGTCGGGATCTTGGCGCAACACATCGAAAGCGTCGTGCATCGCGGCTTTGGCCTGATCCGTATCCTCGCGATAGGCGACGCCCATATCGGCGACAAAATAAGAAAAATCGCGCATATAGTTCGAGACCATATCGACCGAGGAGAACGGGATGATATGAAACACCCCTTCAATGTCGCGCAACGAAACTGACCGGACGGTCAGCTTCTCGACCGTGCCGGTGACCCCGCCCACGGTGATCACGTCGCCGACGTTAATCGCATTTTCGAACTGGATGAAAATGCCGGTGATGATGTCCTGCACCATTTTTTGGGCACCAAAGCCAATGGCCAGGCCCAGAACCCCAGCCGAGGCGAGCAGTGGGCCGATATCCAGACCGATCTCGGACAGCACGAACATGGTGGTCAGGATCAACAAACCGATGGTTACCGCGTTGCGCAGCAGGGTCAACAGGGTGACGATCCGGGGTTTGGGCGGCGGGCCCAGCAGCGGGTTCAGCCGGTATTCGATCCAAGAGGCAATGGCGAGCCAGATGGCAAAGGCTGCCAGCAGGATCAACGCGACCGAAGCGGTCTTGCCCAGCAGAAAAGTGGCGGTGGGCGAGGTCAGAAAGGCACCAAGGTCCCAACCGCTGATGATGGCCACGACCGTGGCCAACACGCCTACGGCCAACAGGGCGCGGACGGCCAGCAGCGCATTGGGCAGCAGGCCGTTCAGGCGGGGCTCTAGCGTCGGCAATCGGAATTTAAGGTAGCCCGGCAGTTTGATCCCATAGCGCGCGATGCGCACCAGCCCCTCGCGCAGCAGCAAGCCAGCGATGACCACGGCCAGCACCGTGCCCGAGGTTTTGAGCAAAGGCAGAAGGACATTGCCGGGTCGGATTAAGACCAAAACCAGAAGTATCAGCAGATAAAGCTGGACAGGCACGGTCCACAAAGCGGCAGCGCGGGCCATAAGCGGCGTGTCATCGGTAACCTCGGGCTTTGGGGCCGCGTCCGCATGCAACCAGCGGGCCACATCCATCCGGGCGCTGCGAACCCGTATCATCGTGTATAGGATCGCGACGATCGATACGGCCAGGCCCAGCGCGCTGCCGGAAAAATAACCGGTTGCGTTGTTGGCGATGGGCACAGCCAACAGCAAGCCATAGCCCAGCAGCACAATGATCCGGTTCAGCCAGCGCCAGGTCGCACCGGCCGCAGAACGCGTCAACGGGACCAGGCGCAACGCATCGAAACGCGGGGCCAGGACCGCGCGGCCCAGCACCTTGGCCAGTTCGACAATCAAGAAGGCGTTCAGATACAGGCTTTGGCGGATTTGGATCACCCCGAAGCCGTCATAAAAGGCCACCGTCAACAGATAGCCCGCCGCCCAGGCCAGCCCGACCACAATAGCGTCGATGGTCGAGGACAGCAGGGACAGGCCGACCCTGGACGGCCACGGTGCTGTCTGGGCCCGCGCGGCCAAGCGCTGCGAGATCCGCCGCGACAAGAACCTGAGCAACAGGAACGCCGCATAGGTCGCGACGATCACGAAACCCAGATCCGAGAGCGCAGCCAGCACCACCTGCGGATCAATGGCATCGCGCAAGGCACTCAGGGTCGTGGGCAACGTCTTGAGGCGTTTCAGCAAATCCTGGGCCGTATCCGCCACCGATTGCGCGGCCGATTGGGTCGCCGCGGCGACCTGGCTGCCGATATTGGTTTGGACAGGCACTTCTGCTGCCGCTGGGGGGGCTGTGGCTGTGGCCTCCAGCTGTTCGATCAGGGCTTCGCGGGCGGCATCGTCACGCAGAAGCTCGATCAACTGCTCAGCCGTGGCGGGTGGGGTCGGATCCGCAGGCGCCTCCTGCGCGGGGGCAACAAGGGGGAGTAAAAGGAACAGCAGCGCGGCGCACAGCGTTGACCGGAGCATGTTAGCGGGCCTTTGGCAATCGAATGGGCGTCAACCGCTAGTGAAGCTTTGGGCGAATGTCAAAGCGGCCAAGGACCTTGCCCCGCCTGCCCTGGCGGCTTATGACTGCCGCATGCCACGGTATTTCGACATGGACGACCACGCGCGCCTGCCCTGGCGGTTCCATGGGTTGGGCTTAAGTCATTTTCGCGGTCGGTGATGTCACCCGGCGCAGGGTGACCCCGCGCCGATCTGTCCCTTTGCTTTCCCTGATCGAATGAGAGAACCCATGTCCGCACCGAAAACTCTATATGACAAAATCTGGGACGCCCATCTGGTGTCCGAAGAGCCAGACGGAACTGGTCTTTTGTATATCGACCGGCATCTGGTGCACGAGGTGACAAGCCCGCAGGCCTTTGAAGGGCTGCGGATGGCTGGGCGGCCGGTGCGTGCGCCCGAAAAGACCGTCGCCGTGCCCGATCACAACGTGCCCACCAGCCTGGACCGGGCTAAGGGCATTGATGACGAGATGTCGCGCATCCAAGTCGACGCGCTGGAGAAAAACGCCAAGGATTTCGGCATCACCTATTACGGCGTTGGCGACGTGCGGCAGGGGATCGTGCACATCATCGGCCCCGAGCAGGGCTGGACCCAGCCTGGCATGACCATCGTCTGCGGCGACAGCCACACGGCGACCCACGGCGCCTTTGGTGCGCTGGCGCATGGGATTGGCACGTCTGAGGTGGAACACGTGCTGGCCACCCAGACGCTGATCCAGAAGAAATCCAAGAATATGAAAGTCGAGGTGCGTGGCACCCTGCCTGCGGGCGTGACTGCCAAGGACATCACCCTGTCGGTGATCGGCAAGACCGGCACGGCGGGCGGCAATGGCCATGTGATCGAATATATGGGCGAGGCGATCCGCAACCTGAGCATGGAAGGTCGCATGACGGTCTGCAACATGGCCATCGAGGGCGGCGCGCGCGCCGGGCTGATCGCCCCGGATGATAAGACCTTCGCCTATGTCCAGGGCCGCCCGCATGCGCCCAAGGGGGGCAATTGGGAACTGGCGCTGGCCTATTGGAAGACGCTGTTTACCGACGAGGGCGCGCATTTCGACAAGGAAGTGATCCTCGAGGCGGCGGAAATCGCCCCCGTAGTCACCTGGGGCACCAGCCCCGAAGATGTACTGCCGATCACCGGCGTCGTGCCCGCGCCCGAGGATTTTCCCGAGGGCAAGGACGGTGCCGTGCGGCGCTCGCTCGACTACATGGGCCTGACGCCCGGCACCCGCCTGCAGGATGTCGAGATCGATACGGTCTTCATCGGCTCGTGCACCAACGGCCGGATCGAGGATCTGCGCGAGGTTGCCCGGATCATGGAGGGCCACCGCGTCAAGGACGGCCTGCGCGCCATGATCGTCCCCGGCTCAGGTCTGGTCCGCGCCCAGGCCGAGGAAGAGGGGATTGCCCAGAAGCTGCAGGAGGCCGGTTTCGACTGGCGTATGGCGGGCTGCTCGATGTGTCTGGGCATGAACCCCGACCAACTGGCCCCGGGCGAACGCTGCGCCTCGACCTCGAACCGCAATTTCGAAGGCCGCCAGGGCCGCGGCGGCCGCACCCACTTGCTGAGCCCCGCCATGGCGGCGGCGGCGGCGATTACCGGGCGGCTGACGGATGTGAGGGAGTTGGGATAGTTTGGGATGAGCCTGCGGAACGTGGAAGAGCGCTCGGATTGGCCGTACATCTGTGACGGGGCGGTGACGCTGTTTCATGAACAATCGATTTTGGACGCAGCGATTGAGGCAATTTGCGATGAAGGGTATGCGGTACATCAGATCGATTGCGGATCTGAGGCATCAATGATGCGAGACTTTGCTTCGGCGCTTCGCTGGGTTTACCACTTCGGTTACGATCCAGACCGGTTGAATCTTGATGCACTTAATGACGCTTTCCGGTCAGAGCCTTCGGAAGAATACCCGCGACTTACGTTAGTCCTGAACAGGTACCCGGAGCTGCAGACCTGGAACGAAAAAGCCGCGCGGGCGATCCTCGATATCATTGAGTTTCAGTCCAGAGATCACCTGCTGTTTGACAGACGGCTGGTTGCCTTCGTCCGCACTGACAATCCCTCATTGCACATTGATGGGTTGGGCAGCCGTGCCGCCCATTGGAACTACAAAGAGTGGCCGCAATAGTCACACGGAGTGTAAAACTATGGAAAAATTCACCAAAATCGAGGGCGTCGCGGCGCCCATGCCGTTGGTCAATGTCGATACCGACATGATCATCCCCAAGCAGTTCCTCAAGACGATCAAGCGCACCGGCCTGGGCGTGAACCTGTTTGATGAAATGCGCTATACCCCCGAGGGGGAAGAGATTGCGGATTTCGTGCTGAACAAACCCGCCTATCGCAACGCCCAGGTCTTGGTTGCGGGCGATAACTTCGGCTGCGGGTCCAGCCGCGAGCACGCGCCTTGGGCACTGCTGGACTTTGGTATTCGGGTCGTGATCAGCACCTCGTTCGCCGACATATTCTTTAATAATTGCTTCAAAAACGGGATCTTGCCGATCGTATTGCCCAAAGAAGATGTGGACAAATTGATGGATGACGCGCAACGTGGCGCGAACGCGGTCCTGACGGTGGATCTGGAAAGCCAGACCATTCAGGGCCCTGACGGCGGTGAAATCACTTTCGAGGTGGATCCGTTCAAAAAGGAATGTTTGCTTAACGGCCTTGATGATATCGGGCTGACGTTGAAGAATGAGACGGCGATTGGTCGGTTCGAGGAACAGTATTCGGCGCGCATGCCCTGGGCATGATCCGCAGCGCCCCTTTGCCCTTTACAGGGTACGGGGTGTTTTTCCGTGATTGGTCGAATGGTCGGGGCCCTCGTACGGGCGGTGGCGCTGGTGATCATAATCGCGGCGCCAGCGTTTTTGCTGCCGAATGTCACCACCGCCAGCCAAGAGATCACGCTGATCGTCGCGGGGATCGCTGCGGCTTTCACGATCTTTGAATATGCCTCCAGCCATCCGGGTCTGATCGATTTCCGCTTTGCGCCACCCTATAACCGGGTGCGATACATGATCTTCGGACTGCAGATCCTGTCGCTTATCTTTCTGTGCCGGGCGGATGCGGGCGATGACAGCTTCAGCGAGGCCTATTTGACCTTGGTCGACCAGGCGGTCGCGATGATCAATTTCCCGCTCAGCCCAGTTGCGATGGCGGGCAATCTGATTGGCGGCGGTGATCTGATCATCAGGGCGGCTGCCTTGAGTTTCTTGGTGACATATGTGGCGTTGACCGCCTTTGGGATCTTTCTGTGGCTGGTGCCTTGGCCGGTGGGGCGGCGTGATTTCAATTTGTGGATCAACCTGCCGACATTCGAGCCTGGCTATGGCCAAGATGTTGAGCGGCGTTTGTACCGCGATGGGATGCTGAACATGTTCTTGGGCGTGGTCACGATCTATCTGCTCCCTGTCTTTGGGTCATTCATCGATGGTTGGCTGGATCCGATCCGCTCGGGCGACTACCAGGCACTGGTCTGGTCGGCGACGTTTTGGGGGTTTGTCAGTGGCTCTTTGATGATCCGAGGCGCGGCAATTCTTAAGGTGTCCTGGCTGGTCCGGCGCACGCGGCGCGGTTGATGCGGGCGCTGCTGGCAGCGCTGGCCTTGTTCCTTGGGGCGTAGCCCGTCGTCGCCGAGGGGATCCGCGTGGCGACGTTTAATGCGTCGCTGACACGATCGGGCCCAGGACTACTGCTGCGCGACCTGACGCGCGAGGATCCGCAGATCGCGGCGGTGGTGCGCATCTTGCAAACCGTGCGGCCCGATATTTTGTTGTTGAACGAGTTCGACTATGACGGCGGCGGCGCGGCCCTGACCGCGTTTCAGGCGCTGTTGGCGTCTCCTGACCAGGGCCTTCAAGGGCTGTCCCTGCCCCATGCTTATGCCGGACCTGTCAACACCGGCCTTCCCAGCGGGCTGGACCTGAACGGCGATGGCACATCCACCGGGCCTGAGGATGCGTTTGGGTTTGGGCGCTTTCCAGGACAATACGGGATGGCTGTGTTGTCGCGCTATGCGATCGATCATGCGGACAGCTATAGTTTTCGGATTATGCGTTGGGCAGACATGCCGGGCGCGCGACTGCCTGTCGACGAGAGCGGCGCACCCTTCCCGTCGGTCGAGGCTCAGGCGGTTATGCGGTTGTCCTCCAAAGCACATTGGGATGTGGCGATCCTAACCCCGCAGGGTCCGCTCAGGCTGTTGGCGGCCCATCCAACACCCCCTGTTTTCGATGGGCCCGAGGATGCAAACGGCCTGCGCAACCAAGATGAGATCCGCTTTTGGGTCAATTACATCGACGGCCAGGACAAATGGGACGACACCGGCGCGATGCGCCAACTGGCCGAGGGTCCCTTTGTGGTCGCTGGGGATTTGAACGCCGATCCGATAGATGGCGACGGGCTGCATGCGGGCATTCGCGCCCTTTTGGACCACCCTCGGATCCAAGATCCTGCACCCGCCAGCGAGGGCGCGGTAGCCGCGGCAGCTAACCAGGCGGGCGCAAATTTAACCCATCAAGGTTCAGCGGCGCTGGACACAGCGGATTGGCGGGACACGCCGGGTCCAGGCAACTTGCGGGTTGATTATGTGCTGCCCTCGGCCGATATCACGGTACATGCGGCGGGCGTGTTTTGGCCTGCGCCCGATACAGCCGACTACCCGCTCGTCGGCAGTGGAGAGTTGGTCAGCTCGGACCACCGATTGGTCTGGGTGGATCTGTCGCTGCCAAGTGCCGAATGATCTGAGGTGCCACGCAATACCGAGCAAAAGAATTGAGAACCCACTAATATTGTTGACAATGCACCATTATACCCCCATCTCACGGGATACAGCCCGTGCGCCGGGATGATCAGACCTGCGGTGTCGATGGGGCACAGCATCCGCCGCCATCCGACAAGGAGTTGATCCATGGGACCCTTTCCGCATGACGCCCCCAAAGCGGTCATCGACAGCGCCAACGTGGCGGGCACTGATGGCTTTGAATTCGTCGAATTTGCCCACCCCGACCCCGCCCAGCTTGAGGCGCTGTTTCAAAAGATGGGCTATACCGAGGTTGCCCGGCACAAAACCAAAGACATCTCGCTCTATCGCCAGGGCACCATCAACTACATCCTCAACCGCGAGCCCGGCTCGCACGCCGCCCGCTTTGTCAACCAGCACGGCCCTTGCGCCCCCGCCATGGCCTGGCGCGTGGTGGACGCCAAGCATGCGCTGAAGTGCGCCTTGGACTATGGGGCCGAGGAATACACTGGCGATGATAAGTCGCTGGATGTGCCCGCCGTGATCGGCATCGGCGGCTCGCTGCTCTATTTCGTAGAAACTTACGGTGCTGTTGGCTCGTGCTACATGGCCGAATACGACTGGCTGGGCGCGGCAGACCCGCAGCCCAAGGGCGCTGGGTTCTATTACATCGACCACCTGACCCACAACGTCCAGCGCGGGAATATGAGCACCTGGTACGACTTCTACGCCAAGGCGTTCAATTTCCGCGAGATCCGCTTTTTCGACATCAAGGGCAAGCAAACCGGCCTCTTCAGCCGCGCGTTGACCTCGCCGGACGGCAAGATCCGCATTCCGATCAACGAAAGCGCGGACGCGAACAGCCAGATTGAAGAGTATCTGAAAGAGTACAAAGGCGAGGGCATCCAGCACATCGCCGTGGGGACCGAGGATATCTATGCCGCGACCGACCAGATCGCCGGGGCCGGTATCGAGTTCATGCCGCCCCCGCCCGCGACCTATTACGCCATGTCGCACCGCCGGGTGAAGGACCATGCCGAGCCGATCGAGCGGATGAAGAAACACGGCATCCTGATCGATGGCGAAGGCGTCGTCGACGGCGGTGTCACCCGGATCCTGCTGCAGATCTTCAGCAAAACCGTGATCGGCCCGATCTTTTTCGAGTTCATCCAGCGCAAAGGCGACGACGGCTTTGGCGAGGGCAACTTCAAGGCTCTGTTCGAAAGCATCGAGCAGGATCAGATCGAGCGTGGCGTCCTGCACGAAGACGCTTGATCGCCCGGCCCACTGGCTCCACGATCCAACCGCGAAGTTGGAAAGGGGGCCGCGGCGATGCGCCTGAACGACACACATGATCCCCGCCGTAGCAGTTGGGTGGACAGCGCGAACGATCCGGACAGCGATTTCCGGATCCAAAACCTGCCCTACGGCGTGTTCTCAGTTGGGGCCGAGCGGCATGTCGGGGTCGCCATCGGCGACCAGATCCTGGATCTGACTGTGCTGGAGGACGCAGGGCTGCTCACCCCCGGCGGCGCGGACCGGGCGTTCGACCAAGGCACCCTGAACCCCTTCATGGCGCTGCCCCAGGCCACTTGGTCCCAAACCCGGGCCACCATTGCCACTTTGCTGGACGTCGCAACCCCCGACCTGCGGGACAACGCCGACCTGCGCCGCCGTGCTTTGGTGCGGCAATCCGGCGCCCAGTTACATTTGCCCATTCACATTCGCAGTTTTACCGACTTTTACGCCTCCAAGGACCACGCCACAAACGTCGGCAGCATGTTCCGCGATCCGGATAAGGCGCTGCTGCCGAATTGGCTGCATATGCCCGTCGGCTATAACGGCCGTGCCTCGACCGTCGTGGTTTCAGGCACCGATATCCACCGGCCCCTTGGCCAGTTAAAGGCCCCCGAGGACGCCATGCCGCGCCTGGCACCCTCGGCCAAACTGGATATGGAATTGGAGCTGGGTGCGATCGTCGGCACACCCAACCAGATGGGCCAGCCGGTGACCACCGCCCAAGCCTTCGACATGATCTTCGGCTATGTGCTGCTGAACGACTGGTCGGCCCGCGACATCCAGGTTTGGGAGTACCAACCCCTGGGCCCGTTCCAATCCAAGGCCTTCGGCACCACCATCAGCCCCTGGATCGTCACGCGCGAGGCCTTGGAACCCTTTCGCACCTTGCCGCCCAAGCGCGTCAACCCCTTGCTGCCCTATCTGGCCGAGGATGCGCCGAACGCCTACGACATCCATCTGACCGCCGACCTGGCCCCGCCGGGCCAACCCGCCACCACCATCACCCGCACGAACGCCCGGCATCTGTACTACACCCCAGCGCAGCAGTTGGCGCATCACGCCCTGTCAGGCTGCGCGATGTGCACCGGCGACCTGCTGGGCTCGGGCACGATATCTGGGCCCAGCCGCGACAACAGCGGTTCGCTGTTGGAATTGACATGGAACGGGCGCGACCCGCTGACCGTGGCGGGGGGTACCCGGACGTTTGTCCAGGACGGCGATACCCTGAACCTACAGGGTCACTGCGACGGCCCTTACCACCTGGGCTTCGGGGCCTGTACCGGCACACTCTTGCCCGCCCCCATCATTGAGGATTGGGCATGATCGCCTGGAAATCTTATCCTGATGCGCCCCCGGTTGGGACCGTCTTGGGCAAGGTTTCCTATATCCCCGACCCAGGCACGCTGAGCGTCGAGGTCGCCGGGTTCCCGGTCTTGCTGGCGCAAGTCAACGGCCAGATCTATGCCTATGTCAACGCCTGCCCGCATCAGTTCTTGCCGTTGGATTATCGCAGCGCCCAAGTAATGTCCGCCGATGCCACGATCCTGCGCTGCACCAACCACGCAGCAGGGTTCAGTGTGTGTACAGGACAAGGTATCGATGGGGTTGGGCAAGGTTGCGAGTTGGACCCGATCCCGCTGGCCCAGCAGGCCGACGGAACCATCATCATCGCCGACCTTTGATCAGCGCCGCGCAAAACGGGTCGGCGCAGCCTCGGGGGCATTCAGATCCTGGGCGAGGTACTCAGACAATTTGTCGATGCTTTCGGACAGGCCGCGCAGATCCTCAGCACTTAGCTGTGCTTCCAGCACCGCCTGGCGGTCCTGAAACCGGCCCAACGCGCCGTTCACTGCCAGGTGGCCGCTGTCCGTCAACGATAGAAGCTTCTTGCGCTTGCTGGAGGGATCAGGGCGTGCGACGACGTAACCGGCTGCGATCAAATCCGCGGCGGCCCGGCTGATCTGCGCGCGGTCCAGCACCATCAAGCGGCTCAGGTCCGCCGCCGTCGTCTCTTTGAAAATCTGCAACACCAGTAGGATCCTGTACCACGTCAGGTTCAGCCCGGTGCCGGTCAACTGCGCCGCCGAATGGGTGTCCAATAGCTTGCTAAGCCGCGAGATCCGGAACGACAGATGTGTCTCCAACTCGGCCAGGTGATCCAGGCGGGTCGACATCTGTTCAGCGGTTAACGTCGTCATGCGGGGTCTTTCGGATCATGCGGGGACATCATTGATGATGCGATGGCATGGTAAAGATTGCGACGCAACCGCTTTGCGTTTCGGCCGCCAGGGGATGTCACCGCGTCACGACATCCCGCTGATCAGCGCGGCCCATCGACAGGATCAGCGGATCCTCGGCTTGGCGGGCTTGAAACGCCGCCTTTCCATCCAAACCCTGCCAATGCGCCGCGATCAGCGATTGCGCGACGGCCCCGCCCAGGGTGGTTCCAGGGCCTGTGATAACAAAAACCTCGGGCGCAAAGGCGCGGGCGGCAACCTGGATGGCGCGGGTGAAGTCATAGGGCTGCGTGACTTGGTGGTCGAGGGTATAGGTATAAAGGTCCAGGGGATCCACCGCCCCAGACCACCAAATGGCGCCGCGCCCGTCGATCAACGGAATGGTGGGTGGGTGGATTAAGCTGGGGGCCAACCGGTCCCGCCCAGCCGCCGCCACTGGGCTTTGCAGAGCAGTGTGAAAGGCGGCATGGTTGGGAAGGCGCATAGGATAGCGACCGCCGGTCGGCGGAACGGCCGCCTCGAACGCCTCAAGACCATCGCTGTTTCCCGCCACGACCAACATGCCACCCAGATGGATCGAAGGGGCCAGGAGGTGCTCGGGGCGTTGCGCGATGTCCGCGACCAGGGTCAAAAGATCGGCGCGCTTGTCCGACACCGCGCGCCAATCATCGTCGACAAAGGGATAAAGGGTTTGGCCGCCAATCAGATGCTGGTGCATCAGCGTCCCCATGGTATTGGCCACCGCGAAACCGTCCAAGGGCGTCACGGCACCGCTGACCGCGAGGGCCGTGTACCAGCCCATCGAATTACCAGTGACCGCCACGACCTCGAACTGCTCGGCTATCGCGGTGGCGTCCAAATAGGATGCGGCATAAATCAACGGCGAGGCCGCCTCGCCGGTTGTATGCCGTGCCGAAGAAAACCGGGGCGCGCCATCGAGGGTCGTCACGGCCTGTTGGCCTTGTTGTTCCCGGTGAGCATCAAAATCACGCAGTTCCGCGCGGCGGGCGTGATGCCGTGCCAGATAGCCCAACTCGGCTTTGTTATAGGTCCCGCGTCCGGGGCAGATCACGACGGCGGTGCGGCTCATCCGGTGCGCCCCGTCAAGGTCAAAGCCGCCTCCACGACCCCCTCGGCCGAGGGCAGCGGGGCGGCATAAGCGGGGCCGGTGGCGATAAACGTATCCTCGGCCGTGAGGCGGGCGAGGCGATGGTGCCCCGCTTCGGTGAACAAGGCCATCAACCCCTCGGACTGGCTGCCGGTGCGGCGGCACTCGTCAACGACCAGCACGGCATCGCAGGCCCCGGCCTGGGCAAGCAGGGCCTCGACAGGCAGTGGGGCGAGCCAACGCAGATCGATCACCCGGGCATCAACGCCCTTAGCCTCAAGCGTCTTTCGCGCTTGGCGGGACAGATACGCACCGTTGCCATAGGTCACGATGGCCAGATCCGTGCCATTGCCGTGGACGCCCACCTCGCCTAGCGCCAGGCGGCGATCCGGGGCGGGATAGGTTTGCATCCAAGCGCCATCGCCCGGGCTGTGCAAGTCGCGGGTGGTGTAAAGCGCGATGGGTTCGATAAAGACGACCAGGCGCTGTTCCTCGCGCGCCAGGCGAACCGCCTCGCGCAGCATCATCACCGCATCCGCACCGTTCGAGGGGCAGGCCAGGATCAGCCCAGGAATGTCGCGCAGTACCGACAGCGAGTTGTCATTGTGAAAATGCCCACCAAAACCGCGCTGATATCCCAGGCCCGCAATCCGCAGTACCATCGGGTTGGTGTATTGGCCGTTGGAAAAGAAGCTAAGCGTCGCCGCCTCGCCGCGCAATTGATCCTCGGCGTTGTGAAGGTAAGCCAGGAATTGGACCTCGGGGATCGGGACGAACCCATTGTGCGCCAAGCCTATGGCAAGACCCAGGATGGATTGCTCGTCCAATAACGTGTCGATCACCCGGTCCGGACCAAACCGCGCTTGCAGCTTCTGCGTGACACCATAAACGCCCCCTTTGCGCCCCACATCCTGACCGGCCACGATCACCTCGGCATGGGCCAGCATCAGATCCGCCAGTGCCCAGCTGATCAGGCGGTTCATTGGCTGTGGCTCGGCCATGGCGCGCAGATCGGCACCAAAAAGTTGCGCGCGGACGGGGTCCGAGGGGCCATTGGTGGGCGCGCAGGCCCGTGGCGGGGGGATCAGGCTGGCGGCGATTTGAGCAGCGGTATTCAAATGGGGACGCGTCACCGCCTCGGCCGCGATGCGGGTGCATTGGTCGCCGGTTTGGGTGTAGATCTTGAGCGCTTCTTGCGGGGGACAAGCGCCGGTTTCGGCCAACAGACGCACGCTGTGCAGCAGCGGGTCGTTTGCTTCGTCCGCCTGGGTGGCACGGGGATCGCGGTAGGCGGCCTCGACATCCGATCCAGCATGACCATAAAGGCGCACGGTCTTGATATGCAGGAATGCAGGCTTTCGATGGGTGCGGACATAGTCGGTCGCAACCTGAGCGGTGCGATGCGTCTCGCACATGTCCAAACCATTGCAGTGGAAATACTTTAGTCCCGGTCGATGGGCAAAATTGGCAGCGATCCAGCCTTTGGGCGTGGGGACCGAAATACCGATGCCGTTGTCCTCGCAGACCAACAGCAGCGGAAGTGGGACCGATTGATAGCTGGTCCAACAGGCGGTGTTGATCGCCCCTTGTGCCGTTGAGTGATTGGCCGAGGCATCGCCGAAGCTGCACATCACCAGGCTGTCGTCCGGCAGACACCGGTGCTCGGGCGGACAGCGCCGCGCCAGCCCCAGTGAATAGGCCGCCCCGACGGCCTTGGGCAGATGGCTGGCGATTGTCGAGGTTTGCGGCGGGATGTTCAGCACCTTGGATCCCAGCACCTTGTGCCGCCCGCCCGAGATTGGATCCTCGGACGACGCCGCGAAACTCAGCAGCATATCCCATGCTATCGTCTGCCCCGGCACTTGCGCCGCACGCTGGATCTGAAACGCTGCATCCCGGTAGTGCAGGAACGCCATATCCGTGGGCCTCAAGGCCTCGGCTACGGCGGCCATCCCTTCATGCCCACTGGAACCGATGGTGTAATACCCCTGCCCTGCCTTCTGCATCGCGCGGCTGGTCCGGTCCAATTGACGTGACAGGCATTGCGCCCGGTAAAGCTCGACCAATTTGGGGCGCGGCAATGTGGTTTGCGCAGGCGCCCCCGACGGAAAATCCCCGGCGGCCACACGCGCGAGAAAGGCTTCATGCACGATGGCGGCGCGATCCATAGGCGGTCCTTAGCGGTTAGGGTGTAAAGGGCTCGATCACAGTCAGATCCAGGCGGCCCTGTTCCGGGCCCAACCATTGTAGCGACCGCCAGATCATGCCCGTTTCGGGGATCACGAACAGGTCGTTGACGAAGCTTACATCGGCGCCTGAGCAGATCTCCTCAACCTGTTGGCCGCTGTAGGTGATCTCGACAATCTCGATCTCGAGCCGTTCGCCGGGGGCATAGCGACAGGTGACCGGGACCAGCAGGCCGGTCGGGCCTTGAGCTGGAAAGTGATAGACGCGTGTCACTTCGTCAGGCCAATCGGCCAGCGGGATGGCCGTGATCACCGGGTCAGTGGACGCGGCCTCGACCGCCAGCAAATCGAACCCCAGGCCGCGACTGGCGGTCACCAGGCCGCCGCGCAGGGTGATTGTCTGACCGAAGCGCGAGATATGGGTGACATAACCGCCGTTTTCCGACACGCCCTGCAGGGTCGAGCGGGCATTTTCGGTTTCCAGCTTGATGCGGATAAGCGCAGCCCCCGAAGCCTCGACCGCCGCGCGCGTGAGCACTGGCGCTTTGGCCGGTTTCGCGTTCGCGCCTGTGTCGATCATCTTGGGAAACAACTCGGCCAGCGCGGCCTTGAAAATCGCGCCATTACCGCCCGAGTTGTTCGAACAGGCGCCGAGGCTCAAAGCCAGGGCCATGCCAATCGCGAACTTCATTGCCAAAACGCACTCCATCCATCCTCAAGCGACCGGCGGTCCAGGTCGCGGATCCGCTCGTACAGCCGCTCTTCCAACTTCAACCGCGCGCCGCCGTCGTTTTCCACTGGCAACAGGCTGACCCGCGCCTCGGACTTGGTCTCGAACGGCAGCGCCCAGCGCAAAGGCACGGTGATCTCGAACCCTTTCGCAAAAGCGCCCTCGCCGAACTCGTTGAACGATACCTCGGTGCGGGTGGCATAGCCGCGCACCTCCCAGCCGTTCTCAAAACGACGGGACAGCGACAGCGTGGCGCCGAAATCCCCGGCCAGATAGCTGCCGATATCCAACTGAGCCTCGATCTGTTTGAACCCAGTATCCCAGTAAAGCGAGCCATAACCAGTCACGACCTCGTAGTCATCCAGCGAAAACAGATCGTCCACATCGCGCTGGCGCACATAGTTCACTTCGCCACCCAAAGCGAAGCGACTGTTCACCGGGGCCCACAGAACCTCGGCGCTGACCCCAGTGAAAATCCGCTCCAACACGCCAAAGGTCAGACGGCCATAAACGGCGGGTTTGGGGCTGAACACCCAATCCGCTGTCAACCGCTCAAGGTCGATGTCGCGGCCGGAGTAATAGACATCGCTGTCGCTGCGCACATTGGGCAGCGAACTTACGGGCGGGCCCACCTCCTCTTGGCTTTCGCCGATCACAAAACGGCTCAACCGGCCCGAGACGCTCAGGCCCCGGGTCACCTGGTACTTCGCCCGTGCGCTGATCAGAATGTCGGGGCGAAACCCGTCATCCTCGTCCAACAGGGTGATTGGGATCGACGGCGCCACCGACCAGGTGAACCGCTGCTCGGGCGGCGGCAAAAAGATGTTGCGCCCGCTCAGCGAGGCTTTGGCATCCATCAGTCGCGTCGTCTGCCAACTCTCAAGACCGGCATTTGGGCGATCCACCTGGGCCTCAAGATCGCTGCGCAGGATCTCGGCGGTGGCGACGGCCAGGCCCTCGTTGATAACGGTGATCCGAAACACCTCGACCGAAGGGGGCAGACCCACGGCCAATACGCGGGCGACGCGGCCGATCGCCTTGGGTTCGCGCTGGATCAGCGGATTTTTGATATAGATGTCGGCTTCGGTTCCGGTGATCCGCGCCTCTTCGATGGTGATCCCGTCGGCGGATAGAACCTGGGAAATCCCCTTGAGCAGCTTTTGCTCGTTCTCGGGCTTGTCCGCCCATTTCGTGCCCATCGGCGCATCACCAGCCCGGGCGATCAGCGGCGTCGGACCCGCCCCCAGATCTTGCGGGGCGAGGGGCTTCATCGGATTGCCGCTGAAGGTCAGTTGCGCCCCAAAAGTCGAGCCGTGCATGTAGAAAGCCTGCAGCTGCACATTCTCGTTCGGCTTGTAGTTGAGGCCGAAGTTGAAGGGGATATCACGGTCAAAACCGCCGTTTTCCTCGGCCAGATACCCATCCGCCGTCACCTCGGCCTTGAAGGTCAGCCCATCCACCGGCGTTTCCCACGAAAATCCGCCGAAGAAGCCCATATCGCCGCGAAAATAGACCTCGTCCTGCAACTGCCCGACCGGTTGTTCTAGGGGTGGTCGGCTGTCGGCGCCAAAAGGGTTGAAGGTGCCCCCTTGGCTGGAAAGGCGGCCAAAGCCGACACCGCCGGTGACCTTGAATTTTGGGGTGATCGACTTCGTGGCGACCAGATATTCCGCCGTGTACGGCCCATCGCCCAGGAAGTCACGAAAGCCAAGGGCGACGCCGGGGACCCACCCCTCCTCCTTGAGCAGTTGGAAGCGCAAATCGAACCCCTCGGTCGACACCTCGGGGCCGCCGGGCACATCCTGGATGGTCGAGACGCGCAAGGTACCGGACACGCGGGGCAGTAACTGGAAGTTTACATTGGCGCGCTGCGTGTCGCCGAACTGCACAAAGCCCACGCCCAACTCGCCGTCCAGCATGAACTCGCCCGTCGGGATATCCAACAACCCCGCCTCGCCATACAGGTTATAGGTTTGCGCAAAACCGGGTGCCGCGCCAAAGACCGCCCAAACCACCATGGCCATTGCTGACAGCCGAACCCGCACCACTCGTCCCCGTTTTCTTAGTTTGCACTGGTTTTCCATATCCCATAGGGGGGGCACAAGGGTTTGTTACCCTTTCGTGTGGTCTTCGGCGGCGAGTATGGCCTTCAGGCCGATACGGTAATTGGGGTATTTCAGGGTGACGCCCAGTTCGGATTTGATGCGATCGTTGGCGACCCGCTTGTTATCGGCGTAAAAACTGCGCGCCATGGGGGACAGGCCGGCGGTTTCAAAAGCGATGTCCGCAGGGACGGGCAGGTCAAGCAGCTGGGCCGCATATGCGATCACATCCTGCGGGGGCCCTGGCAAATCGTCAGCCAAGTTATAGGCCCGACCCGGGTTTGGCCGGGCGAAACTGGCCAGCAGGACCTGCACGATATCCTCGACATGGATCCGGCTGAACACCTGCCCGGGCTTGACGATCCGCCGCGCGGTACCATCGCGCATCTTGTCCAGCGCCGAGCGGCCGGGCCCATAGATCCCAGCCAGGCGGAAGCGGTGCACAGGCAGGCCGTGGTCATGATACAAGGTCATCCAGGCCGTGTCTTGGGCGGCGCGCAGCCCGCCGCGGTGATCCCGCAGAACAAGCGGCGTGTCCTCGTCCACCCAAGCGCCCCCATGGTCGCCATAGACACCGGTGGTCGAAAGCAGGCCCAGCCATTCCAGTCGGGGCATCTGGCCGATATGTGCTTTAAGCAGATCCAGCGCCGGATCCCCGTCGGCCCGTGGCGGGACCGAGCTGACGATATGCGTCGCCTGTGCCAAGACCGGACCCAAATCATTGCCGGGCCATTGCAGGGGTGTTACCCCTTGCGCGGCGATCGCCGCCAACCCCTCGGCCGCGCGTGTGGTCCCTGTAACCGTCCAGTCCGGCAGGGCGCGAGCCAAAACCTGGGCGGTGAAGCCGAACCCCAGACACAAAAGATGTTTGTCCATTTGCCCCATCTCGCGCGCACGCTACAGTCCCCGCGATATCAGATATCTAAAGGAAAGCGCAAATGCGAACGGCCCTTCTTGCCCTGCTGCTGGCCACACCCGCCGGGGCGCAGGTGATGTCATTCGAGACATGCATCAACGAGGTCGCCAAGGACCCCGACGCGGCCCGCCAGGCCGCTGCCCGTTGGATCACCCAGGGCGGCAGCAAGCCCGCCCGAATGTGCGAGGCTTTCGCCCTCGAGGCGCAGGGCGCAGTCGACACCGCCGCGACACGGCTAACCGAGCTGGCCCAGGACACCCGGGCGGCGATGGAGCCTGAACAGCGCGCTTACATCTTTGCGACAGCGGGCCGGATATGGGGGGAACTGGGCGAGGCGAACTTGGCCCTCCAGACCTATGCCGCCGCTGCGGACCTGGCCCCAAGCCCGGGTGTGCTGCGGGCCTTGGCCGGGTTGCAAGCGCTACAGGAAGATTGGGATGGCGCCCAAAGCACGCTTCAGCTGCTCGCCCCGGATCCAACGGACGCGCTGCTGCGCGCGCGGGTGTTTCGTGGGTTGGGTGCATTGGACCAAGCCCTGGCACAGCTGCAAATCGACCCTTTAAGCACGGCGCAACTTTTGGAGCGCGCGCGGATCCAAGCAGCCTTGGGTAACCGCCCCGCCGCCGTTCGGGATATCGCCCGGGCGCAAGCCCTTGACGGCGACAAAGCCCACACCGCCGAGATCCAGGCGCTACTCCGCGCGCTCTAGGCGCGCAACGGCCCACCCGGCCGCATCGCGCACCACCGGATCCGGGTCGTCCAGCAAAGCCTCAGCCGCAGGGCGCAGCGCCGCCACACCTGAGTTTCCAATCGCATAGAGCACATTCCGCACAAAACGATCGCGCCCGATCCGCTTGATGGGTGAACCTGCAAAAACCGCCCGAAACCCAACGTCGTCCAAGGCGACCAAATGCTCCAACCGGGGCGCGCGCAACTCGGCCCGCGCCCAATATCCGGCCTCCTGCGCCTCAGCCGCGAACTTGTTCCAGGGGCAAACGGCCAGGCAATCGTCGCAGCCATAAATCCGATTGCCCATCGCCACGCGCAAATCCTCGGGCACCGGCCCCTTGTGCTCGATCGTCAAATAAGAAATGCAGCGCCGCGCATCCAATTGATATGGCGCGGGAAAGGCATTGGTCGGACAGATATCCAAACAGGCCGTGCAACTGCCGCAATGATCTTCGCCCGGCGGATCCACCGGCAACTCGGCTGTGGTAAAAATCGCCCCTAGAAAGAACCAATTCCCCAACTCGCGACTCAGCAGATTGGTATGCTTGCCCTGCCACCCCAACCCGGCCGCTTGCGCCAAAGGCTTCTCCATCACCGGTGCGGTGTCCACAAACACTTTGATCTCGGCGCCCCAGGCCTCGACCAACCATCGCCCCAATCGCTTCAGCCGCTTCTTGACCAAGTCGTGATAGTCCCGGTTCCGGGCATAGACACTGATATTCCCACGCTCGGGCGCTTCCAAAACCGCCAATGGATCGCCGGGCGGGGTATAGACCTCGGCCAGCATGATCACTGACCGTGCCTCGGGCCAAAGCACCGCCGGATCGCCGCGCCACGCGGCGCGATCCGCCATCCAGCTCATCTCGCCATGGTGTCCCGCCGCCAGAAATTTACGCAAATGCGCCGCCGCCTCGGGGATCGCATCAGGTTTACACACACCGAACGCAGAAAACCCCTCTGCCCTTGCGCGTGCTTCCAGGGCAGCCCGCAAACCGGTCATTGGGCCCGCCTTCCCTTCTGTCTCAAAATATCCCCGCCGGAGGCGACAACGCTTACCTCAAAAATCCAGATCCGCGTAATGCGACGGCGGCTGGAACCCAGGCAGCAAATCCGCCAGCACCGACCGAAACGCCGGGCGGGATTTGACCTTTGCATACCAGTCTTTCAACGACTGGTTCCGCGACCAGTCCACATCGCCGATATAGTCCAGACTGGACAGCTGTGCGGCGGCGGAAAAATCGGCGATACTCAGCTGATCACCCGCCAACCAGCGCCGCCCCTCCATCAGCCAACCGATGTAGTCCAGGTGGTATTTGATGTTCCGCGCACCCTCTTTGATACGCGCACTCTCGGGGTGCCCGCTGCGTGCCAGCCGCTTGTTGACCCGCTCGTACAGCAGATTGACGGTCACCTCGTGATGGAATTTATCATCGAACCAACTGGCCAGCCGCCGCGCTTCGGCCCGTTCGGCCGCCCCTTTGGGCAGCAGCGGCGGATCGGGGTAAACCTCCTCCAGATACTCGAAAATCGCCGGGCTTTCCGCCAGCGTCAAATCGTCGATCTTCAGCATTGGCACCTTGCCGCTGGGATTTTGGCGCAGATAATCCATGCGCTTTTCCCAGGGCTTTTCCTCGACCAGTTCCACCTCGATCTTCTTCTCGCCCAGAACCAGCCGGATCTTACGGCAAAAGGGGGACAGGGGCTGATGATACAAACGGCGCATGATCCTATTTGACCCAAGGGCGCGCGCCGTGCAAGGGCGCGCGAAAAGACGGCGGTGTCCGGGCGGCGCAGATTCTCATGAAGCGGACACTGGGTCAGCCAGCACACAAGCGCCCCGTCCGTCCCGCGCCAGAGTGGCCGCGCCCGAGGCGATCCGCCTGGATTGGCGTTGCGTGAAGCGGCCCGGGCGGACAGCCGACCGGCCCTTGGGGTTGGGAAGAACGGCCATCAAACGCGCGCTTTGAGTGGGCGATAGTGCCGCGGCGGGCACACCGAAATGATGCTTCGCTGCCGCCTCGATCCCAAAGACGCCCTCGTCGAATTCTGCGATGTTCAGATAGACCTCGACGATCCGACGCTTGCCCCAAGCAACCTCGATCAAGGGCGTGAACCCAGCTTCAAGCCCCTTACGGACCCAACTGCGGTCCTGCCATAGGAAGACATTCTTTGCGGTTTGCTGGCTGATGGTAGAGCCGCCGCGCGTTGCGCCGTCCGCCAAGGCCGCGCGGATCGCCCCGAGGTCGAACCCCCAATGGGTGCAAAACTTAGCATCCTCGGCCGCCAAAGCGCTGAGGGGGACATGCGCGGGTAGGCTTCTCAGACTGACCCAATCGCGTTTGATGCTGCCCAAACGTATCCATTCCGAGGCTTGATACACGTTCATGGGCGGTGGAACGAACCGCAGGATCACCAGCAAAACCAGGATGGTGATAACCGCACCACCACAGATCCGCGCCAGCCAGCGGGTGATCCGACTGCGCCAGATCGCCCGCAGCAAACGGCGGAAAAGCCTGAGCCGCCGCTTCTTAGGCATCCAGCATCTGTTCCATCGGGCGCCAACCGTGTAGCGGCGCACCGTGGGGTAGAGGGGCGGCAAAGAAGCATCCGCCCCCGGTGATCTGATCATGCGTGCGCGTAATCGCGATCTGGGCCAGGTGGCAGTAGAGCAATGTGCCAACGGCACCATGGCCGCAGATCAGCAAATCCCCTTCGGTTTGGGTCTTTGCAAGCCCTGCCGTTCGACGCACTACCCTGGCCTGAGCATCGATGGCGCGTTCCCATCCATCCGCGCTTTGGGTCGGCTCGGCAAAGAAACGATCCGCCGTCGCCTCGAACGCTTGCGACGGCAGAAACCCCGTCGCGCTGCGGTCGTTTTCGCCAAGGTCCTGGTACACCTCGGGCGTCAGCCCCAGTGGCCCGGCCAGGATCTGGGCGGTTTCAATCGCTTTGACCTCGCCACTGCTGACGATCCGCGACACGCCCGCCAGGCACCCCGCGGCCGCCAGACGCTCGGCCCGCGCCCGGCCCTGCGGGTTCAAGCCCCATTGCGGCACTGGCACGTCGGGGTCGACCCGTACCTGCGGATGGGTCAGATAGACCAGCCGCGCCATTGGACCTACTCGGCAGGGACAGCGGCGGCGCGATCGGACAGCGGGTGTGACAATCGGGTGAGCATCTCGTTTGGACAGATTTGCAGGAAGTTGCCACGCTCCTCGGCCCAGTGACGCAGGATCTCGCCCGCGCGTGCGCTTCCCGTCTCGGCCATATGCGCCTCGATCAGGTCCTGCAGGACCCTCTCCCAATGCTCCGAGTCAAGGGATTGCGAAACGATAGTGTCCGCGTTCAGACGCTCTTCCGCCGCTCCGGCCGGGTCATAGAGGAACGCCATGCCCCCGGTCATTCCGGCCCCAAAGTTGTCGCCGATGCTGCCCAGGATCACCGCGACACCCCCGGTCATATACTCACAACCGTTCGAGCCGCAGCCCTCGACCACCACGGACGCACCCGAATTGCGCACGCAGAACCGCTCGCCCGCGCGACCGTTGGCGAACAGCTTGCCGTCGGTCGCACCATAAAGCACCGTGTTGCCGATGATCGTGTTGTCAGCGGCGATCAGCGGGCTGCCCAGCGGTGGGCGCACGACAATCGTAGCACCCGACAGACCCTTGCCCACATAGTCGTTCGCGTCGCCCGAAACCTCGATCTTGAGGCCAGGCGCGGCAAAAGCCCCCAACGACTGCCCGGCCGAGCCATTGAGCTTGATCGTCAGGTGGTCCGGCTGCAGCGCGTTGCGCATACCGAAGCGCTTCACGATATGGCTCGAGACGCGTGTCCCCACCGTGCGATGCGTGTTCTGCACCGAATAGCTGAGCTGCATCTTCTCACCGTCCTTGAAGAACGGCTCGGCGTCTTGGACGATCTGTGCGTCCAGGGTGTCTGGCACCACTTGGCGGGGTTTTTGGCGGTCATAGACCACCTCCAACTCGCTATCGACGCTGATCAGCAATGGGTTCAGATCCAGGTCATCCAGATGCGCCGCGCCCCTGCTGACCTGGCTGAGCAGGTCGGCACGGCCGATCACCTCGTCCAAAGTGCGCGCGCCGATGCTGGCAAGGACCTCACGCACTTCTTGGGCATAAAAACTGATCAGATTAACGACCTTATCCGCCGTGCCAGTGAACTTTGCGCGCAGATCGTCGCGCTGGGTGCAGACGCCAACAGGGCAGGTGTTGGACTGACACTGGCGCACCATGATGCAGCCCATCGCGATCAAGGCGGCGGTGCCAATGCCGTACTCCTCGGCCCCCATCATCGCCGCGATCACGATGTCGCGGCCGGTGCGCAGCCCCCCGTCGGTGCGCAGCGTCACCCGGTCGCGCAGGTTGTTCATCGCCAGCACCTGATGCGCCTCGGTCAGGCCCATTTCCCAGGGCAGGCCCGCGTATTTGATGCTGGTCTGCGGGCTGGCGCCCGTGCCACCGTTGTGGCCCGAGATCAGGATCACATCCGCCTTAGCTTTGGCGACGCCGGCGGCGATCGTGCCGACACCGGATTGGCTGACCAGTTTCACGCAGACCTTGGCGCGCGGATTGATCTGCTTCAGATCATAGATCAGCTGTGCGAGGTCTTCGATGGAATAGATGTCATGGTGCGGCGGCGGGCTGATCAGGGTCACGCCGGGGGTCGAATGCCGCAGGCGGGCGATCAACTCGGTCACCTTAATGCCGGGCAGCTGCCCGCCCTCGCCCGGTTTGGCACCTTGGGCGACTTTGATCTCAAGCTCTTCGCATTGGTTCAAGTATTCAGCGGTGACGCCAAAGCGGCCGCTGGCAACCTGCTTGATCTTGGCCGAGGGATTATCGCCGTTTGGCTCGGGGTGGAAATGCGCGGGGTCTTCGCCGCCCTCGCCACTGTCGGACTTCGCACCGATCCGGTTCATCGCCACGTTCAGCGTCTTATGCGCCTCGGGGCTGAGCGCGCCTAAGGACATACCCGGCGTCACGAACCGCTTGCGGATCGAGGTGATGCTTTCGACCTCCTCGATCGGCACGGCCGTTAGCCCCGGCTTGAAATCGACCAGATCGCGCAAATGGATCGGTGGGGCACCGCGCATCATCTCGCTGTATTGTTTGAACAAATCATAGCTCGCACGGTCGCAGGCCGATTGCAGTACATGCATCGCCTGCGCGCCCCAAGCATGCGTCTCGCCCGAGCGGCGCGCCTTATAAAGCCCGCCAATGGGCAGCACGTCTTGGCCCAGACGCCAACCACGGGCATGCACCGCTTCGGCCTGTTTGCGAATACCATTGATGCCGATGCCCGAGATCCGGCTGGGCATGCCCGGGAAATACTCGTTGACCATGGCGCGGGACAGACCCACCGCTTCGAAATTCATGCCACCGCGATACGAACTGATCACGCTGATCCCCATCTTGGACATGATCTTAAGCAGCCCCTGGTTGATCGCCTCGCGATACCGCGCAACCGCTTGCTTCAAGTCGCCGTCCAATAGGCCCCGATTGATCCGATCCGCCAAGCTGTCCTCGGCCAGATAGGCGTTGACGGTCGTGGCCCCCACACCGATTAGCACCGCGAAATAATGCGGATCCATGCACTCGGCCGAGCGGACGTTCAGGCTGCAAAACGTTCGCAGCCCCTTGCGGGTCAGCCAGGAATGCACGGCGCTGGTCGCCAGGATCATCGGCACGGCCACGCGGTCCGGGTCCTGAGCCATATCAGACATCACCACATGCTGGGCGCCCGCGCGCACCGCCTCTTCGGCCTGCAGACGGATCGCGTCGATGGCCTTGGCCAACGCGTTCCAATCGGTGCCTAGCGCGAAGGTGCAGTCGATCTCGACCGCTGTACCCCCAAAACCCTTGGTCATCTCGGCGAACTGACCGTTCGAGACGAAGGGGCTGTCCAACGTCAGGATCTCGGTCTGGGTGTTGTCCTCGTCCAGCACGTTCTTAAGGTTGCCGAAACGGGTCTTCAGGCTCATCACACGATGCTCGCGCAGACTGTCAATCGGCGGGTTGGTCACCTGGCTGAAGTTCTGCCGGAAGAAATGGCTGAGGGGACGATACTTTTTCGACAAGACCGCCGACGGCGTGTCGTCGCCCATGCTGGCCAGGCTTTCCTTCCCGTCCTCGGCCATAGGCGCAAGAATCTGTTCCAGATCCTCGATCGAATACCCCGCCGCCACCTGCCTTTGACGCAACGCGCTGCCCTCGAACAAGGTGGTTTCCGTAAGGCCCGACAGCTCTTCGTCCAACTCTGAAATCTTCTCGACCCACTCGCCGTAAGGCGCCGAAGCGGCCAGCATGTCTTTCATCTCGACGTCGTGAAACAGCTTGCCTTCGACCATATCGACCGCGATCATCTGGCCCGGACCAAGCGCGCCCTTTTCAACCACCATGGCCTCGTCAGCGGGCACCATGCCGGTTTCCGACCCGGCGATCAGCAGACCGTCGCCGGTCACGGTGTACCGCATCGGGCGCAAACCATTGCGATCCAAACCGGCACACACCCAGCGACCATCGGTCATCGCCAAAGCAGCCGGTCCGTCCCAAGGTTCCATCACAGCGTTGCAATAGGAATACATATCGCGCCACGCCTTAGGCAGTTCCACGGCCTGCTTCGACCACGATTCAGGCACCAGCATTGTCTTGGCCATCGGCGCATTGCGCCCGGCGCGCACCAGAACCTCGAACACGGCATCCAGCGCCGAAGAATCCGACGCCCCAGATGGGATGATCGGCTTGATATCTTCCGCCGTGTCGCCGAATGCGCCCGAGGCCATCCGGATCTCGTGGCTTTTCATCCAGTTGACGTTGCCTTTCAACGTGTTGATCTCGCCGTTATGGGCCAACATGCGGAACGGCTGGGCCAGCCACCACTGCGGGAAGGTGTTCGTCGAATACCTCTGATGGTAAATCGCGAACGAACTTTCGAACCGTTCGTCCAGCAAATCCGGATAAAACTCGGCCACCTGCTCGGCCAGCATCATGCCTTTGTAGATGATCGACCGGCAGGACAGCGAACAAAGATACAGCTCCCCCACCTGAGCCGCCGCCGCCGCCTTTTCGATCCGGCGGCGAATGACATAAAGTTCGCGCTCGAAGGTGTCTTCGTCGACGCCTTTTGAATTCGAAATCAGGATCTGTTCAATCTCGGGCCGCGTCGCATTGGCCTTCTCGCCCAAAACGCTGACATCGACCGGCACGTGACGCCAACCATAGATGTAATACCCCATCCGCAG
>CALICM010000044.1 GCA_938049225.1 uncultured Paracoccaceae bacterium
CCCCCCCCCCCCCCCCACGCCGCCCGCCGCAGTTCGGTCGTCCGCAAGGGAAAAACCTTGGCCGGGTTCAACAGCCATTTGGGATCAAACACATCCTTCACCCGCAGCTGCGCCTCGATATCCGCTGCGGTATACTGCACCAGCATCAGATCGCGTTTCTCGATCCCCACGCCATGCTCGCCGGTCAAACAACCGCCAACCTCGACACATAGCTTCAGGATTTCAGCACCAAAGGCTTCGCACAACTCCAGATCGCCGGGCTTGTTCGCGTCGAACAGGATCAGCGGATGCATATTGCCGTCACCCGCATGGAACACGTTCCCGACCTTCAGGCCAAACTCTTCACTCATCTCGCCGATGCGGCGCAGCACCAGCGGCAGCTGGCTGACCGGGATCGTCCCATCCAGGCACATGTAGTCGTTGATCTGCCCCATCGCGCCGAAGGCCGATTTGCGCCCCTTCCAGATCAAGGCACTTTCCTCGGCGCTCTGGCTTTCGCGCAGCTCGACGGGATTGTGCCGTTTGGCAATCTCGGTGATCTTGGCCAACTGCTCGGCGATCTCTGCCTCCGAGCCTTCGACCTCGACGATCAACAGCGCCTCGACATCCGGATAACCGGCATGGGCGAAATCCTCGCAGACCTGGATGCACAGGCGGTCCATGAACTCCATGGCAACCGGCAGGACACCCGCCTTGATAATGTCCGAGACACAGGCCCCCGCCACTTCGCTCGAATCGAACCCCATAAGGATCGGACGCGCGCCCTCGGGCTTGCGCAGGATCCGCAGCGTGGCCTCGGTCACCACGCCCAATTGCCCCTCAGACCCGCAAAGCAACCCCAACACATCGTAGCCGCCCGCATCCAGATGCGCGCCGCCAACCTCGACAATCTCGCCTTCCATGGTGACCAAAGTCACGCCCAGCAAATTGTTCGTGGTCACCCCATATTTCAGACAATGCGCCCCGCCTGAGTTCATCGCGATGTTCCCGGCGATCGCGCAGGCCAATTGGCTCGACGGGTCCGGGGCGTAAAAGAAGTCATCCGCCTCGACTGCACCCGTCACGCTCAGGTTCGTGCGTCCGGTCTGCACTCGGATGAACCGATTGTCATAGTCTGTTTCAAGCACGTCGTTCAGCTTGGCGACCCCCAAAATGATGCTATCCGCCGTCGGCAAGGCCCCGCCTGCCAGCGACGTGCCCGAACCGCGCGGCACCACCGGCACGCCTTCCGCATGGCACAGCTTCAGCACGGCCGCGACTTCCGCTGTCGATGCGGGCAGCACGGCCGCCAAGGGCGGGCAGCGGTAGGCGGTCAGCGCATCGCATTCATATGCCCGGGTTTCATGTGGGCCCGAGATCACAGCCTGCGGTGGTAGGATCTCCAACAGCTTCGCCACGATATCCGTTTTGCGCGCCAGGATCGCGGCGTCGGGCTCAGGCATCTGCATGCAGTATCCTCCATTAGAGCGTCAATTGGTCACTTTATATTACCAATTTTGCCAATTGCAAAGCGCAAACTGTCGCGCGACTGTTGCGCCATGATGCGCGAGGCCTCCTCTGTCGTCGATCTGTTCACGGTGCTCGATTGGGTGGCGCTTGTGCTCTTGCTGCTCAGCCTACAAGGCACGCGCTGGATTATTGAATCTCCGCCGCGCAAATACCCATCCACCCATACGCTGATGCGCCGCTATCGGCTGGAATGGATGCAGGAAATGGCGGCGCGCGAGGTTCGCATTTTTGATGCGCAGGTTCTGGCCACTCTGCGCCAGGGCGCCACATTCTTCGCCTCGACCACATTGATCGCTATCGGTGGTGGGGCGGCGTTGTTCAACCAGGCCGAGCGGGTCGGGACCGTGGCCCGTGACCTTGATCCCAGCTTCTCGGCCCCCCTGGTGGTGTGGGAGGTCAAGATCCTATTGATCATCTTCCTTCTGGGCCTGGCGTTCCTGAAGTTCGTCTGGTCGCTCCGCCTGTTTGGCTATTGCGCGGTCATCATGTCAGCGATCCCCAACGACGGCAGCACCGCGCGTGCCAAGGACATGGCGCAACGCGCAGGTCACATCAACGTCTTTGCTGATCGCAGTTTCACGCGCGCCCTGCGCACCGTCTACTTCGCGCTGGCGGGGATGGCCTGGTTCTTTGGACCGATCGCGCTGATCCTTGCCACGATGATCACCAATGCCATCATCTGGCGCCGCGAGTTCGCCTCGCAAACCCGCGCCATGCTGCTTGAGGACAAGCCTTTGAAATCCTGATCGGCAGGCGGCACTGCCGCGGCCCTTCAACCGTTTGCGAAGGGTTGACACGGAGGCTCCATCGCCTCACCCCTGCGCCCCGGACCCGCGCGCTTGCGCGCGGGCTTGGCCCAACCGGCGGTGCATGATCTTTGATCATGTGCCACTGGGCGGGAGCACCCCCTTCTGTTCGCGACCTCTACCGTCCCTCGATCCGCCAGGCGACGAACACCAGTGATCCGGCCAGCAGCAACAGCAGCCATCCGGGTGCCAGCGGTGACAGACGGATGTCCTGCACATCATAGGCCTCGCGCCGCACCAGCCCCAGCCAGCCGCGCCCTTCGGCCACCCGCCCCTCGCGAACGCGGCGCAGATTGGGCACACCGTCGGCGACCCGCAAAATCCCCGCACCTGTCGCTGTTGCAAGGGGCGCTAAAACCGCCGCATCCGACACGGGGTTCTCAAATTCCTTCGGGGCCGCGGGCCCGACGGCCGTGACCGTCTCGACATCGCCTTCGGTCAGCCGGTAAATGCCGTTCTCCAGGGCCGCGAATTGGGCCTGCCATGCGCCCGGCTCCATTTCGGTCAGCGTCAATTCCTGGGTGCTGCCATCGGGCGCCGTCACCGTCACCGTCCCCACCTCGGGCGCCAGGGTGCGCCGGGTCACCGTGACCTCTGCCCCATCCGGCTCGGCCACCAAGACCTCTTCTTCCAGCTCCGGCTCTTGCATCAACCAATGCGCCAGGCGGCGCAGCAACTCCTGCTGCGGCCCGCCCCCCTCGTAACCGCGCGACCACAGCCATGCGTGATCCGAGGCCAACATCGCAATCCGGCCCTCGCCGCGGCGGTCCAACATCAACAGCGGGCGCGCCTCGGGCCCCTCCATCACCGCATGGCCCGACAGCGGCTCCATCTCGATCAACCGGAACCACCGGCCCCATCCTGGCGTGCCGTCCTCGGCTGCTGGGCGCGGCGCGAAATCCTCGAGCCCATTGGTCACCGGATGCCGTTTGCCGACCTCTGACACCCGCGGCACATACCCCTCTTCCAGCACCCGCGCGGTGGGGGCGGCGGGCAAAACCTCGCGCAGCGGCGTGCGGAACAGGCTTTCCGCCCCTGCAAATGCAGGTCCCGAGGCGATCAGAACCGCCCCACCATCACGCACATAGCGCGCGATGTTGTCGATATAGAGCGAGGGCAACACCCCCCGCCGCCGATAGCGGTCAAAGATGATCAGATCGAACTCATCGACCTTTTCCATAAACAATTCGCGGGTCGGAAAGGCGATCAAAGACAGTTCGAACACCGGCACGCCATCCTGCTTTTCGGGGGGACGCAAAATGGTGAAATGCACCAGATCCACCGCCGCGTCCGACTTCAACAGGTTCCGCCAGGTCCGCTCGCCCGCATAGGGCTCGCCCGACACCAATAACACCCGCAGACGGTCCCGGATCCCATTGATCGAGACGATGGCCGCGTTGTTGCGCGTGGTCAGTTCTCCCTCCGCCTCGGGGACGGTGATTTGCAGAACGTTCATGCCACCACGGTCCAGCTCGAGCGGCAGGGTTTGGCTGACCCCGACCTCGATCTGAAACACCTGCGGATCCGCCCCGTTGACCGAGATCAGCAAGGGCGTCATTGTTGGCGCGTCGCGCGGTACATTGCCCAACATCTCGACCTTCAGGCGCAGTTCGACCGCCTCGCCAACGATGGCAAACGCAGGTGCTGTTTCCAGCACCAAGCGCTGGTCCCACTCATCCGCGCGCCCGGTCAGGATCACATGTACCGGCGCCGGAAATTCGGCCAGCACCTCGGCGTCATGGGTCTGGCCATCGGTCAACAGGATCGCGCCCGCGATCCGGTCCGCCGAAACTTCGGCTGCGGCGGCCGCTAGTGCGGACAAAAGCCGGGTGCCCCGCTCGGCCGTGCCTGCGGCGTCCTGCGCATCGCCGACCACAATCTCGCGCACCTCCAGCGGGGCCGCTCCGGGCGTCTGCGCCAGATCTGCCAGCTTTGCGGCCAGTTCCGCTTCTAGGGCGGCCATCTGCTCGGGCCGCACATCAATTGATTGGCTGGCCGTTGTGTCGCGCAAGACAAAAGCGATATCGGGCAGATAACTGCGATCCTCCTCGCGCCAACTGGGGTCCGCCAAAGCCGTCAACAACACAAGCAGGGCCAGGCCGCGCAGCCACCAACCGATCAGCCCCCGCCACAAAGCAAAGGCCACTAGTCCCAGGCTGAGCACCGCGAATGCCGCCAGCACGGGCCAAGGCAGCATCGGTGCAAAGGACAGGCTGCTTTCCATCCGCTAGTTCCCCAGTCGTTCCAAAAGGTCAGGCACATGCACCTGGTCCGACTTATAATTCCCCGTCATCACATGCATGATCAGGTTCACACCGAAGCGGAACGCCATTTCGCGCTGCTGACCCCCGCCGCTGCCCCGGCCCACCGGGAACATCGGGATGCCCGCATCGGTCACGGCCCAGGCGGCCGCCCAATCATTAGCGCCGATCACCACCGGTGTGACCCCGTCGTTTAAGTTGCGAAACGGCATACCCTCAACCTCTTCTACAACCGTCGCTGCCTCGACCCAGATGTCGGTATTGGCAAAGCGGCCCGGAAAATCCTGCAGCAGATAAAAGGTTCGCGTTAGCACATGGTCCAGCGGGGCAGGTTCCAGCGGCGGCACATCCAGTTTGGCAGCCAAACGCTGCAACATCCGCCCGTTGGCCGTCCCCGCGCCCAGCGCGCCGCCCAGGTTCGCGTCCCGCGTGTCGAACAGGATCATCCCCCCCGAGCGCATATATTGGTTGATCTTGGCATAGGCTTCGTCCGAGGGGATCTCTTGCGCCTCGCTGATCGGCCAATAGAGGAAAGGGAAGAACGCCAACTCGTCCGTTTCCACGTCCACCGCTACGGGGGCCACGGGTTCAATCGCGGTGCGGCTGTTCAGAACGCGGCTCAACCCGGTCAGGCCCGCCTCGCTGACCTCGTCCACACGCCGGTCCCCGGTCACTACAAAGGCCAGCACGGTCTCGTTCGTAGCGTAAAGCGCCAGCCCATCGTCAGGGGTCTGCGCATCACCCTGGACCGGCGCCAACCCCACGCCCAGCGCCAGTACAATCGCCCCGGTCTGAGCCAAACGCGGCCCGGTCAGACGCCCCGACAGCCAGAGCGTCGCCAAGATATCGACGGCCAAGGCCAGCAACGCCAGCGTCAGCAGCCAGGGTTTCAGATTTGTTTCGGGCACGACCGCCATCCCCTCGATCGCGACCCCCGCTGGCAGGTCCCCAAGCGTCGCCAAAGCGTCGCCCGATGTAAACAAATTCACAGCCACGCGCCGCTCCCCCGCCTCGTAAATCCCCGGCGGCATCTGGGCCGAGGGGCGATCTTCGATCAACCGCGCCCCATCGACGCCGGACAACAAGCGCGGCTTGACCAGCGCCCCGAACCCATCCAACACCGCGACCGGGGCCCAAGTTTGTCCGGCCAATTCCTCGGGGTCGGGCCGCGCCACCCGCGCACTGACCGCCAAACGCTCCAGCATTTCGACAAACAGACCCGACAGGGGCAGGTTCGACCATTCGGCATTGGCAGTCACATGAAACAGGACCACTCGGCCATCGCCTTGACCGCGCCCGGTCACCAGCGGTGTGCCATCCTCAAGGGCCGCCATCACCCGCTCAGGCAAATTCGGATCCGGCTGCGCCATCACCTGGCTGCTGACGGTAACCTCGCCCGAGGGCCTTAGCCCAAAAAACGGACTGTCTTCGGCAAACTCACGCAGTGCTTTGGGCGCGCCCCAAGACATCGCGCCGCCGACCGTGCGCCCGCCCGCCCGCAGGCGGACCGGCAGCAGCGGATCCTCGTCCAATTGCCCCTCGCCCGAGGCCGCGAGGCGCGGTCCCGCAAACCGGACCAGCATTCCTCCACGCTCGATCCACTCCAGCAGCGCATCGCGCTGGGCGGGCGAGACGGTGCCCACATCCGCGAAGATAATCACGTCCGGCGCCGCCGCTAATGTGTCCGACAGCGAGGCTTCGATCAGATCCGCGCTTTCCTCAAGCGCTGTGCGCAAATAGTGCAGCGCGTTAACCAAGCGCTGCGATTCGCCACTGTCGCCGCCCGCGATCAGCCCGATCTTGCGTCGTTTTAGCCCATCATCCGCCAGCACCACCGCCCCGGCTGAACGGGCGCCGCTGATCGCCAGCCGAGAGACGCGGTTGCGCAGTTCGATCGGCAGGTCCAGGGCAACCTCGACCGCGGCCGGATCATCAAGCGCGAACGGCACCCGTTGCGCCCCCAAGACCCGCTCGATCCCCAGGGGGTCCGGGCCGATGGCTTCGATCGCCATCGACGGCGCAATGCCGCCACTGGGCCGCAGAAGCTCGGTCCGGATGGCGCCATCAGCAAAGGTCGGCGCTGTAAGCGCCACGGGCGTGCGCCCATCCAGCACAGCGCGCAGATCGCCGCGCGCGGTCACAACATCAAGGAACGCGGCGTCACCGGGCGTTTCCAGGCCATCGCTGAACCACCAGGTTTCGAAACCGCTGTCATCGGTCGCCGCCAGCCAGTCGGCGAAAGCACCACGATCCGGCGCCCAGGCTTGCGGTTCCAGCCCTTCAAGGCGCTGCGCCCACTCGGTGGCATCGCGAAACGGCACCCGTGCCTCGCCCGGCACCGGATCCGCCAACGAGATCACTGCGGCGGGCTGGCCGTTACGGGCCGCGCGGTCCAAAATATCCGCCACGCGGGCTTGCCGCGCTGACCAACTGGGCGCGCTGGCCCAACCGCCATCCATCAAGATCAATACCGGCCCATTACCGCGCTCGGCCCCTTGCGGGTTCAAAACCGGGTTGGCAAAGGCCAGGATCGCTGCTGCCAGCGCAGCGATCCTAAGCAGAAGCAGCCACCAAGGTGTACGCTCGGGCATCCGCTCGGGGTCTTGCAAACCCAGCAGCAACCGTACACCAGGAAACAAGCGCCGCGCGGGCGCCGGCGGCACGGCACGTAATAGCCACCAAAGGACCGGCAGCAGGACCAAAGCACCCAGCAACCAACCGCTGAGAAAGGTCAAGGCGCCTAGCGAGACCATCAGCCCTGTCCCCCGATGGCCATATAAAGCCACAACAGCGCCGTACGTGGGCTTTCACTGGTTCGATGGATCTGAAACCGCCAACCGGTGCGCCGGGTCATATCGCGCAGGGCGTCGCGCCGCTCGGCCAACCGCTCCTTATAGGCGGCCTTCAGGGCCCGGGCGCGATCCGTCTCAAACTCCACTGTGCCCCCGACCGACCTGAAGATCGTACGCCCGTCAAAGGGAAACTCTTCCTCGCTGTCATCCACGATCTGCAGGAAACAGCCCGACACGTTGCGTTCAGCCGCATAGCTGAGCGCTGGAAACACCTCGTCCCGCGCGCCCATGAAGTCGGACAGAAACACCGCCTTGCCGCTGGCGGTGTACCGGGCGTGCGGCGGCGCGCCAAAATCCGCCCGATCCGACTGCTCCCCCGCCAGGGCCAAGGCGATGCGGCGCAGTTGCGCCTCGCCCGTGCGCGGCTGGGCCGCGTCACTCGCCAAAAGCGACACCCGCTCGCCAGCTTTGACAAGCAACACCGCCAGGGCCAATGCCAGCAAACGCGCGCGCTCTCGCTTGGTGAACGGCGCCTTGGGGCCTTTGTAGTCCATCGCCTGCGCGTTATCCGCCCAGATCGAGACGGTTTGCGCTGCCTCCCATTCCTTTTCGCGGATATACAGCTGATCCGACCGGCCCGACCGGCGCCAATCCACCGAGGTCAGCACATCGCCGGGCATCGCCTGGCGGTACTGCCAAAAACTCTCGCCGATCCCCGCCCTTTTGCGCCCATGCACGCCAAAGGCCACCGTCATCGCCAAGCGCTCGGCCTCAGCCAACAGGGGGGGCAGAGATCCGCCGATCTTCTCGGCATCCCGCCGCAGCGTTACCGCATGCTGTGCGATATCGGTGGGGGAGGTGCTCACGCGGCCAGATCCACCTTAAGCGTGCTGGCGACAAGGGCCGTGATCAACCCATCCAAGGTGCGCCCCGCCGCCCTGGCCGAGAAGCTGAGCGCCATGCGGTGCGCCAGAATAGGATGCGCCAACGCCGCCACATCCTCGACCGAGGGCACCAGCCGCCCATCCATCAAAGCCCGCGCACGTACCGTCAACATCAACGCCTGCGCCGCCCGAGGGCCCGGGCCCCACGCCACATCTTCGGCGACCAAAGGGCTGGCCTCGGCCGTGCCGGGCCTGGCCGCGCGGACCAGATCCAGGATATGCTCAACCACCGCTTCGCCTACAGGCATCCGGCGGATCAACCCTTGTGCCTTGATCAGACCGGCCGCGTCGAACACCGCCTCGGCCTGTGCATCCTCGGTCCCGGTCGTGGCTAACATAATATCCCGCTCGGCGGCCCGTTCGGGGTAGTCCACATCGATTTGCAGCAGGAAACGGTCCAATTGCGCCTCGGGCAGGGGATAAGTCCCCTCCTGCTCAATCGGGTTTTGCGTGGCCAGCACATGGAAGGGGCTGGCGAGCACCCGTTCGGCGCCCGCGATCGTCACCCGCTTTTCCTGCATCGCCTGTAGCAACGCAGATTGGGTTCGCGGGCTGGCGCGGTTGATCTCGTCTGCCATCAGCAGTTGGCAAAACACCGGCCCCTCGATGAATTTGAACGTCCGTGTTCCATCGGCGCCGGTCTCAAGCACCTCGGCCCCCAGGATGTCCGAAGGCATCAGATCCGGCGTGAACTGCACCCGGTTCGCATCCAGCCCCATCACCGTGCCCAGCGCCTCGACCAGCCGCGTTTTGGCCAAGCCCGGCGCACCGACCAGCAGCGCATGTCCGCCACATAACAGCGAGATCAGCGTGAGGTCCACCACGCTCTCTTGCCCGATCACCCGCCGTCCGACCATTTCGCGTGCACGACCCAACGCGGCCGAGGTCTGCTCAAGATCCGCGATCATCTCGTCACCCGCTGGCTGATCCGTCTCGGTCATCTGATCTGATCCTTTGTTGGAAGTCATAGCCCCAACGCCCAGGGCTACTATATGCTATGAGGAACCTAACGTACTCCGCCGAAAGGGCAACAATGGGTGAGAGATCTAAGGCGAAAGTGATCCCCTCGGCCGAGGGGCTGGCCGCTGCCGCCCAAGGGGCTGCAAAGAAGGGGCCGCCACCGGTACATCTTTGGAATCCGCCATTTTGCGGCGACCTTGACATGCGGATCGCGGCGGATGGCACCTGGTTCTATCTTGGCACGCCGATTGGCCGGAAACCGCTGGTAAAGCTGTTCTCGTCGATCCTAAAGCGCGAGGGGGACAGCTATTTTTTGGTCACCCCGGTCGAAAAAGTTGGGATCACGGTCGATGACGCGCCCTTCGTCGCGGTGGACTTCGAGGTCACGGGCAGCGGCCCCGAACAGAACCTGCGCTTCGTGACCCATGTCGAAGATCAGGTTACCGCCGGTCCTGAGTACCCCCTGCGGGTTGAGCGCGCGGCTGACGGCACGCCTCGCCCTTATGTGCTGATCCGCCGCAATCTTGAAGCACTCATCGACCGCAAAAGCTTTTACCGCTTGGTCGATCTGGGCACGGTGGCCCCAGGCGCGGATGGCACCCCCTGGTTTGGGCTTTGGTCGGGGGGGCAGTTCTTTCCGGTGATCCCCAAAGATGAATTGACGTGATGGCGCGCGACAGCCTGCGGTTGACAGGTTGGCGGGCGCGACGCATGTCAGCCCTGGCCCAGCGCGGAGACGAACATGCCCCTACCAGAAAGAATGAGCGGCATCGCCCTGACCGGTCATGGCGGCCCCGAGGTGCTGGAATGGCGTGATGCTCTGCCGGTTCCCGTGCCCGGCAAAGGCGATGTTCTTATCCGGGTTCTTGCCGCAGGCGTGAACAACACCGACGTCAACACGCGCACAGGCTGGTATTCCAAGGGGGATGCCGCGGCCGAGGATGCGTCTTGGACCGGAACGCCCCTTAGCTTCCCGCGCATTCAGGGCGCCGATGTCTGCGGCCGGATCGTCGCGGTTGGCCCGACGGTCGATCCCGCGCGCATCGGTGAGCGGGTCCTGATCGAGCCTTGCCTGGTTGAGGCAAACGGCCACGTGCTGGCGACGCCGTGGTACTTCGGGTCGGAATGCGATGGCGGATTTGCCCAATTCACGCGGGTGGCGTCGCGCCACGCGCATAAGATCGACAGCGATCTGACCGATGTGGAACTGGCCTCGTTTCCCTGTTCTTATTCCGCGGCCGAGAACATGCTGACCCGCGCGGATCTGCAGGGCGGCGAGACCGTTTTGGTCACCGGGGCATCGGGCGGTGTCGGATCGGCCACTGTTCAACTGGCCCGCGCACGCGGTGCGCAGGTCATTGCCGTCACAAGTGCGTCCAAGGCTGAAGACCTGCGGGCGCTTGGTGCCACGAAAACGCTGGATCGTGACGATGATCTTGTATCCATGATCGGCACAAGCACCATTGATGTCGTCGTCGACCTGGTGGCGGGTCCGAAATGGCCAGCGCTGCTGGATGTGCTGCGTCCCGGGGGGCGCTACGCCGTCGCCGGGGCCATCGGCGGGCCCATCGTTTCGCTGGACGTGCGGACGCTTTACCTCAAGGATCTCAGCTTCTTTGGTTGCACGGTTTTAGAGCCCCAGGTGTTCAGCAATCTGGTCAGGCGGATCGAGCGGGGAGAGATCAAACCGCTGGTGGCCGAGACCTTTCCGCTGCGCGACATCGCCAAGGCTCAGACGGTTTTTGGCGAGAAGAGCTACATTGGCAAGATCGTGCTGGAAGTGGGCTGATCGCAACGGCCCCAATGAAAATTGGGATTTGCCACCACTTGGCTCGAACCGCTTCGAATGCAGGCAACTTTCAAGGCAAAATGGGCGTCTTAAGGGGGAGTGGGAGGCCCGCGGTGACAAAAGTGACCGTGTTGGCAACCGCGGCCATCTGTTGATTAAGACGCCCCTGCGCATCGCGAAAGGTGCGGCCAAGGGCGGTTTCGGGGACCAGGCCAAGCCCGAGTTCATTTGACACCAGTGTCACCGGGGCCGGACTATCCGCCAAAGCGGTAAGGAGGGCATCGCTTGCCGCCTCAAGATCTTGATCGTGGTGCATCAGATTGGACAGCCACAGGGTCAGGCAATCCAGTAAAATGGCTTCGGTCGGGTGCACACCGCGCAGGGCCGCCGCCAAATCCAGCGGCGCCTCAACCGTGCGCCAGCCCGCCTGACGTTCGGCCTGATGGGTGGCAATACGCGCGCCCATCTCCGCATCGAAGGCCTGCGCGGTGGCGATATAGACCCGCTGGGCCGACTGCGCCTGGACCAGCTGCTGCGCATAGGCGGTCTTGCCCGAGCGCGCGCCGCCCAGAACAAAGGTCACATTCGACAAAGCCGTCATCACCACCCCGTTAGATTGCCCGCTTGCAGGGCCCGGTTCGTCCCCGATAAGCAGGGGACGACGCCGAATCAAGCCCGCAAGGACCCGATGACCGACCGTGATTTTGCCGCCCAGGTGCGCCATGCCATCGATACCAAGACCAAACCCATGGGCGCCTTGGGTCGAATCGAGGATCTGGCCGCGCAAATCGCGCTGCTGCAAGGCACGCTTGTACCGCGCATGGACCAGATGCGGCTGACGATATTCGCCGGAGATCACGGGATCACGGCCGAGGGGGTCTCGGCCTTTCCAAGTGCGGTGACTGCGCAAATGGTGCTGAATTTCCTAAGTGGCGGTGCGGCGGCAAATGTCTTTGCGCGGTCTGTCGGTGCTGATTTGCGAGTGGTGGACGCGGGGATCCTGACGCCTGTCGACCACCCCGACCTGATCGATCGCCGGATGGGGCCAGGAACCGCGAATGCCGCCCTTGGTCCCGCGATGAGCGTCGAGGTTTGCGCAAAGGCCCGCGACGCCGGGCGGGAACTGGGTGCCGATGGCGCATATGACGCGGTGTGCTTTGGTGAGATGGGGATCGGCAACACCAGTGCTGCCACGCTGATCGCCCATAAGTTAACAAATGTGCCAGTGGAGGATCTGACCGGGCGGGGCACAGGTGTGGATGACGCAGGCCTGGCACATAAGACTAACGTTCTGCGGCGTGCGGCCGACCGTACCAGCCCCTTAACGCCCGCTGAAGCACTGGCTGAATACGGTGGCTTCGAGATTGCGATGATGGCGGGTGCAATGGAGGGGGCGGCTCGGGCGCGGCGCCTTGTGATTGTCGATGGGTTTATCGCCACGGCGGCGGCGATGGTCGTGCTTGCTGAGGCGCCCGAGCTGAAACCCGCCATGGTTTTCGCCCATGCCTCGGCCGAAAGTGGACACGTGGCGATGCTGCGCCACCTCGGCACGGCCCCGCTGCTGGACCTGGGCCTGCGGCTGGGCGAAGGCACCGGTGCGCTGCTCGCTTGGCCCCTGGTCCAAGCCGCTGCGGCCATGCTGCGCGAGATGGCGAGCTTCGAGAGCGCCAGCATCAGCGGTGCGCTCTGACCCGCGGACCGGCGGCGCCGGGCCCAACGGATGACCGCCGTGGCGATGGTCTTGGCCTTAGGGATCGAGGCCGTCTTCGGTTGGCCCGCCTGGCTGTACGCCCGGATCGGCCACCCCGTCACCTGGATCGGTGCGTTGATCGCCCGCCTGGATGCCGCGTGGAACCAGGACGCTTGGACTGGGGCAGCCCGCCGCCGCGCGGGGGCCGCCACTGCCCTGTTGATCATCGGCATTGTCGTCATCATCGCCGTGTTGATCCAGGCAGCCCTTCCCGGGGGTTTGTTAGGCCTTGCCCTGACCGCCCTTGTGGCGGCACCGCTGCTGGCCGCGCGCAGCCTGCACGACCATGTTGCAGCCGTTGCCGCCCCTTTGGCCAAGGGGGACATCGCCGCCGCCCGGCGCCATATCGCGATGATCGTGGGTCGCGACCCTGACGCCCTGGATGCTGCGGGGATCGCCCGCGCGGGCTTGGAGAGCCTGGGCGAGAACAGCTCGGACGGGGTCGTTGCACCATTGTTTTGGGGCGCGCTACTGGGCCTGCCTGGGATTGCGGGCTATAAAGCGATCAACACGCTGGACAGTATGATCGGCTATCGCACCCCCCGGCACCAAGACTTTGGCCGCTTTGCCGCGCGCCTGGACGATGTGGCAAACTGGGTTCCAGCCCGTCTGACGGCGGTGGGTTTTGCGCTGATCTCGGGCCGCCCGGTCGCGGTGTTGAAAACCTGCCAACAGGACGCGCCAAACCACCGCTCCCCCAACGGCGGTTGGCCCGAGGCTGCTTTGGCTGCGGCGTTGAACCGTCGCGTCTCAGGCCCCCGCGCCTATGCCAATCGGGCCGAGGATCACCCTTGGGTCAACGCAGGCGCGCCGGACCCGGATGCACAGGATCTGCGCCGGGGGCTGACGCTTTATTGGCGCATGCTTATGCTGGTCGCGGTGGTCGCTTTGTTGGCGGGGTTGGGGGTCTGGATATGACACGGGAACATGGTGGAAATCTGGATGCCGCGATCGCGCAATATGGGGGCGCGGCGGACGATTGGATCGATCTGTCCACCGGTATCAACCGGTTGCCCTATCCACTCCCGCCGCTGGAGCCGCGAAGCTGGGCCACACTCCCGACCCAAACCGCCCTGACCCGAACCCTGGACGTGGCGCGCGCCGCTTATGGCCAAACCACCGCCGCTGGCATTGCGCTGTCGGGCGCCCAGGCCGCCATCCAGCTGTTACCCTGGGTTCTGCCACAAGGGAGCATCGTGGTTCTAACCCCAACCTACAATGAACATGCCGCCGCCTTTCGTGCCAACGATTGGCAGGTGGTCGAGCGGTCGAGGTTGGTGGATCTAAAGGGGGCCGAGATCGCGGTTGTGGTGAACCCGAACAACCCAGATGGATGCAAGTACGAACCGGCGGCACTGCGCGCCCTGGCCGCCGAGGTCGGCACATTGATCGTGGACGAAAGTTTCGCGGATCCGACGCCTGAGACCTCGCTGCTGACCGAACCCCTGCCACCCAATGCCATCATCCTCAGATCATTTGGCAAGTTCTTTGGCCTTGCGGGCCTGCGCCTCGGCTTCGCCTTTGGTCCCGAAACCATCGTTCAAACCCTGGCCGAGCGGGCCGGCCCCTGGGCCGTCAACGGCCCCGCCTTGGCCATTGGGGCGCATGCCTTGCGCGACGCCGACTGGCAGGCGGGGACCCGTGACCGCTTGGCCGCAGATACCGCCCGGCTCGACACTCTGGCGCTGGCCCGTGGCTGGCAGTTATTGGGCGGTACCGCCTTGTTTCGCACCTATGACACGGGCGACGGCGCGGCGGCACAGGCTCATCTGGCCCGCCACCACATTTGGTCGCGCGCCTTTGCGGCCCAGCCCCGCTGGCTGCGACTGGGTCTGCCCGGGCCCAGCGAATGGTCACGGATCGAGGCGGCGCTTAAAGCTCTGGCAGACCGTCCAGCGGTGGCACCCGAGCGGTGAAATGCCCCTTCACGCCTTGTGGCCACTCGCGGTAAGGCACCGTTCCAGAGGCGCTGGCCGCATGTTTCGCCGCGTATTCCACCAGCGCTTCGGCCGCCTCGGCCCCGGGTGCAAAGGCCCCCAAAACATACGTCAGTTTGCCTGCGCCCGAGATCGCCACGTTGCAGCCATGCTCGCACCCCATTAGGCAAGCGGTACCGCGTACGGATACGTCGGGCACCGCTTCGGCCGCAGCACTAACCGCGGCCAACATCGCCTCGCCGCAGGGGGTACGCGTTTTGTCGTCGCGCAGGGCGGGTTGGCGGCAGGTGGTGCAAACGGTGATGGTGGTCATTGGCATCCTCGGGGCTGATTTCGCCAAAACCTACCGTGCGGCGGGCCAATGTCCATGGCCCGGACAAAAAAACGCCGGGCGCACAGGCCCCGCGTCAGGTGGATGCCGCAGGGGCACCGGCGGTTTATGAGTTCATCTCGGCCCGGATCTGCTGGCGCAGCACATCGATCGGTATCGCCTGGCCATCCCGTTTGAACGACCAATAGGTCCAGCCGTTGCACGAGGGCAGCCGCTCGAGCGCCGCACCGACCTGATGGATCGACCCTTTCACGTTTTCCGCAATCAACGTGCCATCGGCCCGGACCCGCGCTGTCTGCCGTCCATTGAGCGAGGTCAGAACCTCGCCAGGGGCTAGCATCCCACGCTCGACCAATTGCCCAAACGGCACACGCGGCTCGGCCCGTTTCGAAGGGGTTACGGCAATCGCCTCGGCACCCGCTGGCCGAATATTGTTGATGCGTTTGGTTGCGGCCTTGCGATAGGCCGCCTCGCGCTCAATCCCGATCCAATCGCGGCCCAACCGCTTGGCCACGGCCCCTGTAGTTCCGGTGCCAAAAAACGGGTCCAGCACGACATCGCCCGGCTTGGTGCTGCCCACCAGCACCCGGTGTAGCAACGCCTCGGGCTTTTGCGTCGGATGCGCCTTGTCGCCGTTTTCGTCCTTCAACCGCTCAGTGCCGTTACAAATCGGCAACAACCAGTCCGAGCGCATCTGCACCCCGTCATTCAGCGCTTTCAACGCCTCATAGTTGAACGTGTATTTCGACGCGTCCGACTTCCCGGCCCAAATCATCGTCTCGTGCGCATTGGTCAGGCGTTTGCCGCGAAAGTTGGGCATTGGATTGGTTTTGCGCCAAACGATATCGTTCAAGATCCAAAACCCAGTGTCCTGAAGCGCTGTGCCAACCCGGAAAATATTGTGATATGAGCCAATTACCCAGATCGCCCCGTCGGGCTTCAGGATCCGTCGGGCGGCCGCTAGCCACCGTCGGGTGAAGTCATCGTAAGCCGCGAAAGAGGCAAATTGATCCCAGCTGTCATCCACCGCATCGACTTTCGAACTGTCGGGTCGATGCAGATCGCCGCGCAATTGCAGGTTGTATGGCGGATCTGCGAAAATGAGATCCACGCTGTTCTCTGGCAGCCCCTGCATCACCTCAATGCAGTCGCCCGCGAGGATTTCGTTCAGCGGCAAAGCCTGCGTCCGTGCGTCGCTCTTTTGTGCCATTGATCCGGGTCCGCCTTGCCTGACTGGGTTGCCCAGAACATGAGTCAAAACCGATTCGCGGTCAAATTCTTTTTGAATCAAGGGGTTATAAATTTCTCAGGGTACAAGATCTTGTGGATGGGTTTGAAGGAACGCCGATGATGTGGGGTCACGCCCAAGACCGCCAACCCCTCGGCATGCGCCCTAACCCCGTATCCTTTGTTGCTTTCCCAGCCATAGCCGGGGAACTGTTGCGCCAAAGACACCATTATCCGGTCGCGTGTGACCTTCGCGATGATCGACGCGGCTGAAATCGCCGGTACGCGGTCGTCCCCACCGATGATCGCTTGGCCGGAACAAGGCAAATCCGCAGGAAGCCGGTTGCCATCAATCAAAGCGCCCTCAGGGGCTACCGGTAATGCCGCAATGGCACGGCACATCGCCAACATTGTCGCCTGCAAAATGTTCAACCGATCAATCTCGGGTACGCTGGCCTGCCCGACGCCCACCTCCGCGCGCCGCATGATTTCGACAAACGCAGCCTCGCGGCGCTTAGCACTCAGTTTTTTGGAATCACCCAAGTCCCGTGGAACGTCTGCCGGGTTCAAAATCACGGCGGCTGCGACAACCGGTCCCGCCCAAGGACCGCGCCCGGCTTCGTCAACTCCACAGATTTTCGAAGGATCCCCACGGAAATCACGTGTTAGGATATCGTTAACCATAGAGCTGTTATCACACTTCTAACTGCTGATTGTTAGACTTCAGCTTTTGAATGCGTTAAGTTTGTGAGTAGGGCCTCCGCCTGATTTGGTGAGGATGTAATGAGTAAGCGTTTTGGACGCTGGGCTATCAGCCTGGTTTCAATCATAACAGTTGGCTTAGCCGCCGTGCCCCCTGCGTTTGCGTGGACATTTGGCCAATCGCATACAGGCAGGGATGCGCACCCAATGATTGTGGCGCGCAACGGTGGCATTTATCCGAACGAGGATATCGCGAAATATGTCACCGCCGTCGGTATGCGCCTGGCACGCAAAACCGAACAGGCGAACGAGGGTTGGGTCTTTACGGTTCTGGACACGCCGACGGTGTCGGCGTTCGCCCAGCCCGGCGGCTATATCTATGTCACGCGTGGCTTGTTGGCCTTTGTGAATGATGAAGCCGAGCTTGCCAGCATTCTGGCCCACCAGATGGTGCATAGCCTGGAAAACCACTTTCCACCCACTGGCGAAGAGGCTGCTGCGGCGCCCGATAGTGGCCTGGCGCCCGATGCTGTTCTGGATGGGTTGATCGGCGGCCGCAAAGACGGCACTTTTGCCCTGCCGCCCTCGGTGCGAACCAGCGGGGGCCGCCCAATCTTTTCTGATCAAATGGATGTGGTCGCGGCCATTCGCGGTGTCGATATTTTGACCCGCGCGGGCTATCCTGGCGCCAAATCCGTGGCTTTTGCCAAACGTTTGTTAGCCCAAGACACTTGGTCGCGCGACGTTGATGGCATGGGCGATATGATGCTGTTCGGCGAGACGCCCTTGGCGAAAGCCGACACCGTCGCTGCCATTGAACTGGCGGTGCGGGATCAGGTGACAGATATCTCGAACATCGACTTCGAAACTCCCTATCTGTCCGCGATCCGCGGCTTGGTCTATGGCGACAGCCCCGCCCGGGGATTGATCCGCGACGGTAAGTTCATCCACCCAGAGCTGCGCTTTTCGTTCGAGCTGCCCGAGGGCTTCACCCCCGAGATCACGGCGGGCGAGGTCATCGCGCGCGGGCCGAATGGCGCCATGCTGGTACTCGATACCACCGATCAAGCCGGCGAGCGCCTGGAAAGCTACATTCGTGATAAGTGGGCGCCCAGCCTGACCCGTAGCGTGCGTTCTGGCTATCTATATGACCTGACCCCGAACGAAATCGGTGGCTTTGACGCGGCCAGTGGGTTTCAGCCCTATGATGACGACAGCGGGCCCAAGGTCGCGCAGCTGGTGGTGATCCGGGCGGATAAACGCGTCTACCGTTTCCGGGCGATTTCGGCCGCCGCGGATTTCGACCTCAGCCAGCAGATGGAAGCGGCGATCGATACTTTTGAAGAGGTGCCGGTGACGCTTGCCGCAACGTTCAAGCCCTATTGGATCCATGTGCACGAGATTCAGCCGGGGGACAGCGTCAATCTGTTCGCGGCCGCCATGCCCATGCGCGACGGGGCCGAGGCGCATTTCCGCGCGCTCAACGGTTATGCCGATGGGCGGGTACCTATGGTTGGCGAGTTGGTTAAGCTGGTAATGGAATAGGGCGCGGTTAAGAAGAGTAGTGTCAGCGCTCAGATCAGCCGCGTCAGGGTGGCTATCCCGCCTGCCAGCCCAGCGCCCGTGATGACCCAGACCCACCAAGGCAGCGTTGCGGCTGTGTGATCTTCGTCTGGGGTATTTGCCTGGATCAGGGCCTTCTCGGCCATGCCTGGCAACAAAGGCCCAAAGCGCGAAAGCACCCGGACGGTTTGCGTCAGATCCCGAAGCACTGCCTGCGGCCCGATGTGTGAGCGAATGTATTGTTCGACCACGGGCTGCGCCACCAACCACATGTTCATCGCGGGGTTAAGCGAGCGCGCGACCCCTTCGACCACCACCATGGTCCGCTGCAACAGGATCAACTCTGTCCGCGTCTCCATGCCAAACCGTTCGGTCACATCGAACAAATGTGCTAACAACCGTGCCATCGAGATCTTGGTGGCGTCCTGCCCGAAAATCGGTTCCCCCACCGATCGCAGAGCCTGAGCGAAAGCGTCCACATCTTGATCCGCGGGCACATAACCGGCCTCGAAATGCACCTCGGCCACGCGGCGGTAATCCTTGCGCAGAAAGCCAATGATGATCTCGGCATAGACCCGGCGGGTATAGGCATCGATCCGGCCCATGATCCCGAAATCCAGTGCCACCACATCGCCATTGGGCGCCAGCTTCAGATTGCCCTGATGCATATCCCCGTGAAAGAACCCATCCCGCAGCGCGACCTTGAGAAACTGCTGCATCACGCGTTCGGACAGCTCGGTCAAATTGGCGCCTTGGGCGGCCAGCGCTTGGACATCGCCAAATTTGACTCCCTCGGCCCATTCCAACGTCAGCACGCGCCGCGCGGATTGCGCCCAGATAACCTCGGGCACCGAGAACGCCGGATCCTCTAGCGTGTTTGCCCGAAACTCGGCCGCTGCCGCCGCCTCCATCCGCAGATCCAACTCTCCCTGCACGATGCTTTCGAAATGCGCGATGACATCCAGGGGTTTGAGCCGCCGTGCCCGGGGCGCAAGCGTTTGGATAAGCCAAGCTGCCAGATGAAATGCATCCACATCGCGCAGAAACGCCCGCTCGATCCCGGGCCGCAGCACCTTGACGGCCACCTCGCGCCCCGTTTCGTGCAGCCGCGCCCGATGCACCTGCGCCAGCGAGGCCGCCGCGATCGGTTCGCTAAATTCTGAAAATAGATCGTCGATCGAGGCGTCGAGTTCCCGCTCCACCTCCTCGCGCGCGACCTTAGTGGCAAAGGGCGGCAGATCGTCCTGCAACATCTTCAACTCATCTGCCAACGCCTCGCCCACAACATCTGGGCGTGTCGACATGATCTGCCCGAACTTGATATAAGCAGGGCCCAGTGCCGTCAGCGCGCGGCTGATCGGTGGTTGTGTCGGATCACCCTTGACCCCCAACCACGCAAACGGCCAGCCCAAAACCCGGGCGGCAATCCGCAGATGCCGGGGCGCGTGCAGGGCCTCAAGCGCTAGGCGCATCGCACCGGTCCGCTCAAAGGTGGCCCCGGTGCGGATCAGACGCCAAATATTATGCGGTCCGCGCACCTAGATCTTCCAGCCGGAATGCAGTGCGGCAATCCCCATCGACAGGTTGCGATACGACACCTGCTCGAACCCCGCACCGCGGATAATCCCGGCGAACGCCTCTTGATCGGGGAATTGCCGGATCGACTCGACCAGATACTGATAGCTGTCACGGTCGCCCGCGATGATCTGGCCCAAGGGGGGGATCACATTGAAGGAATAGCGGTCGTACAGCCATTGCATGCCCGGATTGGGCAATTGGCTAAACTCCAAAATCATCAACCGCCCGCCGGGGCGCAGCACGCGAAACGCCTCGGCCAGGGCATCACTGATACGGGTGACATTGCGAATGCCAAAGCTGATTGTATAGGCGTCAAAGCTGTTGTCCGGAAACGGCAGCGCCATCGCATCGCCGACGATCCACTCAAGCCGGTCCGCCAACGCGGCCGCTTCGGCCCGTTTTTCGCCCTCGACCAGCATGCTTTCGGTCATATCCAGCACCGTCGCCCGCGCCTGACCCTTGGCCCGTTTGAGATAGCGAAACGCCACATCCCCTGTACCGCCCGCCACGTCCAGAAGATGCGTGTTCGGGCGTGGCGCCAGCCAATCCATCATCGCGTCTTTCCACAGCCGATGAATGCCCAGGCTCATCGCATCGTTCATCACATCGTATTTCGATGCGACGGACGAAAAGACCCCATGCACCCGCCCGGCCTTGTCACCTTCGGGGATAGTTTCAAAGCCGAAATGGGTCGTTCTATCGTCTGCGGCCATCACACTGCCCTTCGCGGTTTCCCGGGCGGATACTAAAGTCCTGACCCAAAGTTACAATTCGGGCGCAGTGTCGCGGCTGTCCGTCAAAATTGACACATGCGCAACCAAGCCCTAACGTCATCTGCAGAGAGACAGTCGCCGACAAATGACATTACGGGTGCGATGCACCAGAAAGGTGACCTATGAGCCTATTTCTTGGAATTTCCCTCTTGGCCTGGTTGGTTGCGATCATCCTGCTTTACACGGTGTTCGCGGGCCTCGCGGTCGAAAAGTTCGAGCAGATCGAGAAGAAATAATCTGACCCCAGCCCATGCCCGAACTGCCCGAGGTTGAGACGGTTCGCCGTGGGCTAGACCCAGTTATGACCGGCCAACGGATTGAGGTCGCGGAAGTCCGACGACCTGATTTGCGGTGGCCCTTTCCCAAAAGTATGGCCGCACGGCTGATGGGCGCCCAGGTTACAGCCCTCAGACGCCGGTCGAAGTACATCCTGGCGGACCTCGGCACGGGAGAGACGCTTATCATCCATCTGGGCATGTCCGGTCGCATGCTGATCGATCCGGGCGACGGCGCGCGGGCCCCGGGCAGTTTCCATCATGCCGCTGAAACACCCGGCAAACATGACCATGTTATCCTGGATATGTCGGGCGGCACGCGGATCACGTTTAATGACGCGCGCCGTTTCGGGGCGATGGATCTGCACCCGACCGCCACCCTGGACGACCATTGGCTACTGTCCAAACTAGGGCCCGAACCCTTGGGCAACGTCTTTTCGGCGCCCTATCTGATGGGTCGGTTCAAAGACCGCCATACACCGGTGAAATCCGCCCTTTTGGATCAGCGAATCGTCGCGGGATTGGGGAATATTTATGTCTCCGAGGCGTTGTGGCGCGCTAAAATCCACCCGCGCCGTCTGGCAGGCAAAATCAGCGCACAGCGCATCGCCACGCTTGTTCCCGCGATCCGCGATGTGTTGACCGAGGCGATCACCGCGGGCGGCTCGTCATTGCGCGACTACCGCCAAGCCGATGGCGAACTTGGGTATTTTCAACACAGCTTCGCGGTTTATGACCGCGCGGATCAACCTTGCCGTCACCCGGGCTGTACAGGCACGATCCTGCGCATCGTGCAATCGGGCCGATCAACGTTTCATTGCAACATGTGTCAGAGATAGGGTTGATCGCGCTGATATGCGTGATACCTCTGTCCGTTCCGAGAAGCTGCAAGGGGCCATTCATGGGCTATGAAACCATCTGCGTCGAGATCGACGAGCATGTCGGGACCATCCGCCTGAACCGGCCCGAGGCCCTGAACGCGTTAAACGCCCAACTGCTGGGCGAACTTTCCAAGGCGCTGATCGGGATGGACCAGAACGAAAAGGTCCGCGTGATTATCCTGACCGGCTCGGAAAAAGCCTTCGCGGCAGGGGCCGATATAAAGGAGATGTCCGACAAAAGCTTTGTCGACATGTTCACCAACGACTATTTCTCGGTCGAGACGGACAAGATTCTGAAAATCCGCAAACCGATCATCGCTGCCGTATCCGGCTATGCGTTGGGCGGTGGTTGCGAGTTGGCCATGATGTGCGATTTCATCCTTTGCGCGGAAAACGCGAAGTTCGGCCAGCCCGAGATCAACCTTGGTGTCATCGCCGGGATTGGCGGCACGCAACGCCTGACCCGCTTTGTCGGCAAATCCAAATCTATGGAGATGCATCTGACCGGCCGCATGATGGACGCCGACGAGGCCGAGCGCTCGGGCTTGGTTAGCCGCGTGGTCCCCACCAAAGATTTGATGACCGAAGCGATGAAGACCGCTCAGAAGATCGCCGAGAAATCCACCCTGACCACCGTTGCGGTCAAAGAAGCCGTTAACCGCGCTTACGAGACGACCTTGGCAGAGGGGGTGTTCTTTGAGCGGCGCCTTTTCAACGCGTTGTTCGCGACCGAAGACCAGAAAGAAGGCATGGCGGCCTTCGCCGAAAAGCGCACCCCACAGTTTCGCGGGAAATAACCCCAGGCCAGGCGTTGACTCGGGTCAGATCTGGCGGTATCAGCGCGCTTCGATTGGAAACCAGACAAGTTCGGAACCCAGACACATGGCCAACTCGCCAGCAGCCAAAAAGCGCGTCCGCCAGATCGAACGCCGGACCGCCGTGAACAAATCCCGCCGCACCCGCATGCGGACCTTTATCCGCAAAGTGGAAGAGGCGATTGCAGGCGGTGACAAGGCCACGGCACAGACCGCCCTAAAGGATGCCCAGCCCGAGATCATGCGCTCGGTCACCAAGGGCATCTTGCACAAGAACACGGCCTCGCGGAAAATCTCGCGCCTGGCCGCTCGGGTGAACGCGCTCAGCGCCTGACGTTTTGTGAGAAGATCTTTCGCGCACCCTCGCCAGCGGCGAGGGTATTTTTGTATCTGGCGGCGAGGGGTCATGAAAACTTCATGTTCAGGTTTTGGTCCCGTTGCCCGAATCTGCGACGCCTCTTAACCTATCGTCCTCCGAGCCGTATGTGATCGGATCCAAATAGAGCATTATTGAGACTTGGCGCGCAGTATTAACGAGCGTTAAATCTTATGCTGTTCGCGTCAATACTTTGATTGTATGCGAATCCCCTCAATTTTATTTAAATGCAGTCAAGCGATAGTTGAGCTTGAAATGGCCGTCTTTCAGCGCGTACTTATTTCCCCGCACCAATAGAGACAGGACAGATTCTATGCACCCAGCACCCGGCGTTTCCGTTGACGAATGCAACCCCGCCGAGGCCTGGACTGCCCTGGAACAAGATCCCACCGCGCAATTGGTTGACGTCCGTACCCGCCCAGAATGGAGCTTTGTTGGCATCCCCGATCTGTCGTCCCTGGGCCGCAGTGCAATTCTGGCCGAATGGCGCGCCTTTCCGGATATGCAGATCCGCGGCGACTTTGCCGAAGATCTGCTTGGCGCTTTCGGCACGGATGTTCCACAGCAGCTGTTTTTCATATGCCGCTCAGGCGCCCGTTCGATGGAGGCGGCCCGGGAAATCGCGGCCACTTGCAGCGATCAGGGCATCAGCACCCGCTGTGTGAATGTCGCCGAGGGTTTCGAGGGCGACCTCGACGCAGACCGACACCGTGGCCAAGCCAATGGCTGGAAAGCCCGCGGCCTGTCCTGGCAACAAAGTTAGCTTAGCGGGCCGCCCACCCTTCGAAAATCGGGCCATACCAGGGCATGCGCGCCTGGGATTTTTGGTGAACAGTTTGTGTGGTGATATGGGACAAGATACTTGGGAAAATGTGACAGAGGGGCTCAAGACATCCCTTGGCGGTTCGGCCTTCAAAACCTGGATCGACCCGTTGGACTACAATGGCTGCGAGAATGGCGTGGCCTATTTGACCGCGCCCACGAGTTTCATCGGCAATTGGGTCTCGCAGCACTACGGCGAGCGGATCCGCAAGCTGATCGCCGATGCGGGTGAGCCTGTTTCGCGTCTGGATTTTTCGGTGGCTATGCGGAAACCGGAACCCCCCAAGCAGGCCGAAATCCCCCCCCAATCGCAACCGCCCGCCAGTGCGAGCGGATCCGATGGCGGCCCCGATCTGCCCGGTTCGCCACTGGATACGCGCCATCGCTTTGACAGCTTTATCGTCGGCAAACCCAACGAGTTGGCGCATGCCGCCGCGCGCCGTGTGGCCGAGGGGGGCCCGGTTACCTTTAATCCGCTGTTCCTTTATGGCGGCGTGGGCCTGGGCAAAACCCACCTGATGCACGCCATCGCCTGGGAGCTTCAAGCAACCAAACCCGCGCCCAAAGTGTTGTATCTGTCGGCCGAGCAGTTCATGTACCGCTTCGTCCGAGCGCTGCGGTTCAAGGATACCTATAGCTTCAAGGAACTGTTCCGCTCAGTCGATGTGCTAATGGTCGATGATGTGCAATTTATCGCTGGAAAAGAAAGCACACAAGAGGAATTCTTCCATACTTTCAATGCCCTGGTCGATCAGAACAAGCAGATCGTCATCTCGGCCGACCGCGCCCCGGGCGAGATTTCGGGTATGGAGGACCGCATTAAATCTCGTCTGCAGTGCGGCTTGGTTGTTGATCTGCATCCTACCGATTACGAGTTGCGCCTGGGCATTCTGCAAGCCAAGGCCGAAGGTCAAGCAGCCCTGCATCCGGGCATCGAGATCGAATCGCGAGTGCTCGAATTCCTGGCCCATCGCATCAGCTCGAACGTTCGTGTGCTTGAGGGCGCGCTGACCCGCCTTTTTGCTTTCGCCTCGCTGGTGGGCCGCCGCATTGATATGGACATGGCCCAAGAGTGCTTGGCCGATATCCTGCGCGCCTCGGAGCGCAAAGTCACGGTCGAAGAGATCATTCGCAAGGTTGCCGACCACTATAACGTCCGCATCGCCGATTTGCTGGGACCCCGCCGCGCGCGGGCTGTTTCGCGGCCTCGCCAAGTGGCGATGTTCCTCTCCAAAAACCTCACCACCAAGTCGCTGCCCGAGATTGGGCGCCGCTTTGGCGGCCGCGACCACACCACCGTGATCCATGCCGTGCGTAAAGTCGAGGAACTCAAGCAAATCGACAGCCAAATCAGCGAAGAGGTCGAGCTGCTGCGCCGGATGCTGGAGGCATAGGGAGCACAGCTCTCAACGCCCAAGTGGTTCTCTGCCACGGGAATATGCGTCCGCGCGATGCGTGCCCAGTATCATCCTTAACCCTTTCTTAAGATGCGCTCTCTACTCCCATCCTGTGTGGAGGCTACAGTCAACGGTTCCGTGAACCGCGTCGCCCCTTTACGCGCGCCGCAAACGGGGCCGATAGAAGGGCTTGTGATGATGGTACGCTTGAAGCAGGCACATGACTTTTTGGAGGATGAGGATGGCACCTCGACCGTCGAGTTTGTCATGTGGGTTCCCATTTTCGTCTTGATCCTGGGTCTTGTCGTCGACATCTGCTTCATATTCTTGGCTCAATCACGCATGTACGACGTTACCGCAGATGCCGCCCGTTGCTGGGCCATCGGTGCCTGCACACAAGCAGAAGCCGAGCAGAAAGTCGCGCGCGACGGTGCCTTTAACGGCACGGCACCCGCCTCTTCCAGCGCGATCAGCGGCGGCGCTGTGACACTCACGGCTTCATTGGATCCGTCCCAGGTATCTGTTGTGGGGGTTTTCGGCTGGGTCGCCTCGAATAACATAACGGCCTCGGTGACGCAGATAAAAGAGGGTTTTTAACCCTAGATGGGCAATATTCTTGGCAACCGGCTAGCGGCCTTCGGACGGGACGAGGACGGCGCCGCAATGATGTGGAACCTGTTCTGGTCCGTTGCCTTTATATTGTTGGCTGGATTGGCTGTCGACACCGCCAACGCCCATCGCATCCGCATGGCTTTGCAGGTGACCGCCGACTCAGCCGCCCTTGCGGCACTTGCAGCGCGGGACTCGAACAGCCTTTATCAAGACTATACCGGTGATGCGCCAAGTGATGATCCGGAAGCGCGCGGCGTCGACGCCGCGCTAAGAATGGCGCGGCAAATTATGGCCACGCAGCGCCACGGCAGCGTTTTGCAGCCGACCGACATCACCTTCGGCAGCTATACGCTTGAGGAAGGCTTTACCCCGGGATCGGGAAATTTCGCGCGCGTGATAACCCGGCGCGCGGCGGACAACGGAAATGCCGTTGGAACGTTTTTCCTTAAGGTTCTGAATGTCCTGCCTAGTTGGGATGTGGCCGCCGTGTCCATCGCCGAGCGGTATCGCGCCGCCTGCGCGCTGGATGGGGTGATCACAAAAGACAGGATCGACTTCCAAAGCAACAACACATTTGGCAACGACATTTGCCTGCACGGGTCGAACGGGATCGAAGCCAATCAAAACAATCTCTACGAAGACGGTGTGATTGTCAGCATGGCTGATCTGTCAACTCTGGTCGTGCCGGGGGGGGACCTGAGTAAAAATATTGGCCTGGCCGAGGCGCTGCGCGAAGCCCATATCGAGCCGCATCTTGCCAATGCGGTCGAGGAAATCATCGATGGTCTGGTGACCCTTGATCTTTCCACCGACCCAGAACTCGACTATCTGCCCCTGGCCGTCGCCGCGGCCGTCGAAAATCGTACCGCGCAGGTTATCGACACTGTTGGGGGAAAGACTTTGACCAACAAAAATTTCGATGCCCTCGTTATGGCGCCTGGGAATGTCTATTCCGTTTCCTGCGGCGGTAAGGGTACGCTCAATCTGCGGGGCAACAGCGGTGGGTCGGCCATTGAAGATGTCATTGTCGTCACCAATTGCGACATTACATTCGACAAAAACACAGTGGTGCGCAACGCGATGATTGCCACAACCAGCACCAGCGCCAAATCCGTCCAGGGCAGCTCGGGCGTCAAGATCGGTGCCCCTGACAATTGCGCACCCGGCGGCGGCGCCCAGATCCTAACAAACGGCGGAATGTATTTCGCCGCGAAGATGGAGTTTCATGGATCTCAATTGGTCGCGGCAGGCCCGGTAAAAATGGCCGCGCAAGTCGATGGCCTGAGCGGGACATCGATCCAATCGCGGGGCCGGGTTGACATGGCCAGCAACAACTCCCTGGCACTGTGCGATGGCGACGTCGACGAGGTAATTCCACTGCGCTACTACAGACTGGTACGCTAGCGACAGCACTTGCGAAAAGCCGATCGCAAACCGACGTTTTCATTTGAACAATTCCAGAGTATCGGTAACTTCAAGGTCCCAATTCGGGACAAGGAAGGAACGGGGACATGAAGGTCAGCATCGAGCGCTCGGCGCTTCTCAGAGCCATGAGTCGCGCGCAATCGGTCGTGGAGCGCCGCAATACCATCCCGATCCTGGCCAATGTGTTGATCGAGGCCGAGGCCGAGGGGATCAGCTTGCGTGCCACCGACCTGGACATCGAAGTGGTCGACCGCAGCCCTGCCATGGTCCTGACACCCGGCGCGACAACCGTTGGCGCCCACACCCTGCACGAGATCGTTCGTAAACTGCCCGATGGTGCGATGGTCGAGCTTGAGGCCGATCAGACCACTGGGCGCCTGGCGATCCGCGCGGGCCGCTCGAACTTCTCGCTGGCAACCCTGCCGCGCGAGGATTTCCCGGTGATGGCCAGCGCCGAATATGATTGCAATTTCGCCATTGCCGCACCGATCCTGCGGCGTTTGTTCGACAAGGCCAAATTCGCCATCTCGACCGAAGAAACCCGCTATTATCTGAACGGCGTCTACATGCATGCGGCCGAACTGGCCGGGGACAAGACCCTGCGTTGTGTGGCCACCGATGGCCACCGCCTGGCCCGGATTGACGCCGAACTGCCGCAGGGAGCCGACAATCTGCCCGGCGTGATCGTGCCGCGCAAAACCGTGGGCGAGCTGCGTAAGTTGCTGGACGATGACGAGGTGCAAATCGCCGTCTCGGTCTCGGAAACCAAGGTGCGCTTTGCAACGCCCGAGGTGACTTTGACCTCGAAGGTCATCGATGGCTCGTTCCCCGACTATTCTCGGGTGATCCCACAGGGCAACACCAAGCGGCTTGAGGTTGACGCGACCGAGTTCTCGCGCGCCGTGGACCGGGTGGCAACGGTGTCGTCGGAACGCTCGCGGGCGGTTAAACTCAGCCTGGACGAAGATCGGCTGGTCCTGTCGGTCAATGCCCCCGACAGTGGGGCCGCTGAAGAAGAACTGGCGGTGGCCTATGGCGACGAGCCGCTCGAGATTGGGTTTAATGCCAAATACTTGCAGGAAATCGCCGATCAGGTGGATCGTGAGAACGCAGTCTTTTTGTTCAATGCCTCGGGCGATCCGACGCTGATGCGCGAGGGCGATGACGAAACCGCTGTCTACGTCGTTATGCCGATGCGCGTCTGATCCAACCCATGCCGAGGCTCGCGGTCACCTCGCTGAGCCTGTCCCACCTGCGCTCACATAAAACCACCCTGATCCAGGGGGATGGACGCCCTGTGGTGATCTTCGGTCCCAACGGCGCGGGTAAAACCAATATCCTTGAGGCCCTCTCGCTGCTTTCACCTGGCCGGGGCCTGCGCCGTGCCGCCATTCCGGACATCGCGCGCACGCCCGAGGCGTTGGGCTGGAAGGTGACCGCGCGGCTTCAGGCCCCCGACCGCACCCACGAGATCGAAACCTGGGCCGAGCCAGGCACCACCACCCGCGCGCTGAAAATCGATGGCAAAACCGCGCCGCAGATCGCCCTGGGCCGGCTGGCGCGGGTGATTTGGCTGATCCCCGCGATGGATCGGTTATGGCTTGAAGGCGCCGCTGATCGCCGCCGCTTTCTCGACCGACTGACCCTTAGCCTTGAGCCCAACCATGCGGACACCGTACTTGCCTATGACAAAGCCATGCGCGAGCGGAACCGGCTGCTCAAGGATCAAGTCCACAACCCCAACTGGTACGCGGGTCTGGAAACTCAAATGGCCACCCATGGCGCCCGTCTGACCACCAACCGGATCGAGGCGCTGGATCGGTTGAGTGCAGCGCAAACAGACGCCGAAACCAGCTTCCCCCGCGCCGATCTGGCCCTGACCGCCGCGGACCCCACAGGTAACACCACCGACCCTGACACCCTGCACCAAGCCTTTGCCACCGCCCGCCACCGTGACATGGCGGCGGGCCGCACGCTGGTCGGACCGCATCGCGCGGACCTGGAGGCCACCTATGCGGCCAAAGCCATGCCTGCCCGCGCGTGTTCCACAGGCGAGCAAAAGGCCCTGCTGGTCTCGCTGATCCTGGCCAACGCGCGCGCCCTGACTGACGACTTTGGTGCTGCCCCGATCATCCTGCTGGACGAGGTTGCAGCCCATCTGGATGCGGACCACCGCGCCGCCCTTTATGACGAGATCTGCACCCTGGGCGCGCAGGCCTGGATGACCGGAACCGACGCCAATTTGTTCACACCCCTGACCGATCGCGCGCTATGGTTCGAGGTCCGCGAAACAGATGGCCTGTCGCAACTCACCGAAGTGCCCCCACAATGACCCTCAGCCCCACCGATATCGGCCTTTACGCCATCGCGCTGCTGATCCTGTTCCTGACCCCGGGCCCCGTTTGGGTCGCGCTGATCGCCCGCGCTCTGGCGGCCGGCTTTCACGGCGCTTGGCCGTTGGCGCTGGGCGTGGTGGTCGGCGACGTGCTGTGGCCCTTGCTCGCCATCTTTGGGGTGACTTTCCTGGTGTCGCTATATGCGGATTTCCTAACCCTGCTCCGTTATGCTGGGGCCGTGCTTTTCGTTTTGATGGGTGTCGCGCTAATCCGCCACCGCGCCGCCCAAATAGGAGAGAACTCGGCCCTGACTGCACCCGGCGTCTGGGCCGGGTTCCTGGCTGGGCTGCTGGTCATCCTGGGCAATCCAAAAGCGATCCTGTTCTACATGGGCGTGCTGCCCGGCTTTTTCGATCTAACCCAAGTGACCCTTTGGGACATCGCCGCGATCTGCGCCATCTCGGCCCTGGTGCCCTTTCTCGGCAACTTGATGTTGGCGCTGTTTCTGGGCCGCGTCCGCGCGATTTTAACCTCAAACACCGCACGCGCGCGTCTAAACCTGAGCGCCGGAATTCTGCTGATTTTGGTGGGCTGGGCGATCGCGTTTCTGCAATAAATTTGAAGCCCGATTCGAACGTCGCAACCTGTTGATTTAAAAATGGAAATACAAGCACGCATCGTTGCGCGAAGCGTGACAATCCGCACGTTTACCTTTATAGTGGAAGGAAAGAAAAAAGGACCGACCGAATGGCGGACGACGAGCAGAAAAAACCTGGCGAAAATGCGGACTACGGCGCAGAATCCATCAAGGTTCTGAAGGGCCTTGAGGCCGTACGCAAACGCCCTGGCATGTACATCGGCGACACCGACGACGGGTCGGGGCTGCATCATATGGTCTATGAGGTTGTGGACAACGGCATTGACGAGGCACTGGCCGGTCATGCGGACACCGTGACGGTCATCATCCACGCCGACGAAAGCGTTTCGGTCAGTGATAATGGCCGTGGTATTCCCACGGATATTCACGAGGAGGAAGGCGTCAGCGCGGCCGAGGTCATCATGACCCAGCTGCATGCGGGCGGAAAGTTCGACAGCAACTCCTACAAAGTGTCGGGCGGTCTGCATGGCGTCGGCGTGTCCGTGGTCAACGCGCTTTCCGAATGGCTGGAACTGCGCATCTGGCGCAACGGGAAGGAACATATCGCGCGGTTCGAGGGGGGCTTCACCACCGAACCGCTCAAGGTTGTGGGCGACGCAAAGGGTCGGCGTGGGACCGAGGTGCGCTTTCTTGCCTCGACCGAGACATTCTCGAACCGCGATTACCTTTTCAAAACCCTCGAACACCGCCTGCGCGAACTGGCTTTCTTGAACTCGGGCGTTCGCATCACTTTGCGCGACGAACGTCCGGTCGAAGCGCTGGAAACCGAATTGATCTATGAGGGCGGCGTGCGCGAGTTCGTGCGCTACTTGGATCGCTCAAAAACCGCACTGATCACCGACCCGATCTTTGTCGAAGGCACCCGCGACGACATCGGGGTCGAGGTCGCGATGTGGTGGAACGACAGCTATCACGAAACGGTGCTGCCCTTTACCAACAACATCCCGCAGCGCGATGGCGGCACCCATTTGGCAGGCTTTCGCGGTGCGTTGACCCGAACAATCAACAACTACGCAGGCACCAGCGGCATCGCCCGAAAGGAGAAAGTCAGCTTCACGGGCGATGACGCCCGGGAGGGGCTCACTTGCGTGTTGTCGGTCAAAGTGCCGGACCCGAAATTCTCGAGCCAGACCAAGGACAAGCTGGTCAGTTCCGAGGTTCGCCCAGCGGTTGAAGGGCTGATGAACGAAAAGCTCGCCGAGTGGTTCGAGGAGAACCCGGCCGAGGCAAAGGTGATCGTCACCAAAATCGTCGAAGCCGCTTTGGCGCGCGAAGCGGCGCGCAAGGCCCGCGAGATGACCCGAAAATCCGCGATGTCGGTCGCCTCGCTGCCCGGCAAACTGGCCGACTGCCAAGAGAAGGACCCGGCCAAATCCGAGATCTTTCTGGTCGAGGGCGACAGTGCCGGGGGGTCGGCGAAGCAGGGCCGCGCCCGCTCGAACCAGGCCGTCCTGCCGCTGCGTGGTAAAATCCTAAACGTCGAACGTGCTCGTTTCGACCGCATGCTGGGCAGCCAAGAAATCGGCACGCTGATCACCGCCCTGGGCGCGGGCATCGGGCGGGACGAGTTCGACGTGAACAAGCTGCGCTACCACAAGATCGTCATCATGACCGACGCCGATGTTGATGGCGCGCATATCCGTACTTTGCTGCTGACCTTCTTCTTCCGCCAAATGCCGGAGTTGATTGACGGCGGCTATCTCTATATCGCTCAGCCCCCTTTGTACAAAGTCGCGCGCGGCAAATCTGAAGTCTATTTAAAGGACGAAGCCGCCCTCGAGGACTACCTGATTCAAATGGGCCTGACCGAGACTGTCCTTAAGCTGCGGGACGGCACCGCGATCTCGGGTGCTGATCTTGAGCGCGTCGTGGCCGAGGCGCGTCAGGCCCGTACAGTTCTTAATGCCTTCCCCACCCATTACCCCCGGCCAATCCTTGAGCAGGCGACCATCGCCGGTGCCTTGGCCCCCGGCGCGCTGGACGGCGACCTTCAGAGCGTGGCCGATGCGGTTGCCCAGCGCCTGGATTTGATCGCCGCCGAATATGAGCGTGGCTGGCAGGGCCGTCCGACCCAAGACCACGGCATTCGCCTGTTCCGCGTTCTGCGCGGCGTGGAAGAAGTTCGGACCCTGGACGGCCCGGTTCTGCGCTCGGGCGAGGCGCGCAAGCTTGGCAGCCTGACCAAACCGTTGCAGGAGGTGTACAACCAGCCCGCCACCCTTGCGCGCCGCGAGAAGGAAATCACGGTCCATGGCCCGCTTGATCTGCTGAATGCGGTGATGGCCGAGGGCGAGCGCGGCCTCACCCTGCAACGTTACAAGGGCCTGGGCGAAATGAACCCCGATCAGTTGTGGGAAACTACCCTGGACCCCGAGGCGCGCACCTTGCTGCAAGTTCGGGTCAACGAAGTGGACGAGGCGGACGAGGTGTTCACGCGGCTGATGGGCGATGTCGTCGAACCCCGCCGCGCGTTCATTCAGGACAATGCACTAAGCGTCGAGAACCTGGACTTCTAACATGCGCACCCAAGTTGCGATCATTGGTGGCGGCCCGTCGGGCCTGCTTTTGGCGCAACTACTCTCTACCCGGGGCATTGAAAGTGTTGTTTTAGAACGCAAAACCCGCGACTACGTTCTGGGCCGGATCCGGGCGGGCGTGCTGGAACAGGGATTGGTCGGCTTGATGGAACAGGCCGGCGTGGCCGACCGGCTGCACGCCGAGGGGATTTTACACGATGGCACCCTGATCGCTTTTGCCGGCCAAATGTTCCGTATCGACTTTGTAGAGCGCACCGGCAAACCCGTCATTGTTTATGGTCAGACCGAGGTAACGCGCGATCTTTATGACGCGCGGCAAGCGGCCGGGGGGCAGATCGAGTTTAACGTCGAGAGCGTAACCCTTTGGGACGCCGACACGGACAAGCCGCATGTCACCTATACGAAGGACGGTCAAAGCAAACGCCTGGATTGCGACTTTATCGCCGGATGCGATGGGTTTCACGGCGTTAGTCGCAAGACGATCCCCGAAAGTGTCCGTCACGAATACGAGAAAACCTATCCCTTTGGCTGGTTGGGCATCTTGTCCGAAACCCCGCCGGTTAATGACGAGTTGATCTACGCCAATTCGGATCGTGGCTTCGCATTGTGCTCAATGCGCAACGCCAATCTCAGCCGCTATTATATCCAATGTGCACTGTCCGACAGCCCGGACGATTGGACCGATGCGGCCTTTTGGGACGAGTTGAGACGCCGCCTGCCGCAGGCCCAGGCCGACCGCTTGATCACCGGGCCCTCGATCGAGAAATCCATCGCCCCGCTCAGGTCGTTCGTCACTGAGCCGATGCGCTGGGGGCGTCTGTTCCTGTGCGGCGATGCGGCGCACATCGTGCCGCCAACCGGCGCAAAGGGGTTGAACACCGCCGCTTCGGACGTGCACTACTTGTATTCCGGCGTGCGGCAATTCTACGAGGCGGGCGACACCGAGGGGATCGACAGCTATTCAGATCGTGCGCTCGCCCGGGTTTGGAAGGCCGAGCGCTTCAGCTGGTGGTTCAGCAATCTGATGCACCGCACGCCCGATCAAAGCCAGTTCGACCTCAGGATCCAGCGCGCTGAGCTTGAGTTTCTTCGCGGCAACGCGGGGGCCCAAGCGGCGATGGCGATCAACTATGTCGGTTTGCCTTACTGAAGCGCTGCGGCACCGCCCTTGGCGGCATCGACTTCACGCAGGCGTACCATTTTGCTATGAGCCAACAGGATTAGGGCCGACAGCGGCCAACTGAGTAGGGCGAACATAACGACGCGAACGTAGTCAACCGACTGTCCGGCGCCACCGACGACCATCGTTATCGCAAACGAAAGGGCCATCGCCAACAAGTAGAACTGTGCAACTTTTCTCAACATTGTACACTCCGGTTACAAAACAAAAGTTTCCCTCACCACTCAACATAGGGGGTCCTTGTCAAATTTCTGCCAAATTTTGATCACGATCTTGCCACTAAGCGAAACCTAGAACACATAACGCTCGCGGTGTGGATGGATCGGGACATCACTTGGCGAGTAAGCAAGGCTATACGATTCACGGATCGCGTGATTTAACCAAAAGCCCATTGCCTTGGCTCATAATACCATAATCCAAGTAGGGGACCTCCAACTGTTTAACGCGTCACGCGACCCGGGCGCGTTTGTTTCGTGCCCACGGGCAACTTGTGTCGTATCATCGTTGCGATGCGGTTAACTGGGGTGCTGATACGCCCGCTGTACACCCCAGATACCGGCCATAATCACCACGACCCCCAGATAATCCCGCGGTGACAGCGCCTCCCCCAGGATAATGGCTGCGATTGCCACCCCAAAAAAGGGATTCAAAAAGTGAAAACTGGACGCCCGCGTGGCGCCGATCCGTTTCACAAGCAGAAACCAGATGACCGTTGCGGCAAGCCCCGGCACCAGTGTGGTATAGACAAAAGCCAACACAAGCGAGGCGGTCCAGTTGACCGTCCAAACCTCAAAAGCCATTGACAACGGCAGCAGCGTTAAGCTGCCCACCAGCATCTGCAGCCCAACGATCATCAGCACGTTCCCTCCAATCGACGCGCCGGTTACCATCAGGGTCGCAACTGTCAGCGCCAAAAGTCCGCCCAAGCACAGCATAACGCCAAAGGGATCTGCTCCGCCCGACAGCCGCGCCGACATGATAACCAGCACCCCGCCCAATCCCGCCGCAAGCCCGGCAACGCCAACCCATCGCAACCGCTCGCCCATCAATGCCCAGCGCGCCGCCGCCACGACCAATGGCAAGGCACTGGCGATGATCACGGCAATCGACGCCTCGACCGTCTGCATCGCCGTGAAATTCAGCCCCAGATACAGCGTATTCTGGCAAATCCCGAAAACAATCACCGCCCACCAAGTTGCGGCGTTCATCGGCATCCGCTGCCCCAGCATCCGGGCGATCGCAATCGCTAATACGCCTGAGACCGCGAACCGCACGCTCAGCAGCAAAAACGGTGGCGCGTCCGCCACCGCGATCCTGGCCGAGGTAAAGGCACTCGACCACATCACCACAAAGCTCAGCCCCATCAGGGCCGTCCGGCTGTCCATTCAAGCGGGCCCCCAAAAAACAACAGGCCGCCCGATAGGAGCGGCCCGTTGCATGTGAAATCTGTTTGTGGATCAGGCGTTCACGACGTCTTTCAGCGCCTTGGCGATGGTCACTTTCACCGCGCGATCCGCCTCTTTGTGCATTTGCTCACCCGTGGCAGGGTTGCGCACCATCCGCGCTGGGCGATCCCGGCACGAAAACTTTCCCAGACCCGGCAGGGTGACCGCACCACCGCCCGAGACTTCCGAGGTCACAACTTCGGTCAGCGCGTCGATCATCCGGTTGACAGAGGCTTTGTCGCTCTCGGTTTTTTCGGCAAGTGCAGCGACAAGCTGCGTCTTTGTCATCGGTTTCTGGGCCATTCGGCGCTCCCTTTTGTTTGGTTGGTTGCTCAGAGAATAAGGTTGGCAAACTAAACCCAATCCGTTTTCAAAAGACAACCAACGAATTGCGCGAAAACCCTTTTTTCTAAGGGGTTGATGCCTGTCCGATGCCGAAAAGACACTACAGAAACGCGGTCTCTTCAAAGCTGCGCAACTTCCGCGAATGCAACCGCTCAAGCGGCATCCCGCGCAGGGTTTCCAACGCGCGCAGCCCGATCAGCAGATGCTGCGCCACCTGCCGCTTGTAAAATGCTGTGGCCATCCCAGGCAGCTTTAGCTCGCCATGCAGAGGTTTGTCGGACACACACAGCAATGTCCCATAAGGCACACGAAACCGAAACCCGTTCGCTGCGATCGTCGCACTTTCCATATCCAGCGCGATTGCCCGGCTTTGGCTGAGCCGCTGAACGGGGCCCGATTGGTCCCGCAGTTCCCAATTGCGGTTGTCGATTGTGGCGACCGTGCCGGTGCGCATGATCTTTTTCAGGTCATACCCTTCAAGCCCGGTGACTTCTTCCACCGCCTCTTCCAGGGCCACCTGCACTTCCGCTAGGGCAGGGATCGGCACCCAGATCGGTAGATCGTCGTCCAGAACGTGGTCCTCGCGGACATAGGCATGCGCCAGCACATAGTCCCCCAACGATTGCGAGTTTCGCAGCCCCGCGCAATGGCCCAGCATCAGCCAGACATGCGGACGCAGCACCGCGATATGATCGGTGATGGTTTTCGCGTTCGAAGGGCCCACCCCGATGTTCACCATCGTGATCCCGGCATTTTCTTTGCGCACCAAATGATAAGTCGGCATTTGCGGCAGCTTCGCCGCCGGCGTCCCTGTCGAGCCGGTGACCGTTGTGACCACATTTCCCGGCTCGATCAGCGCGGTATATCCGCTGTCAGGATCTGCAATCTGTTTTTTGGCGAAGGCGATGAACTCGTCGATGTAAAACTGATAGTTGGTGAACAGCACGTGGTTTTGAAAATGCTCGGGCTCCGTCGCGGTATAGTGCGCCAGGCGTGCTAGCGAATAGTCGACCCGTTGTGCGGTAAACGGCGCCAGGGACCGCAGCCCATCAAGGCCCGAGGTAACATCCCCGTTCACAATTGTATCGTTTGTGGTGTTCAAATCCGGCACATCGAACAAATCGCGCAGGGGCCGTGTCAGCCCCGCCTCGGCCGTGCCCTCGATCACAGCACCACTTTCCATCGCGAAATGCACCGGGATCGGGGTTGTTGACAGACCGACCCGCACCGAAACCCTGTGGTTATCGATCAGCAAGCCGATCTGTTGGGTCAGATAGCCTTTAAACAGATCCGGCTGAGTGATCGTCGCTGTGTAGTGCCCCGGCTCGGCCACATGGCCAAAGGACAGACGGCTGTCGACCTTGGCATAGCTGGACGTCGTCAGCGAGATCTGAGGATAGAATGCCCGGTACCGCCCGGCGGGATCCTCGCCGCGCATCACCGCCAGAAAATGTTTGCGCAAAAAGGTCGTGGCTTCCGCGTAAAGCGCGATCAACATCTCGACCGCCTCGGGCGCGGTGTTGAACGACCGCTCTTGTGGCGCGTCGGGGGTCAGGATCGGCAATTCCGAATGGGCAGGGTTCAACATCACGGTGGCGGCCTCCGGCACAATAGGGTGCTGGACCGTTCTATGCGGTGCATCTGCCTGTAGTGCAACCCGGGCGCACGTTTGTTGGCAGGTCAGTTGGCCTGCGCGAATACTTGGGCCAGCAGCGGTTCCAAGATCGCAGCATCCGAGGCCGTGAATGCATCGGGTCGGTCGCTGTCGATGTCCAGCACCGCGATCAAAGCCCCATCCATGCCAAAAACGGGGAGGACCAGCTCGGATTTGGTGGAAGCGGCGCAAGCGATATGCCCCTCGAAAGCGTCAACGTCGGATACCAATTGGGTCTGGCCGCTGCGTGCCGCCGCGCCGCAGACACCGCGCGAAAAGGGGATCTGCAAACAGCCATGCCCCCCTTGATAGGGGCCTATTTTCAGCATCTCGGGGCCGGTTCGGCGATAAAAACCGACCCAATCAAAACGATCATCGGAATGGAACAACTCGCACGCCATGGTCGCCATCAGCGCCACCGCATCAGTCTCGCCCTCGGTCAGCGCCAGGATACGTGTCGCGACATCGGTCAGGGCATGCGGGGGTGCGAAAGCTTGGTTCATCGCGGGGATATCAAAGACAACGGCCAGCGTGTCAATGTCATTCCCGACCGGCTCACGCCCAAAAAGCAATGGCCAGGGGGCGTCCGGACCAGGCCTTACATCATTTTGTCAGCCCGGCCGCCGACAGGTATATCACCCAAGGTTGGCTCAGCACCCGCCTGGCTGGCGTCGGGCGCGGGCGTGGCTGTCGGCACATCCTGGCGGGCCACGCCACGGCTTAGCATCGCCGCCAAACCAGGGTAAGCGCGCAACACTTCCATGTCGCGGGCCAGGCGCGATCGCGGCAGGTCGTCATCCGCCGCGGCCCCGTCATCCGCGTCGGCCGGCGTCTCGGGCAGGGTAACCACGTTGTCTTTGGAACCTTCGGCGGGCGCTGCTTCATCGGGCGTTGCCGGGTCATCGTTCCCTTCGACCACCTCCTCCGCCCGTTCGGACAACGCCTCGATTGCCGATGCGATATCCTCAAGCCGGTCCCGCAGAAACTCGGTCTCCCCTGGCTTCTGCGGGGCGCTCATCTGCCCCTCTATCCCGTCAAATCGGTCTGCAAGTGCCGCAAGTCCTGCCTCGACCTTGGTCAAATTGACCGTCGGCGCGGGCGCCGCAAGCACCGCCGTTGCTTTGGCATTCAGCGTGTCCAGCCCCTGGGTAACCAGGGCTTCGAGCGCGGCAAAACGTTTCATAACTGCCTCTGGGGGCTCGGGTGCGGCGGCCCGCGCCACGTGCGTGTCCAGGTCCGCCAATCGCTGCTCAAGCCCCGCGACTTGCGCCTGCAACGCCTCCTCGCGCTGGGTCTGCGCCAACAAGATACACTCGGCCGTTGCCGCACTTGTGGCGGCGAAACGTTCGGCGTTCTCAGCGGATTGCGCTTCCAACAAATCCTTCAATTGTGCGGCCATCGCCACGGTGTCTTGGGGCGAAACCACCAGGTTAGATAGCCGGTCATATTGCGCCGAAACCTCGGCCTGAATCTGCTCCAGGGCGGGTGTCAACGCGGAGATCAAATCCCCCGCCGCCGGTGGATCCGCGCGGTTCAAGGCGGCCTCTAACACCTGTGCCACATCGCCCAGGCGGCCCGAGATGTCCGCTTTCAGGTCTGCGACCTCAGCCGCTAAACCCTGCGTATCCGCGGCATTGCCCGGGGCGGGTGTTTCAAGAATGCCCATCTGAACCTGCGCCAAATCGGACAGGCCACGGCGCACATCTGCTAGTCCGTCCAAAACAGCCGCCCCGTCCACCGGCAGTGGCGCCGGCGCGGTGGGACGTTGCGCAATCAGGGGCGGCTCAACTTTCGGCGCTTGCCGCGTACGAAAATGTACCACAGCGCGCGGGATCAGGACCACCGCGCCGTAGGCGACGGCGGCGCCCAAGACCGCAAAAGCGGCAATCACCAGGATCGAGGCTATGGTCATTGTGGGGGTCCCTGATTCTCGGCCAATGTGGCATCAAAGCCAGACTGGTCGGAACAGGGTTAGTATCGGGTTAATCGCGCCGCGCCTGGGACCCTCACCCGCTATAGAGTATATTTATGAACAGTTTCATATAATTACACAGGGCGTCACGGTGAGGCCCCTAGTCCGGGGCCAGCATATAGCCCGCCCCGCGAACCGTTTGCAGATACCGTGGCGTTTTTGGATCCGCCTCGATCTTGCGCCTTAGCCGGGTGATCTGAACATCCACGGCGCGTTCCTGTGCCTGGCCATCGTCGCGGCCCAGGTCAGCCACCAACTGGGTACGGCTGATCGCCTCGTTCGGTTTGGCCGAAAAGATCCGCATCAACTGGTTTTCGGTCGCGGTCAGCCGGATCATATCCTGCCCTTGCCACAACTCGCCCCGGGTCAGGTCATAGCGGATCTCGCCCATGTGCAGCGTCTTGGGCGGCTCGTTTCCGGAATCCGACTTCGGCACGCGCCGCAAGATCGCGTTGATCCTGAGCAGCAATTCCCTTGGCTCGAAGGGTTTGGGCAGATAGTCGTCTGCCCCAGCCTCGAGCCCCTTGATCCGGTCCATACTGTCGCCCCGCGCGGTCAGCAGAAGGATCGGCGTGGCGATTTGGTCGCTCAGGTCCCTCGTCAGACTGAACCCATCCTCGCCCGGCATCATCACATCGACCACCAGAAGGTCAAACTCGAGCCCGTCGAGCAGCTTGCGGGCGTGTGCCGCATCTCGCGCCGTCGTGACCCAGTAGTCATGCCGGGACAGGAACTTCTTGAGCAGATCGCGGATCCGCTCGTCATCATCAACGACCAAAATATGGGCGTCGGGCTGCTCTGGCGTGGTCATCTCTTGGTCTCCAACAACCGTTCAATCTGGCCGCGTCTCTCTGGATCTATAATCTGCTCAAGCACTTCACGAAACCCCTGCACCGCCTGCGCCCCGGCATTGGAATAGGCCCGCCGCATGCGCGCCCGTTGAGTGGTGGACAATTCCGCCTCCAGCGCCTGCCCCTTCTCGGTCAAGGTCAAGTTCCGCTGACGGCGGTCCTGGCGACCCACCGAGCTTTCGACCAGCCCGTCTTCGACCAACTGACGCAATACGCGGTTCAGGGATTGTTTCGTGACGCCGAGGATATCCAAAAGCTCGTTCACCGTCAGCCCTGGTCGGCGGTTGATAAAATGCAGCGCGCGATGGTGGGCGCGGCCATAAGCGTAATCCTCCAGAATTCTATCTGGATCTGCGGTGAAACCACGATAGGCAAAGAACATCAGCTCAATACCTTGCCGCAGTTGATCGTCCGTTAAGAACAGCAACTGCTCGCCCGTTGTGGCGGCGGTTTTGGGGCGAGAGGACTGCATCGACACCTCGGGGCTGGCTTTCACGTTTTGCGGGATTTTATGTCAGCCTTGTTGACTTTCCAAGGGGTCAATGTTAGCGATTCCCAGTAAATTAGAAATTTCCTGTCGTGAAGGGCGCCTTTGACGCAATATTCGACAAGGATCGGGAGGATCTGGCGATGACCGCAGCGTATGATGACCGTGACGGCGTCATCTGGATGGATGGCGAATTGAAGCCTTGGCGCAGTGCTCAGGTGCATATTCTGACCCATGCCATGCATTATGCCTCCAGTGTGTTCGAGGGCGAGCGCGCCTATAACGGCAAGATTTTCAAAAGCCGCGAACATTCCGAACGGCTACTATTCTCGGGCCAGGAGTTGGACATTCCGATCCCCTACACCGTCGATGAAATCGAAGCGGCCAAGCAAGAAGCTTTGGCGGCAAGCGGCCTGAGCGACGCTTATGTCCGGGCGCTGTGCTGGCGCGGATCCGGGCAAGACATGGGCGTCGCCTCGGCCAAGAACCCGGTCCATATGGCGATCGCCGTTTGGGAATGGGGTGCCTATTACGGCGACGCTAAAATGCAAGGTGCCATGCTGGACATCTCGAAGTGGAAGCGCCCCAGCCCTGAAACCATCCCCTGCTTTGCCAAAGCGGCGGGGCTTTACATGATCTGCACCATGTCCAAGCACGAGGCCGAGGCCAAGGGCTGCTCGGACGCTTTGATGATGGATTATCGGGGCTATGTGGCCGAGGCGACGGGCGCGAATGTATTCTTCGTCAAAGACGGCAAAGTGCACACGCCCACGCCGGACTGCTTCCTAAACGGTCTCACGCGCCAGACGGTTATTGGCATGCTGAAAGAGAGGCAGGTCCCAGTGATCGAGCGGCATATCATGCCTGAAGAGCTGGACGGGTTCGAGCAGTGCTGGCTGACCGGCACCGCGGCCGAAGTGACCCCGGTTGGGCAGATCGGCAGCCACAGCTTCGAGGTCGGCGCGCTGACCCGTATGATCGCCCAGGATTACGAGGCGCTGGTTCGGTCGTGACCGGGCTGGCAGCGGACCTGGCACGGCTAGCCGCTGGGGTCGATGGGCGCTTTGTCTTGGGGATCGCAGGGGCCCCGGCCTCGGGCAAATCGACCTTGGCGCAAGAGTTGGTGCGCGCGGTGCCGGGCGCAGCTTTGCTGCCGATGGATGGCTTTCATTTGGATGATGGTATTTTGGAGGTCCGGGGGCATCGCGCGCGAAAGGGGGCACCGCATACCTTTGATGTTGAGGGGTTTTGCGCGCTTTTGGCCCGGGTGCGCGCGGGTGCCGCGGTCTATGCGCCCGCCTTTGATCGCGACTTGGAATTGGCCCGCGCGGGCGCGCTCGAGATAGGCATTGACGCCCGGATCGTGGTGGTCGAGGGCAACTACCTGCTGCACGATCATGGCGGTTGGGAGGGGGTGCGCCAACATCTGGATGCCGTCTGGTTCCTGGACGTCCCCTTACCGGAACTGGACCGCCGCCTGCTGGCCCGCTGGGCAACGCACGGCAAAGACCCCGAGGCTGCGCGCGCCTGGATCGACAGCAACGACATGCCCAACGCGCAGATCGTGCTGCAGGGACGGGATAGGGCGGACCGCGTTCTGACAGCGGATACACGGATTTGACCTGGGTCAAGGGCGGTAGGTCCATCGCCCTATAGAATCAGCGGATCGCAACGAACGCAAAAGGTCCAAGATGTCTCACGTCCCCCATGAATTGGCCGAAGAATTCCCAATGCATACCAGCAAATTACAACGCCTTAAGGACGGGGACGCCCATTTTTCCCGCCTGTTCGACAAGTACCACGAGATAAACCGCGCGATCCATCGGGCCGAAACCAATGTAGAGCCGACCGACGACCTTCATATGATCGAAATGCGAAAGCAACGGCTGCATCTAAAAGATCAAATAGCGCGCGCTTTGATCTAACGTGCCTTAGTGTCCGCCTCGAAACTCTTTCAATGATTTAAGGCTCTTGCGATCCGCCTTGTGACGAGTTTGATGTGGGCTGTGAGGAGCCAACTTTCGGCTGACTGGATGGACTTCTCCCAATCTTTTGCAAGCCGGCGACATC